>JBFXAN010000067.1:0-32933 GCA_050184225.1 Dehalococcoidia bacterium | reverse complement strand
TCACCGATCTCGATGCCGACCCCGCCCGCGTTCGGTCGCTGGCCGGCTGGGCCTGGATTCAGGACGCCCTCGCTGCGCTCCCGGCGCTCGACCAGAATGCGGCGTAGTCATGCGGGATTGGTATTACCTGTGCCTCAAGTGTGGCCGACTGATCTGACCTTCACGCTGACCGCGCAGATTGCTCTCGATTGCCCGTCAACCGGTACACTCGGCATGGCCTGTAACGATAGGCGATGTAGGCCGTGGAGTCTGAGCGACTCACCTCGCTCAAGGACGCCGCGGTTCGGTATGGTTTGAGCCATTCTCATCTCTGTATTGCGGAGCAAGAACCCGCGCAATCTGAGCAGAGTCTGGCCTGGGATGATTGGCCTCCGACGCTACCGGTCCAAAGAGAAAAGCACTAAGGTAGACCGGTGGAGTGAGGGTTGATTTGACCAGTCAGCACGCGGTACCCGAAGGCCAGCACTACATCGTCTGCGAGGATCTGTTCAAGATCTATAAGATCGCCAACCTGGAGGTCGTCGCGCTGCGGGGCTTGGACCTGAAGATCCGCGCCGCCGAGTTGATGGCGATCGTCGGTGCGTCGGGGTCGGGGAAGAGCACGCTGCTCAACATCCTCGCCGGACTCGATCAGCCGAGCGCGGGCCGCGCCTTTGTCGGGGGGCGTGACCTGTTGACGATGTCGTCCGGTGAGATGGTCCTCTATCGGCGCAAGCAGGTAGGGTTCGTCTGGCAGCAGACTGGCCGCAACCTGGTCCCCTATCTGACGGCGCTGCAGAACGTCGAGGTGCCGTTGATTTTGGACGGCGTCTCCGCCGAGCAGGCGCGGGAGCGGGCGCAGGAATTGCTGACGACGGTCCGGCTCGATCACCGCCTGCAACACAAGCCAGAGCAACTTTCCGGTGGCGAGCAGCAGCGCGTCTCGATCGCGGTGGCGCTGGCCAACAATCCGCCGCTGCTCCTGGCAGACGAGCCGACCGGCGAGCTGGACTCGGTCGCGGCCGAGGTCATCTATGAGGTGTTCCGCGACCTCAACCGACGCTACGGCGTGACGATCGTGATCGTCACCCACGACCCGGACATCGCCGCCCGCGTCGATCGGGTTGTGGCGATCCGCGACGGTCGAACGAGTACCGAGGTCTTCCGGCGCGTGCGGATGGAGGCGGGCCGACCCGAGATCGTTCACGATGAGTATGTGCTGGTTGATGCGGCAGGGCGACTCCAGATCCCGCGCGAGTTCCTCGAACGGCTCTCGATCAGAGAGCGGGCGAAGATCCTCCTCGGAGAGGGGCGGGTGGAAGTCATGCCGGAGCATCATGACCGAAGCGAGGAGCACGCTTGATGGCGGGCGCCGCGGTCGAAGTCCGCAATGTGTCACGTCGCTTTCATCTTGGTTCGGAAGACGTCTGGGCGTTGCGGCACATCGACGTCAGCGTGCAGGCGGGGGAATTCCTCGCGATCATCGGCCGGAGTGGTTCGGGCAAGACGACCCTCCTGAATATCATCGCTGGTCTGGATCGGCCGACCGAGGGCGAGGTGCTAATCGACGATCGGCGCGTGGATACGATGCACGAGGCCGAGTTGAACGAGTTGCGCCGTCACACGCTCGGCTTCATCTTTCAGTCGTTTGGGTTGCTGCCGCTGCTCTCGGCGCAGGAGAATGTCGAGCTGCCGCTACGGATCGCCGGGTTCAAGCACGGCGAGCGCACGCGGCGCGCCCGTCGCGTCCTCGACATGGTTGGTCTGGGACGGCGGGCAGAGCACCGGCCGTATGAGCTGTCCGGCGGCGAGCAGCAACGGGTGGCGATCGCCCGCGCTCTGGCGACCGAGCCGGCGCTGATGCTGGCGGACGAGCCGACGGGCGAGCTGGACTCGGCGACGGCCACGGCGATCTTCAATCTGCTCCGCGACATTGCCCGCGGCGAGGGGATCACGATCATCACCAGCACGCATGACCGTCTGGTGATGGAGATGGCCGACCGGATCGAAGAACTGGTTGATGGGCACAAGGCATCGGAGGGCGGCGCCGACGTGTGGCGACACGTGCAGGCAAAAGAGCGCAGCCCCTTTGCCGCTCCAGCGCCCGATGCGGTTGCGGCCGCGAATCATCGGGACGGCGATGCCGAACGTTCGCCGGTCGCCGAAGGGCGGCGGCTGTCATCGCTGGTCGGCGCCGATCCGTCGCAATTTGGGCCGCGCAGCGCGTCGGAGCCGGTCGAGGCCGCACCGGACCCAATCGTGGAGCAACCGCAGGCGTCGGATCAGAATGATGACGATGACGTCATGCGCTGGGCGCCGCCGGAGCGGCGATAGCTGGTGCTGACCGGACGGCGGCGTTTGTCCCGTCACGATGGAACGGTTGACCACCGTGTCCGCTGACCGCGAACCAGCCCCGCGCGTACACGACAAACCCTCCCGCCGCTGGACGGGAGGGTTTGCGCGTCGATCACGTAGTTATGCCGTTGCCGCTTCCGCCTTGGGGCGGCCGGCGACCTCGAGGTCGGGCGGCGGCGGCGCCGGGTTGGGAATGCCCTGCATCAATTGCGTGGAGACATCGCGTTCGAGCTCGTCCAGCGTCCACATACCGGGCTTGTACATCGTGCGGTACGGCAACGGCTGGTTGAGCAGCGAGACAGTGCCGCCACTGACGCCGAATCCCTGGCCGTTGATGTTCCACGCCTTGTCGGTGGCGAGGAAGACGGTCATCGGCGCGACGTATTCCGGCTCGCGCAGCATCAGCGGCGGGAGTCCCTGGCTCTGCGGCCCGGCCGCGGCCGACGCCGCGCCCTGGATGCCGGCGCGGGCGCGGAGCTGGCGGGACGTCTCGGGCACGCTGGCGGTCATCCGGGTGGAGGCGCCGGGGGCGATGTAGTTGCAGGTGACGCCGTAGCGGCCGAGGTCGCGGGCGACGACGCGCGAGAAGCCGGCGATCGCTGCCTTGGCGGCGCCGTAGTTGATCTGGCCGGGGTTGCCGATCAGGCCGGAGGTTGACGAGTAGTTGATGATCCGGCCGGAGCGCTGCTGACGGAAGATGATCGAGGCCGGTTTCGTCGTGTTGAAATGCCCCTTGAGGTGGACGGCGATCACGTCGTCCCATTCCTGTTCGGTCATGTTGAAGACCATGCGGTCGCGGAGGATGCCGGCGACGTTGATCAAGATGTCGAGCCGGCCGAACGTGTCCAGCGCCGTCTGGATGATCGCCTCACCGCCCTGGAGCGTGGCGACCGTGTCGGCGTTGGGCACGGCGTCGCCGCCCTTCTTCTTGATCTCCTCGACGACTTCCTGCGCCGGTCCCGACGTGGGCTGAGTGCCATCGACTGCGACACCATAGTCGTTGACGACGACCTTGGCGCCCTCTTCCGCCAGGAGCAGCGCGATGCCGCGTCCGATACCACGGCCGCCGCCGGTGACGACGGCGACTCTTCCTTCAAGCCGGTTGCCCATGATGATTGCCTCCTGTGAGGTACCTGCCCGAAGTGTGCCGCGCGTGGTCGTGAGGGTCAAGCAGTGGTTGCCTATCCCTGGCGCCTGCTGGTGTGCGCGATCAGGATCTTGAGCAGATCCGGTGTCTCTGGGAGGAAGTCGAACCGGGGGATCATCTGATTGAGTTCGGCCAGCGTCATGAACTGACCCTGTGCGATCTCGTCGGCGAAGAGGACCGGTTCACGATCGGCGGTGACGCCGTAGACTTTGACGTTCTCGCGCTCGTCGGCGGTCCGCTTCTGGAAGCTGCCGATCTGGCGAGCAGGGGCATCCAACCGCACCTCTTCCATGATCTCCCGGCGGGCGGCGTCGTCATAGGACTCGCCCGCGAGCACGTGTCCGCCGAAGGCGATGCTCCAGTAGCCTGGATAGATCTCCTTCGTGTCGCTGCGCTGGTTGACGAAGACGCGCTCCTCGTCATCGAAGACGAAGAACATCACGGCGCGGTGGATATGATAGTCACGCAGCACGCGCGAGCGCGGCGCCCGAGAGAGGACCCGATCCTGATCATCGACAATATCAAGCAGTTCATCCGCCGACACAGGCATGCCTCCGGCACGGCGAGCATATCCCCTACATCGTCTCCGCTCAACGGCACCAGTCCGACCGCCGCCACGATGTCGTGGACCGCAGTGATTGGGCGCATCCCGCCGGCACTCCGCTTCTTCACGCTCGTCGCGATCCCGCTGATGCTGCTCTACCTGGCCAGCTATTGCGCCTGGTACAACCTCGAGTCGAAACAGCGGGTGCTCTATGGGGTGAACTTCAGCTGCAAGCGGGCGGAGTTCTTCAACCAATCCTGCGCCGAACTGTTCCGCTCGATCCTGGCTGACCTCGGCGTCAAGCACGTGCGCCTCTCCGTGTACTGGAGTGACGTCGAGCAGCAACCCGGCGTCTATGACTTCAGCGCCGTCGATCAATTGCTCGATATCGCGAGCACGCACGATGCGCGTGTCACCGTTTCGATTGGGATGAAAGCGCAACGCTATCCGGAGTTCTGGTTCCCCACCTGGTTGCGGCTCGCGGCGGCGCTGCCGGTAGACGGTTATCCGGAGGAAAGCCCACTGGTACAGGATGCGCTCTTCCCCTACCTCGAGGCCGCCACCCGACATGTTGGCGCGCATCCCGCCGTGGAGGCGATTCAGGTCGAGAACGAGCCGTTCGTTCACACCGAGGGGCGCTGGCGTTACGCCAGCGGTTGGCGTATCAGCCGCGAGTTCCTGGCTCGGGAGATCGAGGCTGTGCGCGCGGCAGACGACGGCCGGCATCCGATTGTGGTGTCGCATGCGAGCTGGCAGCGTAAGGACAACACCTGGCGTTGGATCGTCGATCACGCCGACGTTGTCGCGCAGTCGGTCTATACAAAGCGTCAACGAGGACCGTGGCCGTGGCTCTATATCTTCCCCTACCGGATTGGTCCGTTCGTACCCAATTTGCCGAACCAAGCGCGGGCGGCGGCGCGAGAGGGGAAAGAAATCTGGATCGGCGAGTTACAGGCGGAACCATTCGAGATGCCGTCCGTGGATATCCGGCAGATTTCCACGGCTGAGGCGAGGAGCTTTTCACCGCGCTGGCTGCGTGCGAACGTCGAGCTCGCCGCCCGCTCGCGGGCAACACGGGCATACCTTTGGGGTGTCGAGTGGTGGGCCTACCTCAAAGATGTGCGGGGTGAGCCGGAACTCTGGGAGGAAGCCCGCCGCCTGTTCGCGGAGTCCGGGACGCTTGTCGAATCCCGCTAGGCCGGGTGGCCGCCTGGGGCGCTTCGCGAAGTGGCCCCGGCATCGATGTAGACCTCCGGCTTCAGCACGCCGATAAACGGCAGGTTTCGATATCGCTCGCCGTAGTCGAGGCAGTAGCCGACGACGAACTCATCTGGCACGGTGAAACCGACGTAGCGGATGTCCACGGGCACGCGGCGGCGGGCCGGCTTGTCGAGCAGCGCGCAGACCGCCAGGCTTGCCGGTTGGCGGGCGGCGAGGCGCCCCAAAACCTCTTGCAGCGTGAGGCCCGTATCGACGATATCCTCGACGACGATCACGTCGCGATCGCGGATGTCGCCGCGCAGGTCGGTGACGACGGTCACGCCGGCATTCGTCGTCCCGGCGTGATAGCTGGAGACGACGAGGAAGTCAATTCGCAGTGGGAGATCGATCTGCCGGATCAGGTCGGCGACGAAAATGAGCGCGCCCTTCATCACAAAGACGAGCACTGGCGCCTTGCCCTGGTAGTCTTTCGTGATCGCGGCGCCGACCGCACGTACCCGGGCGGCGATCTCAGCCTCTGTGATCAATACCTGGGCGATGTCGCCGCGGCCCGCGTCGGTTGTTTGCACACGCGTTCTCACTGGATTGAGGTCAGGTTGCAAAGCTTAGCGGATCGGAAGCGGCCAGTTCCACCATCCCGGCACGCGGCTAACCTCGATCTGATCGACCCATTTGACCCAATCGTAGCCGCGATGACCGGGCATCACGAGTCGAAGCGGCGCGCCGTGACCGTGTGCCAGCCGGACGCCATCCACATGCACGGCGAGCAGCGCCGAGCCCGCGTCGCTCAACGAGAAGCGGCGGCGATAGCCGGTGGCCGAGTGCACGACGATACTCCTGGCCTCCGGCGCAATGTCCGCGCGGTCGAGCAGATGGGACAGACGTATGCCCTGCCACGCGCGCCGGGCATACCAGCCACCGGTGCAGTCGAGCGTCGCGTCGAGGCTGCTATCGTCCGGCAGCTCGGCCGCGCTCAGCGCGAACGGTCGGGTGACCGCGCCGGAGACGGTGAGATGCCACGTTTGTTGGTCGATTGGCGACGGGTCGTCGAACATCCAGCTTGTCGGCGGGAAATCGTTGCCGCTCCCGCCGGCGTCGCGCGAACCGGTGACACGTCACGCGCGACCGGGCGGCGGGACGATTGCGTCCGGAGCGGCTATCCCTTGCCAGAAGGCCAGACCACCGAGCAAGACGGGCGCGCGTTGGAGGAACTGGCGCCGGCGGAGGAAGTCGCGCGGTGCCGGTTGTGGCCGGAGCGCGCCGGCATGGGTGATGAAGAGTGGCAGCATCAGCAACGACGCGACAACGTGCCAGGTCAGCGCCGGATAGCCAAACATCGGTGGCGATCCGATCATCGACCATGCGAAGCCGGTCGCGAGCGTGATCAGCAACAGGCCGAGCAGCACGAGTGACGGCGCTGCCCACCAACCAGGATCGCGTTTCCGCAACGAACGCATGATGATGCGGGTCTTCCAGATCATCAGGATCGCGATCGCAGATCCGGCGATGCCGTGGACCCAGCCCGTCCAGGCGCCGCCCGGCGTACCGGCAATGAGTAAACCGAAACCGCTGATCCACTCGAGGATCACAAGAGTGAGCAACGAAAGGTTGACGGTGCGGCCGGACATGGATCGAGTATAGGCGCGCGGGCGGTGGAATTGGGCCACCGGCGGTTCGAGTTGGAGGAACCGGCGATACCTGGCTCAGTGTTTCGCGCGGCAGTGGTTGCTATCATGCAGATACTCCGACGTTCGACCACTGGATCGGGGTCGACGTCCGGCAGATCGAGGCGCCTGATGACCCGTCACATCCTTGCACTCGACCAGGGCACGACCTCGTCACGGGCGATCTTGTTTCGTGATGATGGCGGCATCGTCGCGATTGGGCAGCATGAGTTCCCCCCGATCTTTCCACGGCCCGGTTGGGTCGAGCATGACCCGGAGGCGATCTGGCGGGCGCAGCTCCGCGCGGCGCGGGATGTGATCGACCGGAGCGGCATCACCGCGTCGCAGCTCGATGCGATCGGCATCACCAATCAGCGGGAGACGGTCGTCGTGTGGGACCGGCGGACGCTGGCGCCGGTCGCCAATGCGATCGTCTGGCAGGACCGGCGCACGGCCGCGATCTGTGAAGAACTGCGCTCGCGCGGATTGGAAGACTTCATCTACGAGCGCACGGGTTTGGTAATCGACGCGTACTTCTCCGGGACGAAGCTGGCGTGGCTGCTCGACACCGTACCCGATGCCAGAGCGCGGGCGGAGCGCGGTGAGCTTGCGGCCGGCACGATCGATTCGTGGTTGATCGCCAGGCTGACGAACGGCGCGGCGCATGTGACAGATCCGACGAACGCCTCGCGGACGATGCTGTACAACATCAACCGGCGCGGCTGGGATGAGGACTTGCTGGACATTCTGCGGGTGCCGGCGGCGGTGCTCCCGGCCGTGTGTCCGTCGTCCGGCGATTTTGGCGTAACGGCCGCGGAGTACCTGGGTGTTGCCATCCCGATCGCCGGGGTCGCAGGGGACCAGCAGGCGGCAATGGTTGGTCAGGCGTGTTTCGAGCCGGGAGCGACGAAGAACACCTACGGCACCGGCAGCTTCTTGTTGCTCGTCACCGGCGACCGGCCGTCGGGTGACACCGCCGGCATGCTGACCACACTGCTCGCGGCCGGCGGCGGACCGGGGCCGGGCTTCGCTTTGGAAGGCAGCATCTTCGTCGCCGGCGCGGCCGTGCAATGGCTCCGCGACGGGCTCGGCCTGATTCGGAGCTCGGCGGAGGCGGAAACCGTCGCGTCGTCGGTGCCAAGCAGTGACGGTGTCTACGTGGTGCCGGCCTTCACCGGCCTCGGCGCGCCGCATTGGGACATGTATGCCCGGGGTGCGATCTTCGGGCTGACCCGCGGCAGCAGTTCTGCCCATATCGTCCGAGCGACGCTGGAATCGATCGCGTTTCAGGCGGTGGACGTGATCAGGAGCATGGAGCAGGCATCCGGTGTGCCGATCGATGAGCTCCGCGTGGACGGTGGAGCGGCGGCGAATGACCTGCTCATGCAGCTGCAGGCCGACTACCTTGGCCGCCCCGTCGTTCGGCCGCAGGTGATCGAAACGACTGCCGCCGGCGCCGCCTATCTGGCGGGACTCGCTGCCGGAGTCTGGCGCGATCTTTCCGAGATCGCCGGCCACTGGCGGAGTGACCGTCGTTTCGAGCCGTCGATCTCCGATGCGGAACGCGGCGCGGCTCTGGCGGGGTGGCACCGGGCGGTGGAACGGACGCGGGGCTGGCTCGATGAATAGCCGGCTCGACCAGCTTCGCGAAGCGGCGTCGCGGCCGCACGATGTAGTGATCGTCGGTGGTGGGATCAACGGCGCGGGCATCGCACATGATGCGGCGGCGCGTGGGCTCGATGTGGTGCTGATCGACCAACATGATTGGGGATTTGGCACGACCTGGCGCTCGACCAAGCTGGTCCACGGTGGACTGCGATACCTCGAACACGGCGAATTCGGACTCGTCTTCGAGTCGCTCCGGGAACGGGCGGTGTTGCTCCGCACGGCCCCGCATCTGGTGCGAGCGCTGCCGTTCCTGCTGCCGTCCTATCGCGGCGACCGGCACGGGCTGCCGGCCCTGCGCGCCGGACTGACGCTTTACGATCTCCTCGCCTGGGGTGGCGGGCTGCCCCGGCATCGAGCGCTGTCAGCCCCGAGGGCGTTGACCGCCGAGCCGGGACTCCGGCCGGTTGGGTTGCAGGGAGGGCTTGCCTACTGGGACTGCCAGGTGGAAATGCCGGAGCGGCTCTGCATCGAGAACGTCCTCCGCGCCCGCGACGACGGTGCGACCACCATCTCCTATGTTCGCGCCGAGCAGATCATGCGAGTCAATGATCGGGCGTGCGGCGTCGTAGCCGTCGACCGGTTCTCGGGAGCAGCCTTCGAAGTTGCGGGGCGGTTGGTGGTCAACGCCGCCGGTCCGTGGGTTGACCGGGTGCTGGCGGGTGGCCCCCGCCGCTTGGTCGGCGGCACCCGCGGTGCCCATCTGGTCGTTCGGTTTCCAAACGGCGGACCGCGTCACGCGATCTACGCCGAAGCCGCCGGCGACCACCGCCCGTTCTTTGTCGTACCCTGGCGCGGCGTTCACTTGGTGGGGACAACCGACATTCGCGTGGACGATCCGGATGAACTGCTGCCAAGCGATGCCGAAGTCGAATACCTATACGAAGCGACACACCACCTCCTCCCCGGCGACCCGCTGCGGGTCGAGGACCTCTGGTATGCCTACGGCGGCATCCGTCCGCTGCCGTATTCGACGGGCGCCCACGCGGGCGCGATCACACGGCGACATCACATCATCGACCATCGAGCCGATAGTGCGGCCGGCCTGATCACCGTGGTCGGTGGCAAGCTGAGCACCTACCGGAGTTTGAGCGCCCAGGTTGCGGACTTGCTTGTGCAGCGGCTCGGCTATGGGAAACCGTCGCGCACCGCTGATGAACCATTGGTAACAGGGGACTGGCAACCGCACCAAGATTCGATCGACGAGCGGCGACTGTGGCGGATCTATGGTCCCAGGGCCGTTGAGGTGCTCGCGCTCCAGGACGCGAATCCGGCACTGACGAGGCCGATCTGCCCGCACACGGTCGAGACGCTGGCCGAGGCCGCGTATGCGATCCGGCATGAAGGTGCGGTCACCGTCGCCGACGTCCTGCTTCGGCGCACACCGGCGGGTTGGAGCCGCTGCCGCGGCCTGGATGCTGCACCCGCGATCGCGGCAATGCTGGTCGGTTGGTCCGAGGAAGCCGGAACCGAGATCGACCTGCTGGTTGCCGCCTACGAACGGGAAGTCGCGCGGACGTTCCGCACTTGTTTTTGAGATTGCTGCTTTGCTTAGGATATTGGCCGATCCGCTCATTATGTAGCTCGGAGATGGGTGATTCTGCTGATCGCGCCCCGACGCGGTTGACAGGAGTGCGCCGGACGTTACCATGACCTTAGTGCCTGCCGCGGGCGTATCGGCCCGTGCCATTTGCTCGTCCCGGTTCTGAGCCAAGATTCTCTCCATTCAACCTGAAGCCGGGTCCGCGCGTTGGAGGTGTCCGTTGTTCTTCCGAAAGAAGCGCTATAGCGATGTCGAAGGATACGACCGTATCTCGCGGATGATCGACGACCAGCCGGCCGATGGCGAGGAGGGCGACGAGGATCAACTCGAGGAGGACACCGTCCTGCTGACGCGTGACGCACAGGAGAGCCAGATGAGCAGCGACGACGCGAGCGCTGGCCGTGAGACGATGCCTGTCACCGACGAAACGTCGGTCGAGGAGTCGGTGACGGTCGTCAAGGCGCCTGCGCCGCAGCGGGAAGCGCCACCGACGGTGACGCCGGCTCCCGTGCCGGCACCGGTGCCGGCTGCGTTTGCTGCTCCCTTCGAACCGCCTCGCATGACCGTTCCTGATCTGGCGGCTGTTGCCGGCCAAGGTGGCGCCTCGCTGGTGGCGAAAGATGCGATCTGGGAAGGAAAGCTGGTCTGCACCGGCAACGTCCGGATCGAGGGAACGCTGCGCGGTGAGGTCGAAACCGATGGCACGCTGTTCGTCGCGGCCGAGGCACAGGTCGATGGCACCGTGCGCGCGCGGAATGTGACGCTCGCCGGCGAGATCAAGGGCGATCTCCGCTGTGAGGAGCGGCTCGAAATTCTGCCGGGTGGGGCGGCGCGCGGCGATGTCAAGACCGGCGCGCTGGTCGTCCATGAAGGCGCCTTCATCGACAGCCGGTTCCAGATGCAGCGCGAAGCTGCGGTTCGGTAGTCCCCGCGTGGCAGCGGGTCGGAGGTACAGCTGATGGTGGAGAATTCATCCTTCCGATCGGCAGGCGACCCGATCGAGGCCGCCGCGCGTCGAAACGCGCGCGAGAGCGTGATCGATCAGGACTGCTTCTTCGAAGGCACCTTTCGAACGCCGGGGAACATGCGCATCGAGGGCGCCTATCAGGGCGCGATTGAGTGTCAGGGGACGCTGCTGATTGCCGAGTCCGGGCAGGTCAACGCCCGGATCGTCGCCGGTAACTTGATCGTCGCCGGGCAGTTCAGCGGCGAGGTCCAGTGCCAGAGCCGGTTCGAGTTGCTGAAGAGCGGGCGCGTGAGCGGCGCGGTGTCCACCCAATCTACTGTCATTCACGACGGCGCCTTCTTCGAAGGCGAGATTCGGATGGGCGGACGGGAGCCCTCGTTCGGAGAGAGCGTATCGCCGTTGTCCCAGCAGTTGCCGTCTCAGGCCCAATCACCGTCGCCCGGCATCAGCACCGCAGCTGCCGCGACAGAGGCGCCGGTCCGCGCGTCGACGCCCAGTACCAGCAGCCGGCGCCGCGCCGCCTCCGAGCCAAGCGAAACCGCTGACACCGCCACAGCCGCCGATCCAGCGGAGGAGGCGAACGAACCGCCGAACCTCAACGGCCGGCCGCAGACAGGATCGACGCGCGATATCGTCCCCAATCGAGCCGCAGAGTCCTGACTAACGATTACCGGCGAACTCCGATCAGCGAATCCCGTCCTCGCGGTCAGCGATCGGTCTTGATCCTTCCCTGGTCGTAGATCTGATCGAGGTACTCGGTGGTGAAGATCGAGCCGAGATCGACCGGTTTCTCGATCGCGTCGTGCTCGACCAGCGCATCCTGAAGCCGGCGCCACTGCTCTTCGGTCATCCAGCCGATGCCGTGCTCGCGGGTGAGGTCGTTTTGTGCCGCCTCGATCTCCACGTCAAGCATGTAGCGCTGGTGCTCGCGCTGTTCCTGGGGCGCGTATCCGAGCGTGATCTCAACGGCCTCGTCGCGGTTGGCCATGATCCAGGCGACGGCCTTCATCGTCGCCCGCAGAAAGCGCGTGACCGTGTCGCGATTGTCCTTCGCCCAATCGCGGTTGACGACATAGGTGACGCCGAGCGTCGGCACGCCGTAGTCGGCCGGGTCCCAGATCGTGAGGTCGAAGCCCAACCGTTTGAGTGTGTCCGGCTCATTCGAACGAAAGACCGGAAGCACATCGACCCGGCGCTCGGTGAGGACGCGCGGGTCGAACCCGACGCCGACCTCGTTGATCTTGCCGCGGTCAACGCCGGCGGCCTCGATCATGCCGAGGTATTCCGGCGCGGGGAAGACCTTATAGCCGACGGTCTTGCCCTCGAAATCCTTCGGTGTCTTGATGCCGGAATCGGCGAGCGCGGCCAGCACCGTGTCGCCGCGCTGACCGAACAACGCGATCGCTTCCAAGGGCAGACCGGGCTTGGCGACACTCTTGAGCACGGTACTGGCGACGGTCGTCGAAAATTGAATCCGGTCGGCCGCGAGCAGCGCGAGGTGGGCGTCCTGGCCAGATGAGTGCTGGATCTCAACTTCCAGCCCTTCCTCGGCAAACAGACCCCGGTCGCGGGCGACGTAGACCGCGACAAACGGCAAATTTGCCTGGGGCTTGAAACCTGCCTGGAATGTCACCTTGGTCAGCGGGGCTGTGCCGGATGAGGTGCCGCCGGCTGATGCGGTACTCGATTGCGTGCTTTCGGCAGCCTGCTCCGAAGTGGTGTCAGACCGGCATGCAGCCACGAGCAGCGCGGCAACGCACACCAGGAAAAAAGCGAGACGGCGGTCCATGTGAGATTCCCTTTCCCAATTGAGCGGCGACGCCACGCGCGTGGTCGCCGTGGTGGTTGCGCCAACCTCACGCGCGATCAGCGTGGGCGCGGCCGGCCGAATGAAGGCTGCTCATGATGACGGTCCCCGAAATGATTCGTGCCAGAACAACAATCGTCGCTCGACGATCGAGATGATGCCGGTAAGAAGGACGCCGAGCGAGGCGAGGACAAACACCCCGGCAAAGAGGGTAGGCAGATCGAGGTTGGCGTGGGCGAGGAGGATGACCCGCCCCAAGCCGCGCCCGGAACCGCTCCACTCGGCAACGACCGCACCGATCAGCGAGAGGGTGACCGCGACCTTGAGCGCGGCGAAGAGGTACGGCATCGCGCTTGGTATCCGTAGCTTGAACAAGACGGCGAGCGGCGACGCATCGAGGGACCGGAAGACGTCGAGCGCTCCCGCATTGACGGCCCGCAGGCCGGTAATGGTGTTAATCAGCACGGGAAAGAAGGTGATCAGCGCCGCAATCAGAACCTTCGGCAGCGTGCCGAAACCGAACCAGATCGTGAACATTGGCGCCACCGCCACGATCGGCGTCATCTTCAGCGCGATCGCCCAGGGAAGTACGCTGCGTTCGAGTGGACGCGAGTAGGCCAGTACCACACCCACGGCGAAGGCGAGACTGCCGCCGAGCGCCAGACCGAGCATGGCCTCCATCGTCGTGACGAGCCCCTCCCGATAGAAGTAGCCCGGCTCGTCGAGGATGCGCTGGGCAACGGCGCCCGGCCCGGGCACCAGGTACTCCGGTGCATCCGTTACCGAGACGTAGGTCTGCCAGGCCGCGAGCATGACCGTCAGAACGAGGAGGGGTGCGAACACCTGCGCGATCCACCGACGGACGTTCGTCCGATTTCGGTTGCCGGCGGGCGCAATGCTCGGCGATGTGCGGAGCGCTTGTGTCATCAGATGCCTCCCCGAAGCGCGAAACGAAGCTGTCGTGCGAGTTGCTGAAAATGCGGCTGCTCTTCCAGGTCGGCGCTCCGTATCCGCGGCAGGTCGATGGGCAGCGTCAGAGCCAACCGTCCGGGCGATCCGGACATCACGACAACGCGGTCGGAGAGCAGAATCGCCTCGGCGATGCTGTGGGTGACGAAGAGGACGGTCGCGTTGAAGCGCTCACGCAGCGCCAGCAACTCATCGCGGAGTTGGGCACGGGTGATCTCGTCCAGCGCCCCGAACGGTTCATCCATCAGGAGCAGCGTCGGTTGCAACGCGAGCGACCGCGCGAGGGCGACCCGCTGCTTCATCCCACCGGAAAGTTGATGTGGGTAGTAGTCCCGATAGCCGGCGAGTCCGACCAGGCGAAGGAGTCGATCGACATCGACGGCGCGGCGGTGCGCGCGGCTGATCTCCTGCACGAGCCGGATGTTGGACGCGACCGTGCGCCACGGTAGAAGCGATGGGTCTTGGAAGACGAATCCGACCTGTCCGGACCGCTGCAGCTCATGCGGCGAGCGGTCGCCGGCACGCACGGTGCCGGCCGACGGCGCGAGCAGGCCGCCGGCAATCCGAAGCAGCGTCGATTTGCCGCAGCCCGAGGGTCCGATGATCGAGACGAATTCACCGGGCGCGATCGTAAGGTCGACGGGCAGCAGCGCCGGGATCGCCCGGCCTTCGACCTGATAGTCGTGAGCGACACGGGAGAGCGACAACGAAGCCGCGGCCGGCGGAACGGCGGTGGCAGATGGCATGGACGTTGTGGGAGCAGATGCCCGGGGGTGTGCCGGTGAGGCGCCTGAGCATGCACGGAGGAGGTGTACCGGCAGGCAGCCGGTTGGCGACCCTGTAGTGCTCGCAGCCGCGCACCGCTATTCTAGTGAAGCGAACGGACAACTGCAATCGTGCCCGCCAGGGTGGGGCGCTGCGGTCGCGCAAGCCGGCGAACAGAACCCGTCGGTCGGTGCGGCCGCTAAAGGAGTACGGTGACTTGAAGATCGCGATCCTTGGAGGGACCGGAGACGAAGGACTTGGCCTGGCCATGCGCTGGGCAAAGTCGGGTGACGAAGTGATCATCGGATCCCGCTCTGCTGAACGAGCATTGGAGGCGGCGCACAAGGTGCGTGACGCGGTTCCCTTCGGCCACGTCACCGGCATGGCAAACGATGCGGCATCGGAGGCGGCCGAGGTCGTGATCGTCTCGGTGCCCTATGGTGGGCAGCGCGACACGCTGCTGACGCTGGCACCGGCATTGACGGACAAGGTCGTGATCAGCGTCGTGGTGCCGCTCCAGTTCGGCAAGGGCGGTCCCAAGCCGGTGCGCGTCGCCGAAGGGTCTGCCGCCGAAGAGGCTTCAGCGATCCTGCCGAACAGCCGCGTTGCGAGCGCCTTTCATAACCTGTCCGCGACCAAGCTCATGGAAGTGGACAGCAGCCTGGACTGCGATGTCGTCGTCTGTTCTGATCATGCCGAGGCGAAGCGGGTGACTGTTGAGCTTGCAGAAAAGCTTGAAGGTGTGCGGGCGTTGGATGGTGGTGGACTGGGGTATTCCAGTGTCGTCGAAGATCTGACCGCACTGTTGATCTCATTGAACCGGCGCTATAAGGCACACGCCAGCGTGAAGTTCACCGGCATTAGCGCCGGCGGGGCGAAGTAGCAGAACCGAGCGGAATCGGTCGTCGCCAAGACCCACGACCGCCACCGTTACATTGACCGTGGCCTCTCAGTGGTGAAGCATCCGCGATCGTCGAACCACATCTCCCCATGCTCGCAGCGTGCAGAAAGTAGGCATCTCATGAGTGACGAGATCCGCATCATTCCGGTGCGAGGAATCCCTGAAGTGAAACCTGGCGACGATCTGGCGGCGATCATCGGCGATGCCGTCGAGGCTCGTGGTCTGACGCTCGAAGATGGCGACGTGATCGTGATCGCGCAGAAGGTCGTCTCGAAAGCACAGGGAGACCTCGTCACCCTGACCGAGATCGAGCCGTCGGTACTCGCGACGGAGTTCGCGAGGGCCTTCGAAAAAGACCCGCGCCACGTCGAAGTCGTGTTGCGCGAGGCGCGCCGGATTGTGCGTATGGAGCGCGGTGTCCTGATCGTCGAGACGAAGCATGGGTTCATCTGTGCGAATGCGGGCGTTGACACCTCCAACATCGGCGGGACCGACGTCCTCTCGTTGCTGCCGCCGGACCCGGACGGCTCGGCACTGCTGCTGTTGCAGGCGCTGGCGCAGCGGTTCGGCGTTCGGCTGGCCGTGATCATCTCCGATACATTCGGCCGGCCGTGGCGCGAGGGACAGACGAACATTGCGATCGGCGTCGCCGGGATGTTGCCGTTGCGAAGCTACGTCGGTCAGGCTGACGACTATGGCTACGAAATGCGCGTGACCGAACTCGCGGTCGCCGACGAACTGGCCGGAGCGGCCGAGCTGGTGCAGGGAAAAGTCGACCGGGTTCCGGTTGCGGTGATCCGGGGCGCGACCTATGAGCCGGGAGATGGCGACGCCCAGATGCTCGTGCGACCGGCCGAGCGCGACCTTTTCCGCTAGGGCGCTTGAAGCCGCCGTTGAGCGCACCCGCTGCTGACGCATCGGTAGCGGCTTATGTCAATTTGCAGACCGTGCATCCGCCACGAAGCAACATACGCACCATTTCGCGGCCGCTGGTCTACGCGGCGCCATCACCACATTCCCCGATTGAGACAAAAAAGAGCCGACCGGGTTTGGCCGGTCGGCTCTTGGCTGGCTCCCCGGGGCCGCGCGTCTGCCGATATGAGACCACCCCTCTCTCACATCGACGGCGCAGGCCGGATCATCGCCGCGGAACGTTCAGTTGTCGCGGTTAGCCTATCGGGTCTCATGTTTCATGTCAAGAGGAATTGTCGCGCGATGTTCACCTAAACTATAGCGGCTGGTGCGAAAAGTGTATGTCAAGTAGATCGAAATCAACATTAACCGAAGCATCTGTGATCCCGTCAGTACGAACGACCGGCGTGGCAGTGCTCCTATGACGACGTGATTGTTGAATGGAGCACATATCCGGGTCGCATGATGCGCGCGGGGTCAACCGGAGACAACATCTACGGCAGGGAAGTGATCGGACGTGCCTGGAGAATATAGATGGACCGGCGTGCAGTCGCCCATTCGATATCCACCGGCCGGTCGTATCGGCGTTCGATCTCCCGGCAGAGGGTGGCGAGCGTCACCAGTTGCTCGTCGGTGAGCGCCGGGGTCATGCTCCGGCGGCCGTCGACGGCGCGAGGAACCGTGCCCGAGCCTCCCGTCGGGTCGGGTACGATCTCGACTTCCTTGCCGGCGATCTCCCGGCTCTGAATCGTCAGCGAGCGCTTGTCGACGATGAAGCTATCGGGGGTGACGCGCCCCGACACGACGGCTTCGCCCAGACCCCAACTCGCGTTGACCACGATCTGGTTCCGATCGCCGGTGATCGGATTGGCGGTAAAGGCGACACCGGCGGCCTCGGCCGTGACCTGAGCCATGACGACGACCGCCATCGCCTCCTCACGGCTTCCCAGGCCCTTGAAGGCGCGGTATTGGACCGCGCGGGCGCTCCAGAGCGATTGGTAGCAGCGATGAACGGCGTCGAGGACCGCCGGGAGGTCGCGCACGTTCAGGTACGTTTCGTAGAGCCCGGCAGAGGATGCCGATGCGCCGTCCTCCGAGAGGGCGGATGACCGGACGGCGACGGCCATCGCCTCCGGCTGCAACCGCGCATACGCGGCAGCGACCGCATCGCGGACATCGTCGGGGATGACCGCGGCGGCGATCGCGGCGGTAAGATCTGCCGTCGCCTCCCGTGCGACCTTCGGCACGCGGAGGTCGGGCGTCTCCAGCACAGCATCGATCAGTGGCTGGAGGCCATTGGCGCTGACGAAGCGCCGGAAGCTGTCGGCGGCGATGATGAATCCGGGCGGCACCGGGAACCCGCCGCCGCTGAGGGAAACGAGGCTCGCGCCCTTGCCGCCGGTCTGCGCGTCGCTCGGCGACGATTGGTCGATCCAGACGATGGCCATCTCACTTTGTGCTTTCTGAATGGTATGCTGCCGCATCCGTCGTGGACGTGAGCGCAGTCTATGAACGGAACCGACGAGGGTCAACCGCTGCTGCCGGCCGGCCGGCGACCAACGTGACCCCTGCCCGATTCTGTCGCTTATGACAACATAGCCTCGGACGATAGCACACGCCTATGCCGGCCTCTTGTTCCGGTAGAAATCCAGTGGATCCCGCCTGGGAGTCCCGGCAATGTCCTAGAGCCGGTCGACGCCGCGGTGGCGGAGCAGCTCGCGCATGGTCCCGAGGGCGCGGCACAGGATGACGCGGAGCGCGCCCGGTGTGCGGCCGGTGACCTCGCTGATCTGCTGGTAGTCGAGGCCGTCGATCAGCCGGAGTGCGACGACCAGCTGATGTTCCGGCTTGAGCCGCCCGATCGCGAGGCGGATTTCATCTCGCAGGTCGGCGACGAGCGCCAGGTGCTCGGGATCGTTATTGCCGCGATCGCGCGGTTCGACGGTCACGCCGATCAGTTCTCGGCGGTGGCGGCGGTAGTGGTCGATCACCAGATTGTTGGCGATCGTGAACAGCCAGGCGAGAAAGGGCCGGCCGGGGAGGGGCCGGTATCGATCGAGCGATTGCCAGGCTCGGAGAAATGTCTGGGCGGTAAGGTCTTCTGCCAGGTCAGCGTCGCCGAGGCGGGCGCGGACATGGCAGAAGATGCGATCGGCGTGTGCCTCGTAGAGGCCGGCAAAGTCGTTCGCATCCAGACCCGATGGCACCGGCGCCGTGGTAGGTTGGGCGGGCGGTTCGAGCCTGATGCCATCTGGCAGGGTTGCGGCGATGCTCATCCCGTTGTCCTTGTGATGACCGGCGGTCCATGGTGGCGCGGCGCCCGGCTGACCCGCCGTGTCCGCGTCTGTCACTCCAGAGGACGGCGGCTGAGGGGAGATATTTCGCTCCGGCGCCCCACTCATGAAGAATGGAGCCACTGAACGTCCGGATGGAGCAGCGAGATGGAGAAAGTGCTCGGGTTTCTCGGTGAGGTTGTCGATCAGCAGACGTTTCTCGACGGCACCCGTGAGTTCATGATTGAGGCACGGTCAGATGCAGCCGCCGAGGGTGCGGGCGAGTGGTTGCTGACCCTGAGCTTTCGCTGGTTGGCGGAGATCGACGCGTCGGTGGAGGAAGGCGACCTCTCGCTCACCGGAGCGGACGGCGCCGGTCTCTACGCCGCCCTGATAGATGGAGCGGCGGAGTTGATCTACGACGAGGACAGCGCCGAAGATGTCACCTTGCTTCGGCTGACGGCCGCCGTCCGCTCCGGCGAGGGGCGCTATGCGGATTGGACTGGTTCGATCCGTGTCAGCGGGCGGCTTGCCGGTGGACACGCGCGCCTGGAGGCGGAGATGGACCTCTCATCGCCGAGCTGACTCAAACCTGCTCGACGATGGACGGCATCGTTCAGCCCCAGCGGGGATCGACATCCATGGGGATGCCGAGGCCGGCCTTGCCGATCACCTCCCTGGCGATGTCGTTGCCGAAGGGGTGGAACGTGCCGGCGCGGACGTCGCGGTAGAGCCGCTCCAGCGGATGACGCTTGAACATGCCGACGCCGCCGACGAGTTGCATTGCCGCGTTGACCACCTCGATCGCGTTGTTGGTGCCGACGTACTTGGGCATGACGACGGCGGGCAGACCGTCCGCGTCATGGTGGAGGCCGGCCATCCATTCGTCGGCGACGCGGAGTGTGAGCGCGCGGGCGGCGGCAAGCTTGATGTCCATGTCGGCGACGAGGAACTGGATGCCGGGCAGGTGGGCGATCGGGCGGGGCATCACCGACGGCCGGCGGCTGCGGGCGAACTCGACGGCGAAGTTGCGGGCGGCGATGGCGATGCCGGTATAGACGGCGGCGATGCTCAGGCCGAACCAGGCGAAGAGACGGGTGGCATCGGGGTCGAGCGTGCCCGGCGGCCGGGAGAAGACGAGCGACGCCTCCGGCACGGTCACATCCTTGAGCGTGAGATCGTGGCTGGCGGTGGCGCGCATGCCCATCGTGTCCCAGGTGTCGATCACGTCGACGCCGGGGGTGCCCTTGGGCACGAGAAAGGTGGCGATGTGGGGACCGTCGTCGGTCTGGACGGTGGCGTTGATCACGAAGAAGTTAATGATCGGCGCCATGCTGGTGAAGGTCTTGCGGCCGTTGAGGATGTAGATGCCGGTACGATGCTCGGCGGTGGTGGCGGGGAAGCCCCAATTGCCGCCGATCTCCGGCTCGGTGTAGCCACCGCCGATCACCCAGCCCTGGTCGGCGGCCATGCGGATCAGCATCTGGGTCTGGGGCTGGTCGAAGGCGCCGCGCTCGACCATCGTGCCGAGGGCGAAGAGGTGCATGTTGACGGCGAGGGCGGTGGCGCCGTCGCCCTGGGCAAGGCGCTCCTGGCAGAGGACGAAGTCCTTGATCGTGGCGCCGAGGCCGCCGAGCGATTCCGGCAGCGGGAGGGTGAGGTACTTCTCCTTCCGCATCGCCTCGAAGTTCTCGAAGGGGAAGGTGTTGTCGCGGTCGTGGTCGGCGGCGCGGGTGGCGAAGTCATCGGCGAGGCGGCCGGCGAGGGCGACGAGGCGTTCGGTACGGGCGGCCTGCTCGTCGGTTACTGACTCAGCGGTCATACGTGCCTCCTGCTGGGGAAGGGTGGACGGCCGTTTGGCTCAGTGTAAACGTCCACGATCGGTTTGATCGTTCGTTTTGGAATGTGGGGTGTCGTTCAGATTCAGCGCCTGGCAGCCGGCGAATCTGGAGGGCTCGATCGTGTGTTTGATCGTTTGCCTTCCGGGTGGCGACGAGCGTGGGGGCGTTGAGTGGGAGGGGGCGAGGCGTGTGGCTCGTTGTCGAGGTCATGGTCGGTTCCTCGTGAGAGCGTGACGGTATCGGGTTGGTGGAGGGCGCGTCAAGCGGTGGGCGGCACTCGGGACGGCCCTCACCCCCGGCCCCTCTCTCGCCGCGCGGGAGAGGGGAGCCTCGATTATCCGATAATCTCAGCTTGATCGATTGGTACTGTCGATGCTGCAGAAGATACTGGCAGTCCCGTGCCGATCAGGCTCCCCTCTCCCAGTATTGTGAGAGGGGTCGGGGTACAAACCGGCGAGAGTGGTGACAGCATAGACCGGCGAGATGGGTAGCAGGTCTGATACAGCCAGGGTAGGGGGTGCTTCCATACCCTGGCAGGAGACCTGTGCGATGACGGAACGGATGCGCTTGCTGATGAGGGTGAGCAGCGGGGCGGTGACGATGGTGGAAGCCTGTCGCCAAGCGGGGGTCAGCCGCAAGACGGGCTATAAGTGGTGGGCGCGGTTCGCCGCCGCCGGGGTTGCGGGGTTGGCCGAGCGCTCGCGCGCCCCGCACCACCGGCCGCAGATGCTGGCGCCCGCGGTACGGGAGGCCGTGCTCGCCCAACGGGCGCAACACCCGACCTGGGGACCGAGGAAGCTGATCGCCCGCTTACGGTCCGAGCGGCCGGAGGTGGCGTAGCCCGCGCCGAGCACCGCCGGCGACTGGCTCAAGCAGGCCGGCGTGGTCGTCCCCCGCCGACGGCGGCATCGCGCGCCACCCCGGAGCCAACCGCTCGCCCATGCTACCGCCCCAACGACGTCTGGTGCGCCGACTTCAAGGGCGACTTCCGTCTCGGCGATGGTATGCGCTGCTATCCCTTGACGATCACGGACGCCCACCGCTGCTTTCTGCTCCGCTGCCAGGCGCTGCCCAGCACCGAGACCGCCCGCGTCCAGCCGCTGTGTGCCGCCACGTTCCGCGAGTATGGGCTGCCCGACGTGCTGCGCACCGACAACGGCCCGCCCTTCGCCTCGGTTGGCCTGGCCGGGCGGACCGCCTTGCGTGTCTGGTGGATCAAGCTCGGCATCCTTCCGGAGCGGATTCGGCCGGGCAAGCCCAGCGAGAACGGCCAGCGGATGCATCGCACCCTCAAAGCGGCTGCCTGCGTCCCGTCCGCTGCCATCCTGCGCGCCCAACAAGCCGCCGGCGACCGCTTCCGCCACGAGTACAACACCATCCGGCCCCATGCAGCGTTGGGCCAGTGCCCGCCGGCGACCGTCTTATCAGCCCGCGCCCCGCCCGGTCCCCCACCGGCTGGCGGAGCTGACCTATCCAGCGGCGGATGCGGTGCGCTGGGTGCGGCCGAACGGCATCATTCGCTGGCGGCAGGCGGAGCGCTACCGCACCGCCACCCGCAGTGGTGAACCGGTCGGTCTCACCCAGGTCGACGACGGCGGCTGGCAGGTCGCCTTCGGGCCGCTGGTCTTGGGCACCTTTCATGAGCACGACCCGACCCGGCGGCCTTGCCAGCCGTGTCGGCGCCGAGCGACACGCCCCCAAGGAGCCATCCGGTGATCTGTTACCCATGTCCCCGGTTGCACAAGACGAACTCAACCGAGGTCTCCAGTTTGGTGGATTGGCGCTGCCGGCGCCATGTTGATCGTACCCATGCCCTCCCAATGCTGGGCGAGGGGAGACCCTGGCCGGGGCATGGTCGTTCGTTGAACCGGGAGAGTGCAGTACGATGTGCGATGCCCAGGAGCGTGTCTCGATTGAGGTGGAACGATGAGATTGGAGCACGCGGATTCTGCCTGGGGCGGCAGAGGCGAGACAGATGGAGGTACCGATCTTGAGCGACAGCGAGACAGGGGTGCAGCCCGGCCAGCCTTTCCCCGCGTTCACAGCAGCGGCACACGATGGGACGACGGTCAACCTCGAAGACTATCGGGGGGATGGCAACCTCGTCGTGTTCTTTTATCCAAAGGCGACGACGCGCGGCTGCGTGCGCGAGACGACGGAATTCGGTGAACGTCACGAAGAACTAGCGGCGCTGAATGCGCGGATCGTGGGGGTCAGCGTGGACGACGTCGCGCTGCAAGGCGAGCACGCGATCCAGTGCGCCGCGAACTTCCCGCTGTTGTCCGACGAGGACAAGGCGCTGACGACGCGGTTGGGCATCCTCAACGAACGAGGGATGTCGTCGCGGACGACGTATGTGATCGGCCGTGACGGATTGGTGAGCACCGTCCTCGACAATGTCAGTGTGGACGGTCACGTCGATCAGGTCATGGGCGCACTTCGGGCGTTGCCATCGTAGGTTGATCCGGCAGGGCGGCAGTCGATCGGACACGCAGCGGGACGACGACCACCCTGCCGATCGGGTCGCTCAGGCCAGGTATTTCTCGTAGAACGCTTGAACTTTCTTCCAGCTGTCCTGCGTCTGCTCGGGGCGGTAGGCGGCCGTCGCATTGGACCAGAAACCGTGGCCGGCGCCATCGTAGCGATAGAACTCGTAGGTCTTGCCGTTGGCCTTCAGCGCAGCCTCGATCTTGTCGACCTCGGCGGGCGTGGGGAAAGCGTCGTCGTTGCCGAAGATGCCGAGGAGCGGCATGTGAATGTCTTTGGTGGCATCGAACGGCGACACCGGGCGATCGGGGCCGAGGGCGAAGCGCTCCTCAGGGATGACGGCGCCGCCCCAGCAGTCGACGGCGGCATCGACATCATCGACCTGCGACGCGACGAGAAAGGCCTGACGGCCGCCCGAACAGAAGCCGATGCAGCCCACCTTGCCGTTGCTCGTCGATTGCTCCTTCAGATAGCGGGCACTGGCGGCGATGTCGCCCATCACCTGGGGGTCGGGCGGTCCCCACGTCTGAAATGCCTTGGCGCGGAGGTCTTCCTCACTCGCCGGACCCCAGCGTGAGAAGAGATGTGGTGCAATCGCCGCATAGCCGCTGTCGGCGAACTTGCGCACGACCTCGCGGGTCCATGCGTCCCAGCCGGGGAGGTGGTGGATCACCACGACGCCGGGATGCGGCCCATCATCGGTCGGTGCGGCCATGTATGCCTCAATCGGCGCGCCGTTGTGGCCGTTGATCGTGACTAACTCAGTCGCCATGTTGTAGCTGGGCATCAAACGAACCTCCTCGTCTCGCGTCCTCTCGCCGAGATCGCCGCCGCATCCTACCACAGGTGGACATTACGGGCCGGCAGGACTGGTGTCTCACGATAGTGGCGGGGAGACGCGGACCACGCAGCGAAAGCCGATGTGCGCCATGCCGGTCTCCACCATCTGCGGTTGGCGGGCCGCCGGCCGGTAGCGGAGACAGTAGTTCGGCGCGCAGAGATGTGAGCCGCCCTTGATCACGCGACGTGGGATGTGCTCTCCGCCGGCGGCGCCGGCGTTGTAGCTCCCTTCAGGGGAGAGCATGCGCGGGTTGTGCGGCACGCAGCAGGCGTGATCGGCGGCGCCCTCGTGGGTCGTCGTGTAGAAGTCCGCCGTCCACTCCCAGACGTTGCCGGCCATGTCGAACAGCCCGTACCCATTGGGCCGGAACGAGCCCACCGGCGCCGTGCCCTCGTAGCCGTCGAGGGTGAGGTTTTGCCAGGGGAACTCCCCCTGCCAGGTATTGGCCATCATCTTGCCGCCCGGTGCAAACTCATCGCCCCAGCAGAAGGTGGCGCCGTCGAGGCCGCCGCGGGCGGCGAACTCCCATTCCGCCTCCGTTGGGATCGCCTTCCCGCTCCAGGCGGCGTAGGCTTCGATGTCCTCCCAGCAGACATGAACGACGGGGTGACGCTCCTTGCCGCCCGTGGTGCTCCCGGGACCGGCGGGGTGGAGCCAGCTTGCTCCGGGGACGTAACGCCACCAGTTGCTCATCACGCTGAGATTGACCGGTCCGCGCGTCGGAAAGAAGACGAGCGAACCGGGCACAAGCATGTTGGGGTCGGCGCCGGGATAGTAGTCCGGGTCGAGCGGCCGCTCGGCGACCGTGACGTAGCTCGTCGCCTTCACGAAGCGGCGAAACTCGGCAACGGTGACGGCATGTTCATCCATCCAGAAGGCATCGACGCTGACGCGGTGCGGCGGTCCCTCCTCCGGATAGTCGGCGAGGTTGGACCCCATGGTGAACTCGCCGCCGGGAATCCAGACCATATTCTTGGCGGGTGGCGGCGATGGTGCGTGTCCTATCGTCATCGATGAATACTCCCTACCGGTCCTCGTGCGTGGGCGATTCGATCTGACCGCCGCTGTGGGATGCGCGGTCCGTCGGCCGCCCGCCTGTCACAATGTTGATCATGAGAGCGAGGATCGCTCCAGGCAATGGCGCAAGGTCCATTCAATCTTGACCGCGCAGTGTGGTCGTGGCGTCGATGAATCGCGGTCGTGCTGTGGTCGGTCATGGGGAGGCTAGTGCTTGTGTGGTATGTATGGACGAGCAGACGGCACCAAGCCGGGCCGCTCTGCGGTCGATACCGTGGATGTCTGTCGGACGGACGATCGGCCGGCGGCCAAGCCGAGTCATCACTTCGACCCCGCGCGAGGAGAGGCAGCATGACAAACGAAGACCACGCTCAGCACCGCCCCCCGTTCGGCCAAGACCCGGCGAAAGCCGAGCCGCCGATGAAATTCGGCCAGTTCTATCCGGAGAAGGACATTATCGCGGTGGTCAGCGACCAAGCTGCTGGTGAGCGGGCGCTCCAAGCACTCCAACGCATCGGTGTGCCGGAGGGAGACATGGATGTGATCGATCCAGCGTGGTTCCTCGATGCGGAGCTTGCTGCCAACGCACGCCGAAACGTTGTGCAGCGTCTGGCCGCGCTGGTGGCGTCGGAGGAAGGGTCATACGCATCGGAGTATGTGGAGGAGGCCAGGCAAGGTCACTCCATTGTCGCGGTGCATGCCGCAGATCGGGCACGCGCCGAGGCGATCGGGGCGGTGCTCAAGGAGCACGGCGGTAGCCGAATGCGGTACTACGATCGCGGGACGATCGAGGACCTCTAATCAGGCAATCTGCCCGAACGTCCCCGAACGTCAATGTGAATGAGTGGCGTGGCGTTCAGTGTGAGCAGGAGGGGTACCGGCCCAACCGCGGGTGACGGCGAAGGCGGCGGCGGCGGTGGTGAGGGGGACGGCGGCGATCAGGCCGAGGGAGCCGACGAGGGCGCTGACGAGCTCGACGGTGATGCGCTCGCGGTTGAGGAGGACGCCGAGGGGTTCCGGCTGGGTGGAGAGGAGGAGGAGCAGGGGCAGTGAGGAGCCGGCGTAGGCGAGGAAGAGCGTGTTGACGGTCGAGGCGATGTGGTCGCGGCCGATGCGCATCGCGCGGCGGATCAGTTCGGCGGCGCCGAGGGAAGGATTGGCCGAGCGCAGCTCGAAGACGACGGAGGACTGGGAGACGGCAACGTCATCCAAAACGCCGAGCGTGGCGATGATCAGGCCGCCGAGCAGGAGCCCTTCGAAGCTGAGGGAGACGCCGGTCTGGTTCGAGAGAAAGGTGACCTCTTCGGAGGCGAGGCCGGTGAGGCGGGTCCAGGCGATAAAGGTCTGACCGAGGACGCCGGTGAGGAGCAGGGCGACGACGGTGCCGGCGAGCGCGGCGGTGGTTTTGGCGTTGAAGCCGTGGGACAGGTAGAGGGTGACGATCAGGACGAAGAGGGCGCCGACGACGCTGATCAACACGGGATTCGCCCCGTTGAGGATGTGCGGCACGATAAAGCGGAGGATGACGACAAAGCTGATCGCCATGCCCAGCAGCGAGCGCAGCCCCTGAAAGCCGCCGACCAAACCGAGCGTGACGGCGAAGATCAGCGCGAGCCAGGCGAGTTGCGGCGTGCGCACATACTCGGCGACGAAGGCGAGGTCGGTGCCGTTGGGGTTGCGCGTGTAGGTGATGAGCACCTCGTCGCCGGGACGGAACTCGCGGAGGTAGTTGGTCGGGCCGACGGCCCGCTCCTCGACATCGAGCACCGTGCCGTCGATCGAGCCACTGGTTGCACGTACTCGTAGCTTCGAATAAGGCTGTTGGGATTCACTTGTCCCCTGTTCGAGGACATCGAGGACCTCGGCATGGACGACCTCGCTGATGCCGGGAGACTCGGTCCGAACCAGGCGCGGATCGGGCGCGGTGAGAATGATCGCTGCCAGAGCGATCACGCCGATGGAGGCGAACAGCAGCGGCCAGATTGAGGTGCGCTCCATGCCGGTCCCAGCGTTGGTCTGCTACGATGCCGCCGATGGTGCTATGGCAGCGATCACCGGCGGTCGACCTGACGAGATCAGCGGTGGCCATGATGCTCGTCGGTCGAGGTTATAACAAGCAACAAACGGCCGCGGGCGAGAGCGCTTGCGTCGCTCGACGGACGGCCGGTGGATTCAACGTAGCAGGATCGGCCACCTTCATTCGAGTAAGATGAGGTCAAGTACGGTGATGTCCCCATCGGCACGGGTGCGATCCCTCCTTGATGCGTATCAGACGCTGGTACTCGCGGTCGTGAGTGACGCCGGGCAGCCGGAGGCGGCGTCGGTCTTCTACACGGCAGAGCAGGATGAAGCGCGGATTCTGCTGGTGGCGGCGCTCTTGAGTCACTCGTCCAAGCTTGATGCGCTGAGGCAGAACGCCCGGGCGGGCGTGTTCATCGGTCCGCAGCGGCCGACGCAGTGGCTCCAGGCGGCGTGCACGGCGCAGATCGTCGAGGAGGAACCGGAGCGAAGCCGGCGGTTGCGGCAGCTGGTGGAGGCGGTGCCGGAGGCGGGTGTGTTCGTCGCGCAGGTGCCGGTGACGCCGGTGCTGTTCGTGGTCCATCGGGTCAAGCTGACGGATCTGACGGGGGGGCAGCCGCCGGTCGAGGTGATTGAGTTGGACGGCCCTCACCCGGTTCGCCTCGCTCACGGCACCCCCTCTCCCGTCGGGACGGGAGAGGGGGCGCCCTGAGTTACGGCGAGCACCAACTTGTCTATGGGTCAGACGGTGCCTGGGTGCGAGTTGGGGTTCACGGTTGAATGAGGCTCCCCTCGCCCGCTCCGGCGGGCGAGGGGGCGGGGGTGAGGGCGCGGTTGCGGCCGGCGGTTAGTGGGTGACTTCGGCGCTGACCATGGCGAGGTGGTCGTCAGTTTCGCGGCGGTGGCGGACGAAGAGGACGACGGAGAAGCCGAGGCCGCAGAGGGTGTAGCGCCAGTCGCCGGAGGTGACCGCCCAGGCGACGACGGGGAGCAGCACGATGACGGCGCGTGTGGCGAGGAAGTTGCTGCGCCGGATTGCGTAGATCGAGAGCCAGATCGCGGCGAGGATTCCGAACCCGAGCAGCGAGATCTGCACGAGCATGAAGAGGGAGAGGGTTGTGCCGCGTCCGCCGGCGAAGCCGACGAAGATCGACCAGTTGACGCCGACCAATGCCATAAAAGCGGCGAGGAGCATCGCGCCCTCGCTGCCGACGATAAACCGGCCGACGCTGAGGGCAGCCACGCCCTTGATCCCCTCGGCGAGGAAGACGAGGATGCCGGCGGGCATGCCTGCTTGACGGACGGTGTTCATCACGCCGACGTTGCCGCTGCCCAACCGGCGAATGTCACGGCCGGTGAGCAGACGGACGACGATGTAGGCGAAGGGCACCGCGCCGACGAGATAGGCGACGACCGCGACGATCACATACTGCACAGAGTTCTCCGCCGGCTACCGGGCCGGTGTTCGATCACGAACATGATATCGGCTCCATTGCAGCGATGCGACCGATGATCTGCTCCGGCCGGGACTGTCGGTGATCTCCGGACACACATGGCTGATATGCCCGAGTGGAGCGGTACGGGTGGTCGGTTTGCAGAACATTGGTTCCGTTGAGCGGCTTCGACACCCTAAGATGTTTGGAGCACCGATGAATCGAGGCGTGTCGTGCAGGTCGATTTTGACTCAGGAATCTATCTCCCGGAGATCGATCTCTGGCTGGATCCAACCCGCGCGAAGAAGCGGGCAGTCGTTTCCCACGCGCATAGCGACCACTTTGGGCGACACGACCAGTTCATCGTCACGCCGGGAACGGCGGCGTTGCTCGATCACCGCTATCGGCCGCGCGGCCGGATGACGGAGCAGGAATTCGGTGAGCGGCGCGACTTCGGTGACTTTGCCCTGACACTGCTTCCCGCCGGGCATGTTCTTGGTTCGGCACAGGCGCTGGTCGAACATCGGGGGCACCGCCTGCTCTACTCCGGCGACCTGAAGCTCGCCCCGAGCCGCACGGCGGAAGCGTGCGATGTGCCGGAGGCGGACACGTTGATCGTGGAGGCGACGTTTGGCCGGCCGCGATACCTGTTTCCGCCCGCGGAGGAGGTGATCGCGGGCATCCTCTCCTTCTGTCGCAACGCACTGGCGAAGGGCGAGACGCCGGTGTTGTTCGCCTATTCACTGGGCAAAGGTCAGGAAGTGCTGCGATGTCTGGCCGGAGCCGGGTTCGATATCGCGGTCCACGGCACAACGTTCGGCGTTGCCGAGGTGTACTCCCGGCTTGGGATCGAGTTTCCAGCGCACGAGCACCTCGATCGCTGCGATCTGCGTGGGCGGGTGCTGGTCTGTCCGCCGCAAACGCGCCGCGCGGCGATCTTCGAGTCGATACCGCGTCCGCGCACGGCGATCGTGACCGGCTGGGCGGTCGATCGAGCCGCCCGCTGGCGCTACCGCGTCGACGCCGCCTTTCCTCTATCCGATCACGCTGACTACGGGGAGTTGGTGGAGTACGTCCGGCGGGTGAACCCGAAGCGCGTATTCACGGTCTACGGCTCCGACGGCGAATTCGCGGCCGACCTGCGCACGCGCGGGTACGATGCGTGGCCGCTGAAGTCGGCGATGCAGATGCGGATGGTGTGACCTAACCCCCCGGCCCCCTTCCCTCGCAGGGAAGGGGGAGTCCTGGTCAACCAGGTTTTCCAGGGCTTGGCGTCCTTGCTATTCGGACTGTGGATCGGCTGAGGGAGTGTCAGCAATCATTTGTGTGATGCGGCCTAGGACTGCGGGAAGCGACTTCAAGACTTCCACATTGGTCACGCGGAGGGTTCGCAGACCGCGGGCGGCTACGATTCGGTCTCGCTCGCGGTCGTAGTGTGGTCGCTCGTCATGAGCGGAGCCATCGACCTCGACAACCAGACCGGCGGCATGGCAGTAGAAGTCGACGACGAAACCGTCGATGATCTGCTGACGCCGGAAGTGCAGGCCATAGAATTGATTCCCGCGAAGGGCCGACCACAGCGTGCGCTCTGCTGGTGTCATCGCACGGCGGAACTCCTTGGCACGAAGGTACTTTCCTTCTGTGACGTGTTGCCCCTGAACGATACGGCGAGCCGGCAACTTCGTATCCCCTCCTGCGTTCTACGCAACGGACGATAGATACCCTCCGACTTCCAGGCAGCAGTGTACGGACGTGATCGGACAACGAGTAGCAAGTCTGTGTCGCTCCATCGTAGTTCAACCATCCTCGGACAGGACTCCCCCCTCCCTGCGAGGGAAGGGGGGCGGGGGGTTAGAGGTATGCGCCTACTTTCCCCGCCACGTAGAATGGCGGCACATTGCGAGGGAGGCGGGGCATATGGGTCGGACGTTGCTGCGCACGGCAATCTGTGATGTGTTGGGGATTGAGTATCCGGTGCTGCTGGCGGGGATGGGGCCGACGGCGGGCGGTGGCCGGGGCAGTGCGGCGACGGCGCCGCTGGTGGCGGCGGTGTCGAATGCGGGCGGATTGGGTGTGCTCGGCGGGGCCGGGTTCGGGCCGGATGCGCTGCGTGAGGAGATCCGCAAGATCCGTGGGCTGACGGACAAGCCGTTTGGCGTGGACCTGTTGATGCCGTCGAACGCGGTACGGGTGGAGTCGCCAAGTAATGGCGGCGTGGCGGACTGGCGATCGCAGATTCCGGCGGAGTACTGGCAGGCGATTACCGATCTGAAGCGTCAGTTCGATATCCCGGAGACAGAATCGCCACGGCAAACCGGGAACGCGCGGTGGCGGGTCGAGGATCAGGTCGAGGTGGTGCTCGACGAGCGGGTGCCGGTGCTGGCGAGCGGGCTCGGCAATCCGGCGCCGTATGTGCCGCGCTGCCGTGCGTTGGGGATCAAAGTGATCGCGCTGGTGGGCAATACGAAGAACGCCCGGCGGGTGGCCGAGGGTGGCGCGGATATCGTCGTCGCTCAGGGCACGGAGGCGGGCGGACACACGGGCCGGATCGGCACGCTGGCGCTGGTGCCGCAGGTGGTTGATGCGGTCGCACCGGTGCCGGTGGTGGCGGCAGGCGGCATCGCCGATGGCCGTGGGCTGGCGGCGGCGCTGGCGCTGGGCGCGCAGGGCGTGTGGTGTGGCACCGCCTTTCTGTCGACGCAGGAGGCGAACATCTACGACTGGCAGAAGGAGCGGATCGTCAACGCAACGGAGGAGGACACGGCGGTCACGCGCCTCTATAGCGGCAAGACGATGCGTAATATCACCAACCCGCTGATCCAGGCATGGGAGGCGCTGAACATCAAGGCGTTGCCGATGGGACTGCAAGGTTTGTTGATCGCCGATCTGGTGGCGGGCATCCGGCAGGCGGGCAAGGACACGTTGCTGATGAATGCGGCGGGCCAGGCCGCCGGCTTGATCTCGACGCTGCGTCCGGCGGGCGCGGTGTTGCAGGGCATGGTCGATGGGGCGGCGGAGGTTCTTGGGGAGCGGTTGCCGGCGGAGGTGAAGGTGGGGGTACCGGCCTGACCTAACCCCCCGGCCCCCTTCCCTCGCAGGGAAGGGGGAGTCCTCTCCGGCGAGGGTTGAATGAGGATAACCTTGTCACTCCCATACGAGATACTGGCAGACCACGGTGGAGTGAGGCGCCCCCTTCCCTGCGAGGGAAGGGGGCGCTGTGAGCGCAGCGAACCGGGTTAGGTACGGCGCTCTCCGTCTCGATTCTCTTGTTGGACCGAGAACGCGAGCCGAAGCGGAGCGTCGAGGTGGCGAAACGTGTGGCGCGGGAGTGGGGGGTTGAGCAAGAGGCATGGGCCGGATGGTGGGGTTTCCGTGGGTGGGCCGAAGTCGATCGAGCGCGGTGGGGTGGCTTCAGTGAATCGTCCGCGGCGGCGACAATGAAGGCGTGCCCTGGCGTGAAATAGCTCTGGGCTATAGGTGGGTGCTATGACGGCAGCAGGGGCGACAGGTGTCGCCGCGCTGGATGATATTCGAGTCCTGGATCTGACCGGACAGTTGGGGCAATATGCGACGAAGTTGCTCGCCGACCTGGGGGCCGACGTGATCAAGGTCGAGCCACCGACGGGGTCGGCCGCCCGGTCGATACCGCCGTTCTATCACGATGACCCGGATGAGAACCGGTCGATCGACTTCTGGTTCTACAACACGAACAAGCGCAGCGTGACGCTCAATCTGCGCTCGGAGGATGGTCAGGTTCTCTTGCGGCGGCTTCTGGCGACGGCTGACGTACTGGTGGAGAGCTTTCCGCCGGCGGAGGCGCGCGGCGTGCTGCCATCCGACGAGGAGATACGCGAGATCAACCCCCGGCTGATCCACTGCTCGATCACGGGGTTCGGTACATGGGGACCGTACGCCGAGTATACGTCGTCTGATCTGGTCGGGCTGGCGATGAGCGGCGTGCTGACGCTGGCCGGATATCCCGATCGCGCGCCGACGATGCATCCCGGCGGTCAGGCGTATATCTCGGCGGGTGTGCAGGCGGCGCAAGGGATCCTCGCCGCCATCCTCCAGCGTGATCGCAGCGGCCACGCCCAGAACGTCGAGGTGTCGATGCAGGAGGCGTTGTCGCTGTCGCAGGAGACGGCGATGCAGTTCTGGGACATGCGTCGCGAGCTGCGCAAGCGGACGGGCGACACTCGGCTGTTGCCGGGAGTGGGTACCTATACGTGCAAGGACGGCAACGTCTACATGATGGTCGGCGTCGCCGGGTTCGGCGCGCCGTGGCCGGTGCTGGCGCAGTGGATGGACGAAGAAGGGATGGCGGGCGACCTGCTGGACGAGCAGTGGCAGCAACTGCTGAACAGCACCGACCTGCGCAGCCTGACATTGCTGATGACCGACCCGGAGAAGATGCAGGACGCGATGGGAAAGTTCGCGCACGTGAACGAGGTGCTGAGTGCCTTCCTGGCGCGAAAGACGAAGCAGGAGTTATATGAGGAGGGCCAGCGCCGCCGGTTGCTGATCGGTCCGGTGAACTCCGCGAAGGATCTGCTGGAGAACACGCATTTGAACGCGCGCGGCTG
>JBFXAN010000066.1:0-32963 GCA_050184225.1 Dehalococcoidia bacterium | reverse complement strand
AACTGGACGGCAAGCTGACCCATCACCTCCGCAAAAACTATCCGAAGTATCTCGCCGCATCGTGGCGGCTCAGCCAGGCGTTCCCCAGGCGGCACCCGCAGCTCGTCGGGAGCGCCCACGCCGCCGCGGCACGTTGACGGCGTCGCCCTCGACCCTACTCTCTGCCTCGGCGGTGGAGAGCAGGGTCGGGGGCAGCGAGATCCGCCGCACCGGCGATCGGCTTGTGTACAATCCGCTCAACAACGGGACCGCCGGTGAGAGATCGGAGATGGGGAACGAGGCAAACGGCCGTGTGCGCCCGGTGCGGCTCCGCGATGTGGCGGCGCGCGCCGGCGTTGACATCAGCACCGCGTCGCGGGCGCTGAGCGGTCAGCGCAAGGTGAGTGCCGACGCCACCAAGCGGGTGAACGAGGCGGCGGCGGCGCTCGGCTTTGCGCCGAATCAGGCGGCGCGGAACCTGCGCCTCTCCCGGACGATGGTGCTGGGTGTCGTCACCCACCACTTCGACTCGCCAATCTACCTCGACGCGTTGGAGGGGTTGGGCGGTGTCTGCCACGACCACGGCTACGAGCTGATGATCACGACGGCCCGCGGCGACGCCGCCCTCTACCAGTTGCTCGTGCAGCGCCTCTACGAGCGGCGGGTCGACGGGCTGATCCTCTGGACGCCGCCGGCGGTCGGCGCCGCGCTCGACCCATTCACGAGCGGCGATACGCCGGTGCTCGCGATCGGCGTGCGCAATGCCGCATCGTCGGCGGTCCCGCACATCAACGTCAGCGAAGCACAGCCGATCGACACGGCGGTGCAACGGCTCACCGCGCTCGGTCACCGTTCCCTCTTCTACTTGAGCTCGCCCCGCAGTAGCAGCCGTCAGCGGCTGCCGGGGCTCCAGGCGGCGGCGCGCCGTGCCGGTGTCGCCCTTGCCCACGAGGAAGCGCCGCTCGATCAGCCGATGCCGGCGCTCTGCGAGCAACTCCGTCGGCAGCTGGTCGAACCAGGGGGCGTCACCGCCGTGATCGCCGACCACCGGCATCTCGGCCGGGTGACGGCGGCGCTGCATCTGATCGACGTGCGCGTGCCGGCGGACGTCTCGCTCGTCGGCTTCGCCCGCTCGCGGTGGGCGCAGGAGATATGGCTGCCGACCGCCACGATCCAGACGGATGCCGTCGCGTTCGGCCGGGTCGTCGGGCGCACGATGATCGACTGGCTGGGAGGCACCCGCCCACCGGAGACGACCGAGGTCCCGGCCGCCGAGTGGATCGAGCGCACGACCATCGGCCCCGCGCCGCGGCCGTAGCCCGGTGCCGGCATTGGCGCGGCAACCGTGTCAGCTCAACCGAGTACACCGGAGGCGTAGAGCCGGTCGATCGCATCACCGGTGATGCCGAGCATATCCCGCAGCACGTCGTCCGTGTGCTCGCCGAGCATCGGCGAACGCGAGACCGGCTGATTCCGGCCGAAGGGCCGGATCGGCTCGCCGTGCGCGGTGAAGACACACCCTTCCGGGCCGTCGTGCACATCGAAGTACTGCTCGCGGTACCACGGATCGGCCAGCAGGTCGCCGAGGTGGTTGACCGGCGCCGCCGGAACACCGGCCTGCTGCAACCGTTCGGCCAGGTTCTCGACCCGCCAGGTTGCGGTTTCCGCCGCGATCAACGCGTCGAGCGCGTCTTCGTTCGCGTACCGGCCCTCCAACGATGCGAAGCGCGGGTCGTTCTCGACGTCAGAGCGGCCGAGCACCGCGCAGAAGCCTGACCATTCGGCGTCAGTCGAGACGGCGATCGCGCACCACCGGTCATCGCCGGCGCACGGATAGACATTGTGCGGACACGCCCGCTCCGAGCGACTGCCGATCCGTCGCGGACCCTCCCTGGTCGCCGCGTACTGGAGCAGCGCCGGACCGAGTATGCTCACCGTCGATTCGAACTGGCGCATCTCGATCAGCTGTCCGCCCGCGCCGCGGTCGCGGTTGATCAGCGCCGCCAGCACCGCCGCCATCGCGTGATACGGATTGCCGCTGAAGTCGGGATAGAGTGGCCCCAGGCCGAAGGGCGGATCCTCGGCGAAGCCGGAAATGCCGTTGATCCCGGCGAGTGCGTTGATGTGCGTGCCGATGCCACCCCAGCGCCGGCGCGCGCCGGCTGCTTCGAAGACGGGCATATTCACAAAGACCAGGTTTGGCTGAACCGCGATCAAGTCGTCGAAGCCAAGGCCCCAGCGATCGAGCCGGTCGCCGGTGAAATTCGCGGCGACCACGTCGGCGACCGACACCAGCCGCCGCGCCAGCGCCTGCCCCTCCGGCAGGTTGAGATTGAGGAGGATGCTTTTCTTGCCCAGGTTGACGTCGTTGAACGAGCCGTCCTCATTGAAGCTCCAGGGACCGTCCGGATGCGGGCCGGTCTCGCGCACGCGGTCAACCCGGTTGTACGACTCGACCTTGATCACCTCCGCGCCGAAGTTCGCCAGCAGCCGCGTGCCGAGCGGCCCCGCGATCATCCAGGTAAAGTCCAGCACCCGCACGCCGGCAAGCGGCAGCCATCCCGTTGTGTCACTGCTCAGAGCACACCGCCTTGTCGCCGGGCGGCGAAGGTGTCCGCCGTCATCCCCAGCTCCCGCATCCAAATCGCTTCGTTATCCTCGCCCAGCACCGGCGCCGCCTTCTGCGGCCCCACTTTTCGACCCCGGAGATGGAACGGCGCGCCGGGATGCGCGAGCGTTTGGCCCAGTTCAGGATGCTCCAACTCGCGAAAGAACCCATGATCGCGCAGGAACGGATCGCCGGCCAGATCCTCCACGGTGTTCACCGGCGCGCAGGCGACACCGGCCCGCTGCAACGTCTCGAAGAGATACTGCTTCGGACGTTGCCTCGTAAATGCCTCGATCACGTCGTTGATATGCTCGCCCCGCTCCATCCGATGATCGGCGTCGAGGAATACCGGATCGGCCAGCTCGGCGGCGGCTCCATGCGCCTGAAGGGTGCGCACCAATTTCTCCCACTGACCAGGGAGGGCGGTCAGCGCCACCCAGCCATCCGCCGCCGGGAAGATGTGCCGAGAAATCGGGAGTGTGCCCATGCCTCGTCGCGCCGGAACCCGCCCATGCCAGGTAGCATAGTTGGCGTTCGCCGTCTGCAGCGTGGCGAGGGACGCGGCAAAGACGGCCGGCACATCGATCTGACAACCGCGGCCGGTGCGCTGCTGATCGAACAGCCCGAGCAGCGTCGCGTTCGCTGCCACCAGCGACGCCATGTGTGCCGCCTGTTCTCCACCCGGACGGAAGGGTGGCCCATCCGGACGGCCATTGAGCCAGAGCAGCCCGCTCCGCGCCGCGACCACCAGATCACCGCCCGATTGCGCCGCACCCGGTCCCTCGCGTCCGAACGGTGTCACCGAGACGAGGACCAGGTTCGGTCGCGATTCCGCAAGCCACGCCCCGCCCAAGCGGGTGCTGAGCAGTTCGCCCACCGGGCCGGATTCGACGACCGCGTTGCAGGTCCCGATCAGACAGCGAAGTCGGTCGCGTGATCCCGGCTGCTCGAGATCAAGCGTGACCGATCGCTTGCCGGCGTTGAAGTGCGCGAAGTAGAGACTGACCTGTCGGGTTTCATTGGCGAACGGCGGAAAGTGCCGCATCGGGTCGCCTGTGGGCGGCTCGAGCCGGATCACATCGGCGCCCAGGTCCGCCAGGAGCTTGCTTGCATACACCCCCAGCTCGTCGGTGCAGTCGAGCACCCGAAGGTCGGCGAGCGGCGGTGCCTCACTCACGCAGCACCCCGGCCAAGACCTGCTCCGTGACCTGTTCAACCACCAGTTCTGGGGACAGCCGCCCGCCGGGACGGTACCAATCTGCCACGCTCAGGCAGGTGCGAAGGATCGTGTACGTCATCACCGTCGGGTCACGATCGGCCAGGACACCCTCGCGGATGCCGGCCTCCACGATCCCGCGCATCAGTCGCTCGTAGTGGCGCTGAAGGTCGCGGATCAACGCGCGACTCTCAGCGCTGAGCCGGCCGTCCGCCCGGAGGACGTTGGCGAATCGGTCGAGTTCGTTGAAGACGTGACCGATCAGATCGCCGATGGCCACCCGAAGCGTATCGCCCGACGGCGCGCCGTGCGCGACGATCGCCTCAAGCCGGTCGATCGCCTCGCGGATCGCGGTCGCCCGGATCTCGGTATAGATCTCTTCCTTGCTGCGGAAGTAATAGTAGATGACGCCTTTGGTGACACCCACTTCACGCCCAACATCGTCCAGCGTGGCGGACACGTAGCCGTCGCGGGCGAAGACGCGGGCGGCGGCGACGAGGATGTCGCGCCGTCGCGACTCGGCCCGCTTCATATTCTGGACCCGATGCCCGCGTAACCCAACCTGCGACTTCACCGTGACATGACCTCTCGATTGCTATGCAAGCGCATCGTTGACCAATGGGATTATACTCGTGGGGTTCAACAGATGGAACATCGCCCGGTGCGCGTGGGTCATCGATTGCTTCTTCCGCGGCTTCGATGCGATCTGGATCTCCGAGCACTACTGCCTCGCCGATGGCTACCTGCCCGCGCTCCTGCCGATGGCCGCCCATATCGCCGCCCGCACCGCGCGCGTGCGGATCGGCACCTCCGTGCTCCTGTTGCCCTTCCACGACCCGCTGCGCGTCGCCGAGGATGCGGCCGTCGTCGACATCCTCTCCGGTGGCCGCCTGGACCTGGGCATCGGCCTCGGCTCCCGCGCCGAGGAGTTCCCCGGCTTCGGCTTCCCCCGCCGCCAGCGCCCCGCCCGCTTCGCGGAGCACCGCGCCATCCGCCGCGGTGCCCTTCACCCAATACCTCGGCTTCGGCGGACCGCCCGGCGTCGCGCCGGCGATCATGAACGAACCGATCAAGCGTTTTGCCGAGGAGGTGATCCCCCTCCTCCGTGACCTCGATTGATGCGGAATTCCCCGTGTAACAGCGTCGTCGGAATTGTCGACGCCGGCAATGCAGCATGCGGTCACGCACGTGATCGTCGCCTTGACTCCACATGTTGCATCGCTGATTATCCCCGCACGCCAGAATCCGGGCGTCAGGCATGCTCCGATCCAGAGCCCGCTGGGACTGGTGCAATGCATGAAGCGATTCGAACAATGCCTCGTTGTGGAACTGGCCGACTCGGTGGCAGGTAGCTACGCCGGTACGCGCCTCGCCGACCTGGGAGCACGCGTCGCTAAGTTCGAGCCTCTCACTGGCGATCCCCAACGCGCCGAGGCCGAGTTGACCGCGGCAGGAGGTGGCTGCGCGAGCGGGAGCCGCGTGGCGCGATGCGACACCGCACCAGCGCAATCAACTGGCCAACGTCATCTATGAGGAGATCTGGGTCGACGGGCCGGCGGTGTGGAGTTTGTGAAACCCCGGCCCGAGGTGGAATCACTGTTCCAGGTTCGGACCGGGGCGGCACAGCCGCTCGTTTCTTCCGAGTCAACTGTCACACCGAAAAGTGGCAGAGGCGACCCCGATGGGGGTCGGTCACCACACCTGCCATCATCTGTACCGGCTCGTCAATTGGCGGCCTGAACCGGATGCTGTCCCGAGGCGACTCACGAGTGAAGCGAGGGTGAGGCTGCTTCACACACTCCGACCGGTCGTGGCCGCCCGCATCGCGGCGGGCGAGCCGCTACGCTCTCTGGCGCGAGAGTTCGGCGTCTCACACGAGAGCATCCGACGAATCGCCCTTGCCGCCAAGGACTCGGTACCGGCACGCGTCGGCTCAGTCACGCTCGTCCTGCCGGCCCGTTCACGAAGACTGGTATGTGAAAGGTCGCATTCCTTGCACTACTCCCTCTCGAATCCCTGGCTCGTGAACTTGAGTTGCCGACCGTTCTCCGTGACCGTCCGCACGACATGCTCGGAGGCGCCGGACGGGATCTCCGCTTCGACTTCGAGCGTTACCCGCACCGTCGCGCCAGAGAGGCCGGCCAGATGGGCGATCACCTCATCGGCGATGCGGCTGGCATCCCGCCCGACGCGCGTCGGGTCGAGTGCGACCGTGCCGTGGAACCGCGTCGGTAACATCATTGGGGGCGGCGGCGGAGGAACGGCCCGGTGGTCAGCATGTAGGGCTGGCGGCGCGATCTGTCCCTCACGGCTGTCGACATGTCCAGTGGGGTCAGCACTGCTCGGCGGTGGCGCGCTCTCCGCGTCCAGCTGCCGCCGCGCTGCATCCGGTTTCACCAGCAGTCCCGGCGCGTCGGCATCCGTCACCGACACCAGCTGCCCCCCACGCAGGCCACGGTACCGGCCGGCCGCCTCGTCGTAGCCCTCGGCAAAGGCGAAGCTGTCCTGCTCCCAGGTGAGCAGACCGAGACCGTCGCGGATTGCGCCGAGCAACACCGACGGGTCCTTGAGCCGCGGCAGGTAGAGATAGCGGGCGAAGTCCTCCACAAGCTGGCGGACGGCGACGTGATCGCCGCGCCAGAGCGGCACCCGGTCCAGCTCCATGCGTAGCCGGGTGGCGCCGAAGCCGGTGACAAGCGACTCGTCGGCCTTGAGCTTCTTGCTCGCCCGCACGGCGAGCGGGTCCTGCCCCGAGAGCCGCAGCGCCTGCCACTCCACGGCCGCCTGTGGCGAGTGCTGCACCGGCACCAGCAGCCACTGGTACGTCTCCGGCAGCCGCGCCGTCACCGCCCCGTCGGCGGCGCTGCGCTGGGTTTCCGCCTGCTTCACCTGCTGCGGGTCGAGGTTGAGTTGTTCCTTCTCGTCCAGAATCGACTCCCAGGCGAGGAACCTGCGCCCCGCCTCGTCGAGGTCCTGCAGGCGTGTCTTGTCCGCCGCCAAGAAGACGAGCGTGTTCCGATAGAGCCGCGGCGCGCTGCCGCGCGATTCGAGGATCGCCTTCGCCGCCACTTCCGCCGCGCTGTTCGGCTCCCGGCTGTAGGGATGCTCCAGGCCGAGCACCACCAACCGCGCGTCGAGGTCGTCGGGCACGTCGTGTCCCGACTGTGGCATCGGGTGGATGCGGCTGAAGTCGCCGCGGCGTGCCTCGCGGTCGGCACGAGGAAGCTTGTCATCGAAGCCGAGATCCCTCGATATCCTGCCCTGTATCTCGGCGATGACCTTGTCGGGGTCGCGCCGCAGCTGCTCGGCGCGGTCCTCCGCCAGCTTCGTTACGGTCGGCTGGGTCGCGTACCAGTAACGCGGGCCGTCCTGGTAGAGATACGTTGCCGCCCCGGCCAGCCGCCGGAGCGCGTCGCCGAAGACGGCGGGCGACTCGCCCGGCATGACGCAGCCGAGCTTGACCCGCCGGTCCTCCAAGCCCCGATGTGCGGCCGCCGCCGTCGGCGCCGAGCCTAGGTAGATGGCGCGCGCCACGCGGCGGCAGGCGGCGAACTTGCCCAGGTTCGGCACCTCGCCGTCCAGGCGCAGGGGCAGCGAGCTGGGGCCGTCCACGTCCTTCTCGATCACCGGCACCCAGTGGTCCGGCAGGTAGCGTGTCAGCTCGAACTGGACGCGCGGGTCGTCGATGGCGATGTTCGCCGGCAGGATGAGCGGGTTGCGGTCGCCCTTCTCCCAGAGGCTGTGGATCACCGCCGCCATCAGCCGCAGCACGCCGCGCGTGCGCTGGAACTTCACCAGCGTCGACCAGTCGGTGTAGAGCCGGTCGAAGATCTCCGGGTGGATCGGGTAGGCGGCCTTGAGGCGCTGCTCGTAGTCGGCGTCGCGGCACTCGGGCGGGAACTCCTGGTGCTGGCCGCGGTACAAGTCAGCGAAGGACCGCGCCACGACGTCGCGGTCCTTGAACTGCGCCGGGTCGGACAGCGGCTCGAACAGCCGCCGCCGCACGATCTCGAAGCCCTCCTCGGCGCTCGCCGGCCGCCAGGAGGACTCCATCCGCCCGACGACGTTGCGCAGGCGGTCGAGCGCCTCGCGCCCGCGCTGGCCGCCGACCTCGACGTCGTCCGCCTGGGAATGCGACACGCCGGCGCTGTCGGAGGCGGGCAGGCTGATCACGAGCAGGCAGTCCTTCGCCAGCCGCGCCGACTCGGTCAGCGCCTGGGCGAAGGTGAACTGCGTCTCGAAGCCGCCCGCCGGCAGGTCGCTCTGGTCGTGGAGCTGGCGCGCGTAGGCGACCCACTCGTCGATCAGGATCAGGCAGGGGCCGTACTCGTCGAACAGCTCCCGGAGCACGTCGCCCGGGTTGGTGGCGTGCTCGTCGTCGGCCCGGACGCGGGCATACGCCTGCGCGCCGCCGAGCTGCCAGGCCAGTTCGCCCCAGAGCGTGCGCACCACGGCGCCGTCCGGCTTCACCGACGGGTTGCTCGGCGAGATCTTGGTGCCCACCAGCACCACCCGTCGGGCGGCCGGCAACGATCTGGCGCCCGCCTCCTGCAGGACGGCGTCCATACCGGCCAGTTCCCCGGGCGCGATGCCGGAGAAGAGATGGTAGAGCGCCAGCATCGAGTGGGTCTTGCCACCGCCGAAGTTGGTCTGCAGCTGCACCACCGGGTCGCCGCCCTCGCCGGCGAGGCGGCGCACGGCGCCGACGAGCATCGTCTTCAGGCTCTCGGTGAGGTACGTGCGGCGGAAGAACTCGACCGGGTCGCGGTACTCGTCCGCGCCCTGGCCGAGGTGCACCTGCCAGAGGTCGGCGGCGAACTCGGCCTGCTGGTAGCGGCCGCTGGCGACGTCCCGGTGCGGCATCACCACTTCGCGCCACGGCTTGAGGCCTGCCGCCGCGGCGCTCTCAATCGCGGTGCCCGCGCTCCTGCGCCGCTCGCCACGCACCTGCTCGTCGAAGCGCAGGCGCAACAGCTCCATCTTCATCCGCTCGACCTCGTCCGCCTGCGGCGCCGAGACAGCGGCGAGGAGGCGCGCGGCAGAGTCGAGCGCGCGGTAGGCGTCGTCGGTAGAGAAGGGCTCCTGGTGCGCCCACCTGTTGCGGTGCTCGCGCAGCTCGCTGACGAGGCTGCGCTCGGCGAACCCCAGCGTGCGGCGGAAGGTCTCGTTCCACTGCTCCCACATCAGGCGCAGGACGAGGGCGACATCCAGGTGCGGCTCGTCGCCGCGCCAGGTGAGGTCGGTGCGCCAGCCGGCGGTAACGGTCGTGACCCAGTACTTGCCGTGCTGCGCCTTCAGCTCGCGCTCGACGAAGGGGAGGAGGCCATCCTTGAGCAGCTCCATCGCCTTGCCGACGCGCTCGTGGTTCGTGATCGCCATCAGTCATGCCTCCAGCAAGAGCAGGTCGAGGCCGTCGAAGCGGGTGAAGTCGTGGTCGAACGTCACGAAGCGCAGTCCGCCCGCCAGGGTGAAGGCGGCGAGATAGGCGTCGGTCCAGAGGCGTGGGGTGAGTTCGACCAGGCGGCTGATGTGTTCGAGGTGCGTCTCCACATCGGCAGGATCCGGAAGGAACACCACGCTGGGCAGGGCGCGCCAGCGCCGGTAGGTCCGCCAGGCCGCGTCCCCGGTGAGGACACCGGCATGCATGATGTGGCGATTGGTGAGATGACGGAGCAGGGCGAGCGCCGTGATCCGACAGAACGCGACCGGACCGAGAGCTTCGTTCTCCCAATACCGCCTGGCGCGGGGGTGGTGGACATGGTCCGCATGCGTGAGCGCCACCCAGACGCTAGCGTCCAAGAGATCGCTCATGGCGGGCCACGTCCTCATCCACTTCGATTTGATGCAGTTCCTCGGCGCTCAGCGCCGGGATAGGCGTCCCCGTCGCGGGGATCATCACGGGAAGGGCACCGAGGCCGCGACGCCGCGGCGGTGCGGGGGCCTCGGCGGGCGGCGGCGTTGCGCCGGCCAATCCCTGCTCCACGTAGCGCGCGATCAGATCCTTGAGCTTGAGGCCATCGAGGGCGGCGCGCGCCTTTACGCGGCGAAAAAGTTCATCCGGGAGGTCGATCGTGGTACGCATATTCGCATCTTTATGCGCGACACATGCTCTGTCAACCTCGCTCAGAGGGCGAGGCGACCCTGTTCATCGGCACTCCCGCTGCTCGCGCGCGCCAGCCGGCTGATCTCCGGCCAGCTCTGCACGAGACCGTTGTACGCCAGCGCCTCGGCGGCGCGCTTCTTGCGCTCGCAGAGCGTGTAGAGGCGGTAGCAGAGCTCGCGGGCGGTCTCGGCCTTGCCGCCGAGCTGGGCGACGAGCGCAGCCGCCGCGCCTTCGCCGCCCGCTTCGAGCGCGCGGATCAGGTGGTGCACCATCTCCCACGCCGTCAGGCGCGCGTCGGCGGTGGGGTCCCAGCCGGCCGGTAGCTCGCCCGGCCTGAGCAGCCGCACCTTGCCACCGCGCGAGCTGAGGATGCCCGCTCGGGCGAGCCCGGCGACGCTGGTGTTCTTCGCCTTGGAGAGCGTCTCGGCGACGCCGTACTCACCCTCGGCGAAACCGTGCCCCTCGAACCAGGCCAGCGCCCAGCGGCTATCGGCGTCGAAGTCGCCCTCCTGCTCGGCCAGTGCCTCGTCGAGCACCTGGTTGATCAGCGCCAGCGCCGCGCGCACGGAGAGCGGCTTGCCCTCGGCGTCGAGCACCTGGGCGTAGCGGGTGTAGACAGCCATGCCGGGGCCGATGGCGGCCTGGGCGAGGTCCACCGGCGCGATGTTAGCGGCTTGGAGGTGCACAAGCGCAGCTGGCAGCTCGGCCTTGAGCGCAGCGACGAACTCGCGGCGGGTGGCCGTGGGTGCGTCGGCCGCGCGCGGGCGGGAGACGAGCACAATGCTGGAGGCGAGCGCGTTGGTACCGATACCAATAGAACGGGCATCTCGTTCCGTGCGCATCGGCCAGGTGCCGCTGATGCCAAAGCCAGCGCGTATCAGGGCGTCGAGGAAGGTCTCCCAGCCCGTGCTCGTGGTTCCCTTGTCGATCTCGCTCTCCGACTGCTTGAAGGCGTAGTAGATCGTGACTGGGAAGGCCGGATGCGCCTGTTTAGCAAGACGGTTCATCGCCCGGGTCATGCCGTCGAGGAAGAACGCCTCGGCCTTCTCTTTGCTGCCGTGACGGTAGGGCGTAGCGACCAATTCTTCCGCTTTCGGCACCGCAAGCGTGGCGAATAGTCCTGGAAAGTCGGATCTCAACGTATTGCGTAGCCACACATAGAAGAAGTCGGACAGATCAGCATAGCCGATGTTGTCGTAGTATGGTGGGTCGGTCGACACCACCTTGTCTCCCGTGAGCTCTTGCGATGCAGCGTCTGCCTGATATGCCTGGGCTGCGGCTGTGGCTGGCAGCGCCGTCACGACAACACGTGCAACCGCTTCAGTCGTCTTCTCGATGCTGCCACTTGATTCGGCGAAGGGGTTTGCCTCGGCAAAATCCCATGTCATTGGAAGAGCCTGCCTGCGAAAAGTACTGACGACGAGTTCATTCTTCGGCGCAGAGCTCCATGTGCAGACTGTTGTGTGGGACTCCGTGAGTTTTTCCAGTACAAACGCCAAATACACTCCCACTGCCTCCGCATACGCCGTCGCCCCAGTGCCGCCATCGCGCAGGGCCGTGCTGTCGTCGGGCAGTCCGGCGGCGGTTGCATCGTCGCGGACGCGCGCCATCGCCTCGCCCACGAGATCGGAGAACGTCGTCAACGCCACGAGCTGGCGGGGGGTGAAGAGGTCGCCCCACGTCGTCAGTCCGTACGGAACACACGTGCCACCCGTCAGTCGCGCGGGCACGTCGCCTTCCGGCCTCCACTCCGGCGTCGCCTCGCATGCCACCGCTTCATGTTCCGGTGTCGGTGCGAGGTAGACCCGGCCGCGAGATCCTTCAGCCACGATCGCCATCAAGCGCGCACCCATGCGCCCGGCCCGGCCTTCGGCCTTGATGTAGTCGCCCACGATCGGCGTCCCCGACATCAAGCACTGGAAGTTCGCCCCGCGCGAAAGCTTCGTGCCGTTCTTGGCCTGCTCCGCGTTCTGCGGCTTCCCCACCTTCACCGTGAAGCGGTAACCGCCCTCCCCAACCACCGGCTCGACGTACGCCTCCTTCCCCACCTTGGTCGAGAGCATGAACGTCGAGGCGAGCGGCACGTCCACGTTCGCGAAGGCCGGGTTCGGGCTCTTGACCGTGCGCGCCCACAGCCAGGCGATCACCGTCAGCTTCTGGCCGGCATACGGCCGCAGGTCGGGCCGCTCCGCCGCCATCGCCGCCGTCACCTCCACCTTCGGGTAGAGGTGGCCGATCCGCTTCTCCGCTTCGTCGCGCATCCACCGCCCGTAGTAGCGCACATCGGCGGCGAGGCCGGCCGCGCCGCGGTAGGAACGAGGAAAGAGAAAAGCGGAACGAGCACGCCCTCCTCTTTCCTCTCTCCTCTTTCCTCGTTCCTCTATCGCCGATTGCGGCGCATCGTAGTCAGCATGCGGCTGACTTCGTCCAGCAGGGCGCGCACCTTGATCGTCTCCTGGTGCGGGAACCATCCGAGCTGTTCGCAGAGGGTCAAAAGCGTCTCCGTCTCTGCCAGCGAGCCGTGGGCGATCGCCAAGAACTGCCCTGTCTCCTTGCTCGATTCCCTGGCCCATCCCTCCGCGATGTTCGCCGGTATCGATACGGCCGCCCTGGTGATCTGCGACCGCATCCCATACGTCTCTTCCCGTGGCAGCCTCGGTGCCAGTCGATACACCTCGCGGGTCAGCGCCATCGCCTTCTGCCAGACGATCAACTCCCGATAGTGCATCGCCATCCGCTCCCCGTCGCTCGTTGCTCGCTCCTCTTTCCTCTGGATTCACCGGCGGCCTGCCCGCAAACTTCGGCGGAATCTCGATCATCGCCTTGTTGATCAGCACCGCCACCGGGTTGAGGTCGCTGGCGTGGGCCGCCAGCCCCAGCCGCTGCGCCTCCAGCGGCAGAGAGCCGCCGCCGGCGAACGGGTCGTGGAAGGCGGGCAGCTTCTGCCGATCGAACAACTCCCTGGCGCGCGCGTGGTCAGCGTTCTCGGCGCAGGCCCTCCGCCAGCTCTGCCAGATCTCGTCGCGTGCCAGCTGGAGCACAGTCTCGTTGGTCGTGTTCTCCCACAACACAAGCTGTCGGATGATCGCGAACAGCCGCTCGCGCTCGATGTCGGCAGCGCACTCCTCTAGGGTCGGCTCCGGCCCCGGAGCGGGCACCGGCTGGTCGCCGCCGCGCTCCGCCTCCTCGAAGGCGGTCACGCGCACGTTCCAGGCATCGCGCCGTTCGACAAGCTCTCGCTCCGCCGCGCGCTTCTTTGCCCGGTCACTCAGCAACGTGTCCACATACTCGGAGGGGTCGTCGACCATCTGCGAGAAGATCACCGCGCGTGCCGCCGCCAGCGGCCGTCGCGCCCACCACAGGTGCAACGTCGAGGGATGGCCGTGGCGGATCGACTTCTCCCGCGCCGAGGCGGCGTTGATGGCGTCGAGGGGCAGGGCCACTTCGATCAGCTTCTTGCGCTCGTGGTGCATTGCGTTCGCTCCCGCGATGAGGGTGGTGGGATGTGCGGTCAGTCGCGGTACGCCCGGCCGCGGGGCAGCACCCGCAGCACCACGGCGGTCGTCCCGCCATCGCCGAACTCGAACAATATCCGGTGGTCGCCGGCGCGCAACCGGAAGACGTCGCGCTGTCCGCTCAGCTTCTTCACGTCGGCGGCGCGCGGCTCGGCGACGTACCGGTCGAGCGCCGCGAACACTCGTCGCCGCACGTCGGCCGGGAGCCGCGCCATGTCGCGGTCTGCGCGCCGGACGAACGCGTAGCGGACGGGCGGCATCAGTCGGCGTAACGACGCCGCATCTCGTCGGCAGTGTAGAACTCACCCCGACACCACTCGGCGCGCGCCTCCGCCAGCCCTGCTTCCTCCTCGGCCGTCAGCGGCTCGTCCTCCTCGGGCGCGATCAACAGGCGTGCGAGGTACGGGTCGCCCTTCGCCTGGTTCAGCGCCTCCAGATAGCGGCGCGCCTCGTCCAGCCCCTGATCGGGGATCGCGTCCAGCAGCTCGTGCAGCTCCTGTCGCGTTGCCATCCGTCAACCTCCACTCGTGCCTTATCGCTTCCAGTCTACAGGTTGCTGTCCGCGCGCCGCGCGGCGGCCTCGTTCGGCGATTCGCATCTCGCCCGGTCCTCGCCACTCGGCGCCCGGCGACTCACCTCGGGTCTTCGGAACGTGCCAGCAGCTCGGCGAAGTCGTAGTTCACGCTCGTCACGCCGAAGTCCGGCTCGCGCTGGAACGGCCGGCGGAGATAGCGCACGCGATACGAGTTGTCCTCGCCGAACTCGACGAGAGCGAGGATGTAATCTTCCGGCTTGTTCAGCGAGTAGAGAAGCTCGTTGCGCGTCACCGTGATCGTCGGCGCGCCGGCAACCCGCCCCTTCACCTCGATGAACCGCAGCTTGCCCGTGCCGGGAACGCGGCTCTCGATATCGTAACCCAGCTTCTCGAACTCGCGGTCGGTCGGGTCGTACCCGAGCGCCGTCTCGACCTCCATCACCGCGGCGCGCGCCCGGGCGGCGCTCGCCTGCGTATCGACGGGCGTGGACGGCGTCGCGAGCGGCCGCCCGGTGATCGTCGCCAGCAGGCCGGCCGGCACGACCAGCACACCGCCCAACACCACGGGCGGCAGCGGCGAGATCTGCGCTTCGAGCTTCAGTTCCTCCAAACGCTTCTCCAGACGCGACTGAAGGGTGTCCGCCCGCCGCCGCGCCTCGTTCGAGTTGAGCCGGGCGTTCGGCTTGCCCGCCTGCTCCTGAAGCTTGAGCTGCTCGGCGCGGTGGTCCCAGTAGCTGATCTCCTTGATCAGCCGCTCCTTCACCGCCGCCTCGGTCTTGGCGATCAGCGCCAGCCGCGGCCCGCGCACCTCGGCCAGGTGCTCCGGCACGATCTGCGCCACGGCGTGGGCCTGGGCCTGCTGCTCCAGCTCGCGGCCGATCCAGGCGCACTCGGGCCGGTCGAGGATGGCATCCACGCCCGGCTCCTCCTCGCCCAGCGGCCGGTAGTCCAGGTACGGCGCGTACTGCAGGGCGCGCGTTCTGCCGTCGGTGCCCAGCTCCACGTAGAGCATCCGCTTGGAGATGATGCGCCGCTCACCCTGGCGCGTGAGCCCCGCGTCCTGGATGGCGTGCTCCAGGTAGAAGAGCACGCGCGGCTCCGTGCCGGGGTCGCGTTCGTCCACAAGGACCGTGCCGCGCCTGAGCAGGTCGCGGTCGCGCTCCAACGTCAGGTCGATCACCGAATCGAGCAGCGGGTGACCGGGACAGACGAAGGCGGCCGGGGGCTGGCCTTGCGGGGCGACGAGCGCCTTCTCGAAGGCGATGCGCTCGTAGCGCGGCTGCACCGGCTCGCCGATGCCGATCAACCGGTCGCGGTTGCGCACCGGCGCCGGCACGTGCGTCACCTCGTAGCGGCGCGGCTCCCGCTGTCGCGCCGAGCCGCCGAGCCGCCCGAACGCCTCAAGAAAGAATGACTCGACGTAGTGAGGCTGTAGGCGGCGGGCCTCTGCCCGTTCCATCTCCTCGCGGATGCGCTGCACGCGGCCGGCGTCCATCGCGTCGTGGGCCAACGCCCGCTCTTCGAGCAGGTCGCGCAGGTGGGCGCGGTCCAGCGCTTCGTCCAGCACCGTCGTCAGGCGGGCGCGCACCTCCGGCCGGTCGCCGTAGCGCACCGCCTCGATCAGCAGGTCGCGCAGCGCTCGCCCCTCGAATTGGAGCTTGCCGAGCACGTCGAACACCTGCCCGCCGAGCGCCTGTCGCGCCAGCTCCAGCTTCTCTAGGAGCGTGCGGTAAACGTCGCCCTCGCGCGTCTCATCCGCCACCAGGTTCCAGAGGTGGCAGACCTCGGTCTGGCCGATGCGGTGGATGCGGCCGAAGCGCTGCTCCAGCCGGTTGGGGTTCCAGGGCAGGTCGTAGTTGACCATCAGGTGAGCGCGCTGCAGGTTGATGCCTTCGCCGGCGGCGTCCGTCGCGAGCAGCACCTGCACGTCCGAATTGTGGCGGAACGCCTCCTGTGCCTTCAGCCGCTCTTCCCGGCCCATGCCGCCGTGGATCAGCACCACCGCCTCGTCGCGCCCCAGCAGCCGAGTGATCTGCCGCTGCAGGTACGTGAGCGTGTCGCGGTGCTCGGTGAAGATGACGAGCTTCTGCGCCGGCGACGGCGTCGGCCGGGGGAGGGAGTCCGCATGGTAGGGTGCAGACTCCTCGGCCACGCGGCCGGAGATCGCCGCAGGTGTGAAGATCTCGCCGAGGAGGCTCGCCAGTTCGCGCCACTTCGTGTCGCCGCCACCGCGCAGGACGCCGAGGGCGAGCGACTCCAGCCCGTGCAAGGTCTGGATCTCCGCCCGCAGCTCGGCGATCGAGCGGGCGGCGGTCGCCTGATCGAGGATCTCCTCTTCGGCCGCCGCGACCTCATTGTCCGGCGCGTCCTCTAGGTCCTCGACATCGTCGGCGTCGAGTGTGGGGAATGCGGGCGCCAGCGCCGCCAGCTGCGCACCGCGCTGGAGCACCTCCATCTCCCCCAGGCGCCGCTCCAGGCGTTCGCGACGGCGACGAAGCGACTGGTAGATCGCCTCGGGCGAGGAGGCGAGCCGCCGCTGGAGGATGGTGAGCGCGAAGCCGACCGTGCCGGCGCGCTTGTCGTTGGCCAGCGCCTCCGCCCGGTTGAACTCCTCGCGCACGTACTCGGTCACGCCCTTGTAGAGCGTCGCCTCAGCGTCCGAGAGCCGGTAGGGCACGGTGTAGGCGATGCGCTCGGGGAAGAGGGGCGTGCCGTCGAACTTGAGCAGGTTCTCCTTCACCATCCGCCGCATCAGGTCGGAGACGTCGGCCGTATGCACGCCGTCGCGGAAGCGGCCCTCGAAGCGGTCGCCGTCCAGCAGCGCCATGAACAGCTGGAAGTCCTCCTCCTTGCCGTTGTGCGGCGTCGCCGACATCAGGAGGAAGTGCCGCGTCAGCGTCGAAAGGAGCCGGCCGAGCTGGTAGCGCTTCGTGTACGTGATCTCGCCGCCGAACACCGTCGCCGACATCTTGTGCGCCTCGTCGCAGACGACGAGGTCCCAGCGGCAGTCGGGCGCCTGCAGCTTCTGCTGCACATCTTCGTTGCGCGACAGCTTGTCGAGGCGGGCGATGACGAGGTTCGTCTCCAGGAACCAGTTACCGGTGCGCGCCGCCTCCAGCTTGTCGTTGGTCAGGATCTCGAAGGGCAGGTGGAAGCGCCGGTGCAGCTCGTCCTGCCACTGCTCGGCCAGACTGCCGGGGCAGACGATCAGACAACGCTGCAGATCACCGCGGGCGATCAGCTCCTTGATCAGCAGGCCCGCCATAATTGTCTTTCCGGCGCCGGGGTCGTCGGCGAGCAGGAAACGCAGCGGCTGGCGTGGCAGCATCGCCTCATAGACGGCGGTGATCTGGTGGGGGAGCGGCTCGACGACGGAGGTATGGACTGCGAGTACGGGATCGAAGAGATGAGCCAAGCGAATGCGTTGTGCCTCAGAGACGAGACGGAAGAGCGCGCCGTCGCCGTCGAAGCTCCACGGCCGGCCCTGCTCCACCACCTCCAGCCGCGGCTCGTCGTGGCGGTAGAGCAGTTCGTTCGCCACCTTGCCGGCGGGGGTCTTGTAGGTAAGTTCCAGCGCCTCGGAGCCGAACCATTGCACACTGACGACCGTCGCGAGCGTATCGGGCAGGATGCCTCGCACCGCCGCGTTGGGCCGCAGGTCTTCGAGTCTGAGCATGCCGGATCTCCGGATGTAGAGCACCAAGTGTGCGAGATTTTACAGGAGTTCGGTTGGAGGCGCGGGGCCGGTGGCTGACCGGCCTGGTGTTCAGGCAGGCTCGCAGAATTCGGTCCCGGAATCATCCAGGGCGTCCACGTCTCACCAACTCCCCGAGGCGCCGTGGCGAGGGCGGTCCAGACTTGCGAAGTGAAGAATTCTTCCATCATCGGGGCTGATTCTATATAGAGAGTGTTGATTCCCTATGGTGATGGTTTCAACCGGTTTACCCAGGAACTTTTGGTCACGCTGTCATTGCTTGACACTGTTGTCCGGCGACCGAGGTGGGAGTCGCTATCTTCATCGTGGCGATTCGCGGCGAGTCGCATTGCTGTGCGGACGCGGACGGGACCGGCGGTTGCGCGGGGGGTCGACCGCACAGACGACGATTGACCGTCCCACCGAGGAAGGCGACGCGATGGACGACCGCCGGACTCAAAGCGGGGCAGACGCAGAACGGTAACACAACACGATGGGATGGGAATCACGACCACGGGGCGGACAGTATTACACGCGGAGTCGGCGCGTCGGCGGTCGGGTGATGCAGCGAGTACGTCGGCGGTGGGCTGCTTGGCGAACTGGCAGCGCAGCAAGACGAACACGAACGGTAGTACGTGCGACAGCAGGCACACAGCACGTGGCGACAAGTGCAGGCACGCGTGCAGACCGCCGAGGCCACGCTCGCAGCGCTCTGCGAAACGACCGATCTCCTCGTGCGGGCGGCACTGCTCAGCGCAGGGTATCACCAGCATCATCGCGGGGAATGGAGGCGACGCCGTAGCAAACTTGAGATCGCGGTGGAAGTGAGTCTTCCCAGAGACGAGGCCATTGACCCGAAGGTGTTTCGCAAGCCGATGGAGCGGGCGCAGCGTCGTTATCTGGCTGCGATTCGGACGCTGGCACAGGTGCGACGACTGCTCGTGCCAAACGTCCAGGTCAATATCGCCGAGAATCAGATCAACGTGGCAAGCTGAGCAGAGCAGACAGATGCTTTGCCAATTGATTAGCTTGGAACCTTCACCTCTGATGGTCTAATTCGACGAAAGGACGAGAGGGCGATCTGCCGCTGTCGAAGACCAACGTCTCTCCGTCTGCATCCGGTCTGTATCAGCCGCCGCGCCTTCAGTCGCTGGTTGGTGCTCCCTGGCCGAGCAGTGGCGAGGATGCCACCCGCATGGTCATCCACGGGATGGCGGCTCGCCGCCGGCATGTCGCCAGGTGACTGTAGGATCATGCGCCTGCGCGAAGATGTGCGAGCCGCCTTTCCGGGAACGATCGCCCTAGTCTACGTCGGGTCGACGCCGCGCCAGGGATGTCAACCGGCGCAGCGTCGTCGTCAGCACCTCGATCTCCTCGGGACTGAACTCCTGCAGGACGAGCATGTGCTGGTCCCGAGCGACCCGATTGATCGTGGTCAGCGTTGCCTGGCCAGCAGCGGTCAGAGCCAAGAGGGAGGAGCGCCGGTGCCCGGCGTTCGGCTGGGGGACGACCAGCCCCTCCCCAACGAGCAGGTCGACGACGCGCTGGACGCTCTGTCGCGTGCGGCCGAGTCGCCGGGCCACTGCCGGCACCGTGATCGGTGCCGTGCCGATAACGTAGAGCACCTCCCACCGGGCCAGGGATTGGCCGGCACCCCGCGCGATCTGGTCCCCCTGCTGACGGAACGCCCCCGCCGCCGCATACAGCGCCTCGACGAGGTCGCCCACCAGCGTGCGTCCCGCCGGTGCGCCCAGGATCTGGTCTGCGGACATCGTCATACTCCGAGCAGGGTCCGCTCCGCCGGTGTGAAGGCGGTCGCCAGTCGCGCGTAGAGCACGGCCGATTCCGGCCCGTGCGCCGCGCGGAACGCCGTCAGGATCCCGGCCAACTCCTCGTCCGTGCAAACCGCCCACAGCAGCGGCATCAGGCGCGTCTCCTCGTCATCGAGGTGCAGGTACATCTCCGATGTAAACCGAGCGAAGGCGCGATAGAGCTCCAACCCGATGGCGGCGGCCTGCGAGTGCGTCGCCCCCGCGGCGCGCAGTTCCTGCGCCTGCCGTACGAGGCTCTCCGCCAGCGCGTCCAGGCTCGCATGTTCGGCATGCCAGGGCTGGCCGCGATACGGTGACCGCGCATCGAGCACCGGGGCAATGAACGTCTCTTCGTGGGCGGAATGGGCTTCGAGCGTCTCCAGGCAGGCAATGACGTCATCCAGGACGGTGACGGCGGCGGGATCGGTGAAGTCGGTGGCGCCGAGCTGGGCGCTGACGTCGCCCATCCACCGGCGCAGCCCCTTGTGGATGAGCGTGAACAGATCGATGCGGTTGGCCATGATAAGCTCCTGTGGTGATGACAACATAGTGTCACAATGACAGCAGCCTGTCAGTGCACTGATCACCAGAGGACGACGGCTGCCCGACGGGCCACGCCGGAGCAACGGTCAGGTTCGACACCGCACCACCGCCGCGGCGCCGTGCCGTCCCGCGGCGGTGGTGGTCGCGGTGGGTGCCTGCGCTCAATCTCTCGGTTCGCCCGTGTTCACTTCTGGTCAACGGAAGCGGCCCGTGCGATCCACGCGTGTGGGATCGCGGCTGGGCTGAGTGGACGGCCGCACGCCAGGGCCGACGTGATTGCGCCGAATAACCCGCGGCGGTCTGTCGCAGGGTCACTGCCATCGCGCCCCCAACCCGGATTGCGCTGCGGGTTTATCGGTGCGACAGATCCGTTCGTGTCTCGTAAGCTTCGCCGCCTAGCCTAACCTGGGGTCGCCATCGCGGGCGACCCGTGCTAGCTCATCGGTGCCAGAGGAGGTCTCATGCGATTCGCGCACACTTCGTCATCATCCACGCATCGCCGTCGGCGCCCGTTGGTTCTCCCGCCCCTGGCCGCCCTCGCGGTCCTGTGGGGGCTTGCCCTCGTCAGCTGGGGGCCGGCCAGCCCAGCCCACGCGGCCCAGATGCCGAACCCAGATTCAGGCGCGGTCTACACCCTCACCAACGACCCGACCGGCAACACCGTCCTTATCTGGGACCGGGCCGCAGACGGGGTGCTTACCCCCGCCGGTCGCGTCCTCACCGGCGGGCAGGGCTCGGGCGACGGCCTCGGTTCGCAGGGGGCGCTCGTCCTCAGCGCCGATGGTCGCTATCTGTTCGCCGTCAACGCCGGCAGCGCTGACCTGTCCGTGTTCGCCGTCGGCCCGCCGGGGCTCGCCCTGCTCGACCGCGTGCCCAGCGGCGGCCGCCGACCGATCAGCGTCACGGTCCACGACGACCTCGTCTATGTGCTCAATGCCGGCGGTGGCGGCGGCATCGCCGGTTTCCGCCAGGATGACGATGGGCACCTCCGCGCCCTGTCAGGCTCGGTGCAGCCGCTGAGCGGCGCGATGACCGGCCCGGCCCAGGTGCAGTTCACCCCCGACGGGCGGACGCTTGTCATTACGGAGAAGCTGACGAACCAGATCCTCACCTACGTCGTTGGCAGTGACGGCGTCGCCGGGGCACCGCTGGTGCAGCCCTCAGCGGGGCAGACACCCTTCGGCTTCGCCGCCGATGGTCGCGGACGACTGTACGTTTCCGAGGCAGCGAGCAGCAGTCTCTCGTCGTACGCGGTTGGTATCGGCGGAGCACTGAGCGCGCTCAGCGCCGTCGTGCCCAACGGCCAGGCGGCCGCCTGCTGGGTGGTGGTGACGGAGGACGGCCGCTACGCCTACACCACCAACGCGGGGAGCGGCACGATCTCCGGCTACCGGATCGCGAGCGACGGTCGGGTGACCCTGCTGGGTGAGGGGCGCAGTGGCAGCACCGGCGCCAATCCGACGGACATGGCGCTGAGCGCCGGCAGCCGCTACCTGTATGCACTCACCAACGAGACGCATGCCCTCTGGGGCTTCCGCGTCGGGGAGGACGGCGGCCTCGAGCCGGTGCCAGGTGCAACCGGCCTGCCGGCGGGGGTCGTCGGCCTGGCCGCGCGCTGACGCATGTTGTGGGAGTGGGGCGGCGGTGTGTGGTGGTGCATACCTCCGCTCGCCTGCTCGCACCCTGTCGCTTCTGGGCGGGTGATGGTGACCCCTAGCACAAAGAGGTCACTCAACCCCGGCAGCGGCAGGGTCTGGCGGATGCCGTTCCGTCCGGACCGGAATCACTCGATGCAATCCCGCCGCCGGCAGGTGGTTAGGGACGGGAGTGTCGCCCCAGGTGCGGTGCGACGGACGAAGTGTCCGCCTCGTGTGTGGTCTCGCCCCTGGTCACCCGCCAGCGACCGCATATCTTCCCAAGCACGGTCCCGCTGGCTCCGGCGCGCGTTGCGGTTGTGCGGTCGCATCAGTCCGCCATCGTGGCGCCCGCTGCGAGCGAGGCCGGGCGCTGGTTCGGCGCGGCCCGCTGGCGGTAGGTCCGGGCCAGCCGCAGCACGCTCACCATCCCCACGGCCCGCTGCTCCGCATCCACCACCGGCAACCAGCCGGCGGCGTGGTGCGCGAGCATGTCCAGCGCCGTATCCAGCGCGGTACCGGGCTGCAGCACGGCTGGTGCCGGTGCCAGCACCGTCACCACGGCGGTGCGGGGGCGCTCTGTCGCTGGGATGTCCGCCAGCGCCTGGCGACTCACGGTCCCGGCGAGCTCGCCCGTCCGGTGCACGACCGGCAGACCAAGCACATCTAGCCGCTCTGCCTGTGCCAGCGTCGCCGCGACCGTGGTCGAGACGGTCGGCGGCTGCGGCAGCAGCACCATCGCGTCGGCGACGGACAGCGAGGCGAGCAGGGGGACGCTGTAGCGCGCACGATGGGCGGGTGACTCGGCGCGTGTGGTGAGCTGGCTCTCATAGATCGTTTCATCGCCGACGACCAATGTCGCCACGCCGACGGCGACCATCGCCGGGGCGAGCAACGCGAGATTGCCGGTCATCTCCGCCACCATCAGCATCACCGCCAGCGGTGCGTGGGCGATGCTGCCGAACAGCGCCATCATGCCCACGATCACGAAGGGGGTGGCATCCGCCGGCACGCCGGGCAGTCCGTGGGCGAGCCGCCAGCAGGCCGCACCGAGGAAGCCACCGATCACCATGCCGGGGCCGAAGATGCCACCGGAGCCGCCCGAGCCGATGCTGAGCGAGGTGGCGAGAATCTTGGCGAAGGGCAGGAGCAGCACGACCCAGAGGGCGAGGCGCTCCGGATTCGGCGCCATCGTCAGCTGCACCCAGCCGTAGCCGGTGTGGAGCACCCCAGGGAGCCCGAGCGCCAGCAGACCGACGGCCAGCCCGCCCAGCGCCGGCCGTAGTACCCACGGTCCCGGCAGCCGCTGGAAGAGCCGCACGGCCGCATAGAAGGTCCGCGCGTAGAGGATGCCGACCAGCCCGCAGACCAGCCCCAATGCGGCAAAGGAGAGCAACTGCAGCGGGTCGTGGAAGCCGAACTGCACCTGCGCCCCGAAGATCGGCGTCCAGCCGGTCGCCGCGCCATAGATGGAGTAGCCGACGATCGACGCGATCAGGGCCGGGATCAGCGCCTCGACCTCGAGGTCGTGCTTGTAGGGGATTTCGGCCGCCATCATCGCGCCGCCCAGCGGTGCCCGGAAGATCGCACCGATGCCGGCGCCCATGCCGGTGGCCAGCGCCAGCCGCCGGTCATGGGCGCTCAGGTGCAGCCAGTCCGCCAGCGCCGAGCCGAAGCCGGCGCTCATCTGGGCGGTGGGACCCTCACGGCCGCCGGCGCCGCCGCTGCCAATCGTGAGCGCCGAGGCGACGAGCTTCACCGGCGGCACCCGGCGACGGACCTTGCCACCCTTGAAGTGAAAGGCCTCGATCGCCGCGTCGGTGCCGTGCCCCTCGGCTTCCGGCGCCAGCCAGCGGACCACGACTCCACCGAGGAAGGCACCGAACCCGACCAGCACGGGCAGGAGCCAGGGCCGGCCGATGTCTGTGAGGCCATGGTTGCCCTCGCCCAGCGGGGCGGGGATCACATACCCGGCCGCCAACCCCAGCGCGACCGCGGTGACTCCCTCGATCGCCAGTTTGAACAGGATCGCTCCGAGGCCGGCGACGATACCGATCAGCACGCCCAACACCGTCCACTTGACCAAGAGGGCCGTGCCCTCTTCTCCCTGCCGGGCGGCGCGGATACCGCGCAGGTGGGTGCTCAGTCGCTGCAGCATAGCGAGATCGACTCCTCCTCGTGTGGGGCACCCGCGACGGAACCCGCGCGCCCAGGACACGGAGCGCCACCGACAGCAGACGGCCCGCCTCCCGTGGATGCAGCGGGCGCGGATGGCGGGCGCGGGCGGAGGCCGCGGTGTCAGCACGCGCCGCCTACCCCTCCGAGGCAGACATCAGCCGCCGGCGAGGAATCCGTCCAACAGTGCGCGCTGTTCGAGCGCGGTGTCCGCATCGCCCGCATCCCGAAGCCCACGGATCAGTGCCGCCGAGAGTAGGTTGGCCGTGAACAGCGCGGCCCGCCGCTTTCGTCGCACCGCGTCGGGTTCCGCACGCGCCCGCTGAAGCAGCCCGTCGAGGATGCCCTCCTGCCAGGCGAAGATGGCGAGCGCCGCCTCCTGGAAGTCGCGGTTGACCCCGAAGAGCGCGCTCGTGTAGCAACGGACGTAGTCGGGCAGGGCGTCGGCGAGCTGGAGCTGCGCCCGAATGAAGGTGCGGAGCGCCACGCGCGGATCTTGAACGCCGCCGACGAGTGGCACCGCCCCGAGCTGGTCCTGCAGCTCGAGCAGGACGGACTGAAAGAGCGCCGCCTTGCTCGGGAAGTAGAGGTAGACCGTGCCCTTGCCGATGCCGGCGCGCTCGGCAATGACATCAACACTGGTGCGGTCGAAGCCGTGGCGGGCGAACTCGCGGGCTGCGGCCGCGAGCAGGCGGGCGCGCTTCGCAGGGTCCGCCCCCGTGTGAGTGCTGGGTGACTGGTCAGTCAGTGACACAGAACCAGTATACCCAGATGAGACGACCGGCACCAGGCGGGAGGTGGTGACTGGGCAAGAGCGCGCAGGAGGTCTCAGGCTGGTGTCTCACTCTTTGTAGCTCGGCAGGGTGCGTGCCTCCCTGTAACACATAGCTACGTGTTACAACGCACCGACCACGTCGAGTTCGAGCTGACCGTGCGGCCGGCTCCGAGATACCCGCCAGTAGAGGCAGCGGGCGATTCCCCTGTGGGATCACTGGTGGCCCGATGGGATCGCACGCTTGCCCTTCTGTTCAGACCCGGCCGATCGGAGTATTGCCGATCGGAGTATTAATGAAGCGACATCGCCCGTCGCATGGCGATCACGGCTTGCGGGCCATCAGGCTGGCGTAAGCGATGTGGCCGAAGAACGTCCCCGCATCCACCCGCCGCCGCGCCGCCGCGTTCAGCGCCGCCGCCGTGTCGTCGTCGAGGTGCCCGGCGCTCCGCAGGAAGTCGATCCCGCGCTCGATCACCGTGACCATGTAGCCACCCTCTGTCTCCACGAATCCGTGGCTGCCGACCCGGATCACCTCCAAGCCAGCCAGGCGTACGAGCGCGGGCAAGCGCCGCACGACGTAGCGGTCGGTGACAGAGTTGGCCATCATCGCGTCGACGCAGGCTTGTAACGGGTCGTGGTCACCGAGCGCGACGGTGGTCGTGGCGTAGTCGCCGTCGAACAGCGCGAGAACTCCCCCGGGTCGCAGCACTCGTACCGCCTCGGCCAGTGCGCGGTCGGGACCCGGCACATGGGACAGCACGGAATCGAAGATGACAACATCGAAGCTCGCTTCCTCGAACGGCAGTGCCCGGCCGTCGGCGTCGCGGAAAGTGACGTTGGGCAGGCCGGCGGCCAGGGTGTGGGCGCGGGTGAGTAACGCTGGCGCCGGGTCGACACCGACCACCGCGCCGACCTCCGGCCAGCGGGCGAGGAGTCGGGTGAGGACGCCGGTGCCGCAGCCCACCTCCAGCACCTGCGCCTGCGGGGGAAAGGGAATGGCGGCGAGAAACGTCTGGCGGAGCGCCTGTTGCTGGGGGTCGGCGCCGCGGGTTTCGAGGACCGCGGCGAGCCGGTCCTGCATGGCGTCGTCGAGTTGAGTGACACTGGACCACACGTCTGGCATCCGGTCCCCCTGTCTTGGCGCGACACATCCGGTCTCGCAGGCTCGCTGGTCGCCGGCGACGAACCGAGCGCGGTCCTTATCCCCGCGGGTAGACAATCGCCCCGTCGTGCCACTCCGGGTCGGCCGCCAGGAGCGCCCGCATCTGCTGATAGCGAGCGTCTTGCTCGGGACTCTGCGCGTTCGCGTGGTACGCCGCCTTATCGGTAAACGCCACAGCCATCCAGTAGACGTTCGGGTCGGCATCCGAGCGGTAGACATACGTCCCGAGATGGCCAGGAATCTGCCCCTCAAACGCGCGCGAGAGCGCCACGAGTTCGGTCTCTGCTCCCAGCTTCACCTGCATGCGTGCAATCGTGCCGTACATCGTCGTTCCTCCCTCTGCGCGCTGACTGATGCATAAGTATGGCAGCGCCCACTGCTACGGTGGTATTGACCCTTGCCCCATATCGGACAGGGGTTAGGTGTAATAGAACCCCCAATCGCTCTGGCGGCCGAGCAGGATCTTGCCCAGCGACTCGAATCGGTTCGCAGAGGCGATCGCATGCTGTCGGAGTGTCTGCACGTCCCGGAAGTACCGCTGGAATGGCTGCTCGTCGCGGATCGCGGTCGTGCCCGCAAGTTCGTACACGCGGTCGACTGCCTGCACCGCCGACTGCATCCCGAACGATCCTGCCAAGCCAAGCGGCACGCCCTCGGCCACGGTGATGCGGGGACTACTGGTGCGCTGCACGAATTGCCACGCGTCGCTGACGGTCGTCTGAATGTAGCTGCGCGCCGCGTCGATCTGCGCACGGGCACGGGCCACGCCATCCTGGACGTTCGTTCGATCCGCGAGCGTCGTCTGCGTAAAGTTCGGCGTCTTGGTCGCCGCCAGTTCCACCAACGCATCGAGCGCCGCACCGGCGATCCCGAGCGCCGTGCTGGCAATACGGAGCGCATCGATCCAGGCGCCGAAGCGGTACAGCGGACCGCGGTATGCGCGGCCCGGGTGGTCGAAGGCAACGAGCGCCACCGCGCGGCGCGCGGGGACGAACAGATCCTGCACCGCGAAGTCGGCGCTGCCGGTGCCGCGCATCCCCAGGGTGTGCCAGGTATCGAAGATCGCCGCCTCGTCTCGCTTGAAGGCCACTTGCAGCAGCACGGGATGGCCATCGGGACCGAGCCGTGGTGCCTCGCCGTCCATGATCAGGCAGAGGCTGCCTAGCCAGTCCGCGAAATGACACGCGCTGCCGAACGGCCAGCGGCCGCTTACCCGATAACCGCCCTCTACGGGGACGGCGATGCCGGGCGGGTTGACGGCGCCGGCCACGACAGTGCGGGGCGTGGCGAAGATCTCGTCCGACCCAGCATCAGGCAGGATTTGGCACAGATAGGCGATGAACGCACAGTTGCTCACGACCCATGCGGTCGAGCCGTCGATGCGACCCAACTCCTCGAACACTTGCATCGCTGGGAGCGGGTCGAGCTCCAATCCGCCATAGGCGCTCGGGACCCAGAGGTCAAACAATCGTGCCTCCCGAAGGGCGGCCACGACTTGTGGCGGTAGCTGCCGCGCCTCTTCCGCCTGCGAGGCATACTCCCGTAGGATCGGTTCGACCTGTGCGACCAGATCCTCAGGTGCGATCGTGGTGGAGGGAGGTGTCATCGGGATTCCCTTCTATGGTCGGACGGCGCGCCGTGCCGGTCCATGACACGCGGTTGATGGCTGGCTGGCACTCCGTTGTTCTGTGATCTGTGAATTGTTGCGACCAGGGCACAAGTCAGCTCCAGCGCGGCAGCTGGCCTAGCAATCCCAAATGAGTCTTGCCGACGATCTCGTGCACCAGCAGGCTGTTCGCTGGATGCACCGGTCCCAACTGCACGTCGCGGAGCAGCCGCTCGAGTTCCTGCCCTTTGAAGATGGCGCCACCGCCGACGACATCGAGCGCCAGCTTCACGACCCGCCGTGCCCCTTCGACGGCGTGGTACTTCACCGACACCAGCTTTGCCGGCCAGAGGCCGCCATGGTCGACGCCGCCGGACCAGTCGACCGCGACCCGGTCCAGATGCGCGGTGATGCCATCCAACTCCAGCGCCATCTCGGCGACGGTGTACTGTACCATCGGATTGGTTGTCATCGCCTTGCCGCCAAGGGCGATGGAGGTCTTGGTCCCGGCGCTCTGGAGGGCCAGGTCAAACGCCCGCTGGGCGATGCCGAGGTAGATGTTGCCAAAGGTCGGCTCGGCCCAGACGAAGATCGCGAGCACGAACAGGTCCGCGCCGGCGAAGTCCGGTGGCACCACGCGGCCGATGTACGCATCGGGGACGAAGGCGCTGTCGAGGAGCGTGTCCTGGCTGGCGGTAGCGCGCATGCCAAGCGTGTCCCAGGTCTCCTTGATCGTGTAGCCCGCCGTCTCGCGCGGCATGAACGCATGGACGACCTTCGGATTGGCCGGGTCGCTGTTGTCCTGAGCATGCAGGCCGAGGCGGGTCCACACCGGCGTGAGCGAGCCGAAGTTCTTGTGGCCGGTGAAGCGGTAGCCGCCATCGACGCGCTCGGCCTGTGCCGTCGAGTAGAGCACCGGCAGATCATTGCCCGACTCGGAATGGCCGGCGGCGAACACCTCGCCTCGAGCACCATCCTCCAGCATCCAGTCACACGACGGGTCGCCCATGTCGTGGAGGGTGGCGGCGACCCCCATCCAGTACAGATGCATGTTGGTGGCGAGTGCCGTGGCCGGCGCGTGGTAGGCGAGGCGACGCTGCTCCTGGCACACCTGCGCCAGCGTCATGCCCAGTCCGCCGAACGATTCAGGGATGGGCATGCGTAGATAGCCCGCCTCACGCAACTCCTCAAAGTCCTCGGCAAAGAACCGGTTCTCCCGGTCGTAGACCGATGCCCTCTCGCCGAACCGCAGCAACTGGTCCTCGGAGAGCACGGGGCCTGTCGCCTTCGCGGTAGGGTCTACTTCCTGCGTCGTCATCGGAGCCTCCCATCGTTCACTGCATGTCGGTGCGGCGGCCGAGGCCCGCCGGGCGCGACCCGGGAAATGAGCCCTGAAACGGGAGCGTCGTCCGGCGAATCCTCGGTAGGGAGAACGGTACGGCGGGTGCCGATAACTGACATGCGTACCAGTACCCATCTTTGTGCAAGCCAGTATGTAGATTTCCGGAGTGGTCGGGAAACGATCGGCAGGCGCCCAAGGCGGCTGGCGACGCTAGGCGACGGCGTGCGTCGACGGCGCGGTCAACTGGTGGCGGAGCGCGTAGGTCGCCGCCCCTGCGCGGGCGGTTCTGCCGGCGACGCCGATCTTTCCATAGATGTTGGCGATGTGGCGCTCAACGGTCCGCTCGCTCACGGTCAGCGACTCCGCAATCTGGCGATTGCTGCAACCATCCACAATCAGTCGCAGCACCTCCACCTCCCGGGGGGTGAGGTGGTCGGGGTAGGGAGCGCGGGATGCTCCACTGTGAACCCGGTCCGCGTCCGCGCGCAGGCGGCGGGCACGGGACGCGAACGATATCATCCCGAGCTCGTCGTAGCGCGCGATCGCCTGTTCGAGGAGCGCTCGCGCGCGGAGCAGGTCGCCGCGTGCGCGTCGCGACAGCAGCATCGCGGCGTAGGCGTGTTGCGTCTGCGCCACCCACGGCCATGCCTGCATGCGCGTGTTCATCGTGATCGCATCGTCGAAATGGGATGCGGCCGCATCCCAGCGACCGAGCGTCGCTGCCAGCAGGCCCAGTGGTCGTGACGCCGAGCCGAAGCAGGCGAGCGACACAGGATAACCACCGCTGCGGACGTTGTAGTCGGCGTAAGGCTTGAGCAGCTCGTAGAGGGTCGCCGCATGTGCCACGTCGCCCGTGCGAGAACAGGCTTCAGCGAGGAATGTCATGGCGGACAGCCAGTGCATTTCCCGTGGCACGGCGGCACCGTCGTGTGCGGCGAGCCGTTCAATCACCTGCCGCGCCTCGGTCTCGCGCCCGAGTTCCGCGTAGAGCCAGGCAAGACGTGCCTGCCAGGCCGGGATGGTGTCGTAGTACGTGCAGTAGTGTTCCCAGTCGACGACCAGTTCTTCCAGCCGCCCTTGCCACAGCCGAATGTTCCAGAGCTGTGTGATATACATCGCGTGAGCGTCAACCGGATCGACCCGCTTACCTATCTCAAACGCCTCCCCCGCGAACTGCTCGCCGAGTTCAAACGCGCCGGTCATGATCGCGCGCGTCGCCCGCAGGCGGAGTGAGTTCCAAGCATACGTCGGGGTGCGTAACTCTTCGGCAAGGCGGCGATGCGCCGCCAGCTCGCGGTCCAGTGCAGCAACATCCCCCATCTCCAAGAGGTCAATCGCCCGCCAATGATGCCCCCAGTACGCCAGCACGCGGTCGCCACTTGCCTCTGCAAGCCGTACGGCTTCCGTCGCGGCATCGAGCCGTTCGGTCAGATTCCCCGGTTCCCAGTCCGCGACGTGCAGTGCCGTCAGCGCGACGGTCAGCGTCGACCAATCACCGGTCCGGCGGGCCATCGCCACGGCGGTGCGCACCAGTGTTGCTCGATGCCTAGCGTCTGGCGCATAGCGGAGGGCCATCGCCAAGCTCGCGAGCGCGCGTGCCCGCACGGGGCTGTCTTTGCGACCGAGCCCGTCGAGTGCCGCCTCCAGCAGATCCACGAGGTACTCATCCACCGCGCTGCCGGTCATATAGACGTCGCCATAGCCGATGGCTGCCCACGCCAGCCGGTCGGGTGCTCCGAGTTGCCGCGCCGCCATCGCCGCCAGGCGGTAGGTTTCCCTCGCCTCCTGGCCATTGCCCGCATACCCGTGCATGCGACCCAGGTCGAGGAGGAGATCGCACCGTCGCGTCAACGCCCCTGGCACGACATCCGGATCGAGTTTGTCCAGCAGGTCGGCGGCCGCCTGCCAATGCACGATCGCTTCTTCCCACGCGCAGATGGCCGCCGCCGCTGCACCAGCACGCTGCGCCGTTTCGAGCGTCTTCACCGGGTCTGCCACTGGACCCGCGAGACGGTAATGCGACGCTATACGCCCAATCTCATGGTGCAGATACGGCGCGTGGAGGCGTTCGATGGTCTCCGCTGCACGAAGGTGCAAGCGCTGCCGGCGGGCGAGGGGTAGTTCCCGGTACACGGCTTCCCGGATGAGCGCGTGGCTGAAATGGTAGCCATCAACATCCTCCCGCACGATGTCGGCGCCGAGCGCCCCTTCCAGTGCATCGAGGAACGGTTCGCCGTCGAGGCCGCTGACGGCCATGAGCACGTCCTGGGCACAGCCATCACCAAGGACGGCGCCCGCGCGCAGGAGCGGTTGGACCACCGATGGGAGTGCCGCGAGGCGCTTGCCGATCACGAATCGGACGCCATCGGGAATGCCCCAGTCGCGGCTCACGATGCGGGCGTCCGTCCAGTCATGGGCCTCGCTCTGGAGATGCCGAACGATCTCCCGCACGAAGAACGGATTCCCACCTGATTGCTGATGAATCATCTCGCCTACCGATGGGGCAACGGCGGCGCCGGTCATGCCGGTGGTCATGGCGACCACGGCGTCGGGCGACAAAGGCCTGAGCAGCAGGTGCCCTGACAGCTCGTGCCGGCTGAGCTCGGCCAGAACCTCCCGGAGCGGGCGCGGTTGCTCGATATCGGCCGTTCGGTAGGTGCCGACGATCAACAGCGGTGCGGCGCCGAGCTTACCAACCAGGTGCTGCAGCAAGGCCAAGGTCGGCGGATCGGCCGCATGCAGGTCATCGAGGAGCAGGATCGCACCGCGCGATGCGGATCGAGCAATCCTCAGGATGAAGTCGCTGGTGCTGGCGAGCAGTTGATACCGTTCATGGTCTGGGGCAATCGATGGGCGTGTCGTGAGACCGGGCAGACGCTCGTGCAACGCTGGGAGGAGGAGGGCGATCTGGGCCAGATCGTGTCCCACTTGTGACCGCAACAGAGCTGGCGGGCACTCACGGACGTACGGTCCCAAGGCCTCTTTGAATGGCAGGTATGCCGGAACGCCTGTAGCCGGGGAGGCCCGGCCCAGAAGGACGCACGTGCCTTGTGCACGGGCCCGGTCCGCCAATTCCGTCACGAGGCGCGTCTTGCCGATACCAGGTTCCCCCGCCAGACACACCACGCCACCCTGGCCGTGCTGCGTCGCCATCAAATAGCCAAGCAGGAGGCTCAACTCGCGCTCGCGTCCGACGAACGGTGGCGGGACCGGATACTCGCTCATGGCTCGAATGCTGACACTACGGAGCCTGCTGCGGATGCGCGCATTATACCGATCGACCGGAGAGTGGGCTGAGTATTTTCGAAGAGACGACTGCTGCGCATCGTGATGTGCCCTTGGCCGCGATGTCGCCGACCCATCATCCGTCTCAGAAAGGAAGGTTTGCTGGACTCGCGAATGACTCAGGTTCAGAACCGGCCGCTGAATTAGTATCCGGTCTCATCCGTGCGTCTCGCAATCGAGGAACAGCTTGATCGCCACAGCCTCGATGCCCAACGCCGCGCCATCGAAGTGGCGTGCGCCGAGCGCAAGGCGAAGGGGCTGCACAATGGCCTCGTGCCATTTGGCTACCGGACGGGTTCCGCCGGCATCGCCGAGCCGGACCCTGCCACACAGGACGGCGCGATTCGCGCCTTCGAAATGGCGGCGACCGGCGCCGGCTACACGAAGATCGCCAAAGAACTCAACGTCTGCAGCTTTCGCACCGCCGGCAATATGCGCCGTGATGTCTTCACGAAGGACTCGGTGCGGGACATACTTGCCAACCGCTTCTACCTCGGCGAATTACCCATCATTGAGCCGAGAAAGAGTCGGCGCATCCGTGACCGGCAACCGGGCCAGCATCCGGCACTCATTGATGGAGCGACCTTCGACGCCGCACGACAGGCAATAGGTGCTCGTGCATCCTCCAGTGGCGCGCAACGGCGCGAGGCGAGCATCTACAGTTTGTCGGGATTGTTACGTTGCGCGCATTGCAGCGAGCGGATGCGGGTGATGCGCACGGAGAAGGGACGCGTCCGTTACCACTGCCGCAGCAAGGCACAGGGCCTGGGCTGCACCGGCAGCGGCTCTTTCTTAGATACCGATGAACAGCAGATCGTTGCTGACCTTGCCGCGTTCGCCTTTCCGGCGGAACCAATTGGCGAATATCCTCTACGTGGATGTCTGGGTAAGCGGACCCACCATCGAGTACGTCCGGCCCCGGCCGGAACTAGAGCCGCTGTTCCAGGTGCGGACCGGTGCGGCGCAACCAACCGAGGGGC
>JBFXAN010000065.1:0-33069 GCA_050184225.1 Dehalococcoidia bacterium | reverse complement strand
CCGGATTACCTCGCGCTCGGCTTCCTCAACGACCTGACGGTCAACCAACTCACACAGGTGGCGGCGACAGGCTTCGGCACGAACGGCGTCCGCTATCGATACAACCTCGACGAAGACGGGGAGCGCGTCTATGGCGAGGTAGCGGCGTGGCGGCAGGGGCAGGTCGTCGTCGCGATTCACGTCGAGGGTTATCAGGCGGATGTCTGCGTCTGCGACTACGCGAAGCGGCAATACGACAAGCTCGCGGCGACGATGCGCTGATACGGCGCGAACACGGCAGCGGGAAGCCGGCGCGAGGATTGCGTGAGTAGCTTGGCCGAGACGCTCGGCATGGCGATGCAGGCGGTGGGCGCCGCTGTTGCCGCCGTCCAAGTGCTGCTGTTCGGCGTGAGCGAACGCGCCCACCTCGCACGAGAGACGCCGGGAGACCGCCTGGCGATCTGGCTCACCCATCACACCACCAGCCGTGAGGCATTTGTGGCGGCAGCGGGGACGCTCCGTACCTCGCCGGCCCGGGCCGCGCGGGTGACCTATTGGGTAGGCAGCTATGCCCTCGGTCTCGTCGCGATCGGGATCATCTTTGGTACGTTCATCGCCACCCTCGGCTATCTCGGACCGCGCGTGCTTACGACCGACGAAACCAACGGCTTGGTCGTCCCGATCGAAATCGTCAGTCCGCTTGTGGATCTGGTGCTGTCCCTAGTAATCGTCCTGACCCTTGTAGCGGCCAGCGTTGGCAGTGGGTTCGTCGCAGCGATCGCACTCCTCACGTTTGTTGCTCCCTGGCTAGGACGACGGCTGCTCCCGGTGTTGCACTGGCTGGGGCGCAATCTTGAGGTGACGTTACGCTGGGCGGTACTCCTCTTCGGCCTGGGCGCCGTGATCGAGTTCGCGAACCGATTGTGACGTTATGAACGTTCGACGCGGTTTCAAGAAGTATGAGCGACACACAGACGGGGACGGTGGCGTAGTATTGGGGCGTCGGATTCAACTCGAACGGGAGGTCGTACGTGACGCGGGATGAAGTGCTGGCGCGAGTGCGGATGGAGAATCTGCGCTCGGTTCGCTTCCTGTATTGCGACAACGCGAACATCGTCCGCGGCAAGGCGGCACACGCCGGGGCGCTGGCCGACTTCATCGATGCGGGCATCGGCCTGACCGTGGCGATGCAGGGCTTCTGCCTGACGGAACACCTCGCGCCGGGCAGCGCGCTCGGACCGGTCGGCGAGGTGCGGCTTGTCCCAGATCCTGACACGTTCGCAGTGTTGCCCTATGCGCCGGGTGAGGCGCGGATGCTCTGCGACATGCGCACGCTCGACGGGGAGCCGTGGGATGTTTGCCCACGCTCCTTCTTGAAGCGGATGGCGGCACGGGCTGCCGAGCAAGGCATCGAAGTGCAGGCGGCGTTCGAGTATGAGTTCTACCTGGCGCGCGAGACCGACGGCGGCTATATGCCGGCGGATGACAGCCTCTGCTTCAGCTCGGACGGCATGGACCGGGCCGGCGACGTGATCGGCGAGATCCTCGACGCGCTCGACGAGCAGGGATTGCAGCCACGCCAGTACTATCCGGAGCTGGGGCCGGCGCAGCAGGAGCTCTCGATCATGCACGCGTCGCTGCCCGCTGCCGCCGACCGGCAGATCGCGGTGCGGGAGACGGTGCGGGGCGTGGCGCTGCGATATGGGCTGGCAGCGTCATTCGCACCGAAGCCCTTTCCTAACCAGGCGGGCAGCGGCTGCCATCTGCATCTCAGCCTCTGGCGGGACGGGCGCAACCTGCTGTATGACGAGCAGGGACAGCTTGGCCTCTCGACGCTCGGCCGGTCGTTTGTGGCCGGCATCCTCACGCATCTGCCGGCGTTGCTCGCGATTACCTGCCCGAGCGTCAACTCCTATCGCCGACTCGCACCGAACATGTGGAGCTCGGCCTATACCTGCTGGGGACCGGATAACCGGGAGGCGGCGGTGCGGGTCGCGTCGCCGTTCGCGGGACGTGTCGAGGCGAGCACCAACATCGAACTGAAGGCGGTGGACGGCAGCGCCAATCCGTATCTCGCGCTCGGCGCGGTGGTCGCTGCTGGTTTAGACGGTATCGAGCGCGGCCTCGATCCAGGCGAACCGGTCGCGAGCAACCCGCACGACCTCGCGGAGAAGGAGCGGAGTCTCCGCGGCATCCTGCGCTATCCGGCCACGCTCGCCGACGCGATCGCCAGTCTAGAGAAAGACGATGTGCTCCTTGAGGCGCTGGGACCATCGCTGGCGCACGAGTTTCTGGCGGTGCGTCGCGCCGAGTGGGACGACCTTGGCTCAGTCTCCGTCGAGCAGGAGACGGCGGCATACTTCAGGAGGTATTAGCCGGTAGCCGGTAGCCGGTAGTGCGTTGCGTCGAACGGAACAGCACACAACGGATCGGCCAGTGACTAACGACTAACGGCTAACGGCTAACGGCTAATGGCTAATGGCTTTGACGACATTCCACTGATTGACAACCATGCCCACCCGATGGTGCGGGTGAAGGCGGCGGCGCGGGAGCCTTTCGCACGATACTTCACGGAAGGTCACGATGCAGAGACGGTCGCGCTGCATGCACCGCAGACGCTGTTCTATCGTCATGCGTTGCAGGAGTTGGCCGGGTTTCTCGGCTGTGAGGCGAGGGAGGAAGCGGTGCGAGCGGCGCGGGAGGCGCAGCCGCCGGACGTATATCTGCGGCGGCTGCTGGCCGATGCGCGGGTCGAAGGGATTCTGCTGGACGACGGCTATCCACGCTCCGGCGCGCTGACGCTTGACGAGGTTGCGGCAGCGGCGGCGGTGCCCGTCTGGCGGGTGCTGCGGCTGGAGCGACTGATCGAGGACCTGGTCCCCGGCTGCGGCACGCTCGCGGAACTGACCGACGCGATGCTGCGCGCGCTCGATGCCGCGCGTCCGAGTCCGGCGGCGGTCAAGAGCATCATCGCCTATCGGACGGGGCTGGCGATCGAACCGCCGGAGGATGCGGCGTGCGAACGGTCGCTGGCCGAGGTGCGCGCGGCCTGGGGCGGTCAGACCGGCCGGCTGGCGTCGAAGCCGTTGCTGGATACGTTGATTCCGCTGGCGGCGGCGTGGGCGGCGGAGCGGCGCATCCCGGTCCACTTCCACACCGGCTTCGGCGATCGGGATGTGGACCTACGCCTGGCGAACCCGTTGCACCTGCGGCCGCTGTTGGAGGGTGGGGCGCTGGCCGGGCCGGTGGTGCTGCTCCATGCCGGATACCCGTTCGTGCGGGAGGCGGCGTACCTGGCGAGTGTGTATCCGAATGTCTACGTCGATTTCTCTGAGGCGGCGCCGTTGCTGGCCGGGCCGGGATTGACGCGGGTCCTGGAGGAACTACTGGCGCTGGCGCCGGTGACGAAGGTGCTGTATGGCTCCGACGCCTGGAGTATACCGGAGTGGTTCTGGCTGGCGGCGAGGGCAGCGCGGCGGGCGCTAGGCGAAGCACTGGTGTGGCTGCCGGCGGAGGAGGCGCGCTGGGCGGCGCGGCGGGTGCTGCATGATAACGCGGCAGCGCTGGTTGAGGAGTCAGGATTAGGCACGGCATGAGGTGTCGGTCGCCGGTGCACTCCGCCTGAAGCGACCTTCGGAGGTTCAGGAACTTCGGCAGATTAGTGCGGGTCCGCGTCCGGCGCCTGAAAAAGGGTGTCGAGGTCAATCGTGACGTTGGGGAGCGCGGCAGGCCGGACGATGCCGCCACGGTACCGTGTCTCGGAGTACGATCCGTCGTCCCGGCGTACCCAAGCCGTGAGGGTGCGATCGTAAGGGTGGATGCGCCATATCTCCAGATCGCCGCGCCGCTGATATTCAGGCAGCTTGGAATCCACATCGTAGTCACCGGTGGAAGGTGACCAGACTTCGGCGATGAGGGGCAGCGGCTCCGCATAGGCTTCGAGGGCAAAGGTATCGGCGAGACCGCGCCGAAGATAGCTGATCGGGATCACCATTACATCGGGGATGTAGTACTGCGAAGGCGATCGGCGCGTTCGACCGGCATCGACGCGAACCTCGAACTCATCAAATCCGAGCTGCTCCTGAATACGGAAGCCGAGCACCCATCCGACATGGTTATGCCACGTTGTCATCGGCGGTTTGCTCCGCAGCCGACCGCGATCAAGCTCCCACTTCTTCTCTGGTTCGGTCAGCGCAATCCGGTGATACTCCTGCTCGCTGACATGCATGGTGGTGCTCCCGCCGCGTGATGCGTCCCTGTGAAACATTTGCCTCCAGTATCACGCATCACGCGGCGCTCGTCTTCGTCAGTGGGTGGCGGCGCCGGAGTGGCCGTAGCGGACGGTGGGGTCGGTGATGATGTTGACGCAGGCGGGGACGCCGGCGGCGAAGGCGCGTTCGAGGGCGGGGCGGATCTGGTTGGGGTCGGTCACGGTTTCGCCGTAGCCGCCGAAGGCTTCGACGACCTTGTCGTAGCGCACGTCCTGGGAGAGCTCCTGGGCGACGGCATGGCCGAAGCGCTCGAGCTGCGGGTGCTTGTTCTGACCCCAGGCGCCGTCGTTGCCGACGACGGAGACGACGGGCAGCTTGTGGCGGACCATCGTCTCGAACTCGAAGCCGTTGAGGCCGAAGGAGCCGTCGCCGTTGAGGATCAGGACCTGCTCCTGGGGTCGGGCGAGCTTGGCGGCGATGGCGTAGCCGGTGCCGACGCCGAGGCAACCAAAGGCGCCGGGGTCGAGCCAGTGGCCGGGCTTGAAGATCTCGATGACGCGGGCGCCGAAGGTGACGATGTCGCCGCCGTCGCCGATGACAGTGGCGTCGCGGTCGATGAAGTCGCGGATCTCGCGGACCATGCGGAAGGGGTGGATCGGCGTCGCGTCGGAGTTCATAAAGGGCTCGTCGGCGGCGCGGGCACGAGCTTCGGCGCCGCGGAGGTTTTCGAGCCAGGCGCCGTCGGTGCGCTTGTCGATCGTGGATTCGAGCGTGTTGACGAGTTCGGTGAGGGCGGAGTCGACGTTGCCGACGAGGGGGATATCGACGTCGCGGTTCTTGGCGATCTCGGTTTCGTCGACGTCGAGCTGGATGACGGTCGCCTCCGGGTTGAACTGGGGGGCGCGGCCGAAGCCGAGGCGGAAGTCGAAGGGTGTGCCGATCACCATGATCGCGTCGGCCTGGCCAAGGGCGGCGCGGCGGGAGAGGGAGAAGAAGTTGGGGTGGTCGGCGGGGATGGAGCCGCGGCCCATGCCGTTGAGGTAGACGGGGGCGTTGATCAGCTCGAGCAGGGCCTTGAGCGATTCCCAGGCCTGGTCCCACCAGATGGCGCCGCCGGCGATGATCACGGGGCGCTCGGCTTTGGCGAGGGTTTCGGCGGCCTGTTTGAGGAAGTCTGGGTCGGGGCGCTCTTTGCCCTTGTGGCGGTAGTTCTCGGGGAACCAGGTCTTGTCATCGTCGGAAGCGGCGAACATGACGTCGAAGGGGACTTCGAGGAAGGTGGGGCCGGGGCGGCCGGAGGTGGCGTAGCGCATGGCGATGGAGACGTACTCCGGCAGGCGGCGGGCCTCGAGGACGGGCTTGGCGTACTTGGTGATGGGGCGGACGAACTGGAGGTGGTCCATCTCCTGGAGGGCGCCCATGTCCCACTGGCGGAAGGGGGAGCGGCCGCCGATGACGAGGCAGGGGGAGCCGCCGACGAAGGCGTTGGCCATGCCGGTGACGCCGTCGGTGACGCCGGGGCCGGCGGTGATGGCGGCGACGCCGGGGACGCCGGTGACCTTGGCCCAGCCCTCGGCGGCGTGGACGGCGGCCTGTTCGTGGCGGAAGTCGATGACGCCCATGCCTTCCTTGAGGAAGCCGTCATAGAGGGGGGAGATGTGGCCGCCGGAGAGGGTGAAGAGGTACTGGACACCCTCCGCCTTGATCTGCCGCGCCATCAACTGGCCTGCCGGGATCTCTGCCATCGCGTGTGCTCCTCTCGGACGCTGGGAAGTGCGCCCTAGCAGTTCTTGATTACGGTGGTCTTGCGCGGTCATTCTATGCGGATTGGGAGGGATGGGCCAAAACCGAACGGCGAAGGGCTAGCGGGTGCCCGGATAATCGGCCAGCCGTCGGATGTGCGGTAGCCGGCCTGCGATCGCGGCTAATGCGCGCTCGTCATCAAGCCAAAGGTCGCAGCCTGTGAGCGTGCTCAGCGCCACGAACTGAGCGTCAAAGGCGCTGAGGCTATAGCGCTCGGTCAGGCGCAGCGCCAACCGGTACAGTTCAGGGTCATCCTGGATGTCGATTGGGAGGGAGAGCATGTCGTCCAGGATGCTGCTCGCCTCAGCCAACGGTACGCCTTCACGTCTCATCTTGCGGCGGACGACACTGACAAGCTCGCATTGCAGCAGAGGCGGGGCGATGATCGGCTCGTTCGACCGTACGGCCTCGGCAAACAGCATGCGAGCGAGGTCGGCGCGGTCTTCATCAAAGAAGAGCTTTGCCACCACAGTGGTATCGAGGCTGATCATGCCTCTTCATCCTCCTCGGCGGCGTCGCGAATGGCACGAACATCTGCAGTCGAAGAGAAGAATTGCCGCCCTCCGCGGGCTTGTCGCATTGCGACCGCCCGGTGGGCAGCCCGCTCTAGCAGCGCTAATGCCTCGGCTTGGCGCTCCGGTGTCATTGGGCGAAGCTTCAAGGTGATCACGTCTCCTGCCATGCCACACCTCTTGATCGCCATGCTCCCTGGGCACGCCGGTCAGTCCTCATGATGGCCGGGCGGGGCCGTTGCCACAAGCGCGGTCGTCGGGCGGTTGATTGAATGGAATTTTTCGTGCGCGCATCAATCTGAATCTGGAGCGAGAGGTTGTTTCGCGACGGTAGATTCGACGATGACGTCGCGGAATTGATTGTTCGATTGATCGTTTGGAGCGATGACAGTGGTGGTAGAAGCGAACAACAACTGGTGATCATCGGCACGCCTCCTTGGGCGAGAGGAGTAACGGTAGCGGGCGAGCGCGGCGGGCGTCAACGCGCAGACAGCACTTCGGGACGGTGATGTCCACAGCAGCCTGAGTGGTGACGGGCTATACTCGGCGGATGACGCGGGTGCTGACGCTCAACCTTTGGAGCTACAACAACCCCCACGACTACACAGTGCGCCGAAATACGACCCGCGGCGCTGTGCCGGGCAGCCCGGCCGCGACTCAGCCGGCGCCCGGCGGTTCATCGTGGCCGATCCGGCGCGACCTGGTCTTGAAGTTGTTGCGCGAGGAGCGGCCCGACGCGGTTGGCCTGCAGGAAGTGTCCACCCACCCGCATATCGCGGTCGGCCGGACCGCGGCACACCAACTCGGAGATGCGCTTGGCTGGCGGGTTCTGTATGCCGAGGGCGATGGTCCGCCGCTTGCCAGCGGTGTGCGCAACGGACTGGCCATTCTCTCGCCTCATCTGTTGCGCGAGCTTGCCCGCATCCCGCTCCCCCACCGTGACCAACGCGAAGCGTATCTCTGCCTTGTGGGCGAGGTGCGGACTCCAGCGGGGCCGCTCGCCTTCCTCACGACGCACTTCGCGCTCGCCGACGATGTGAGGGACGACCGGACGCACCAGGAGGAGAGCGTCCGGCGTATCCTCGCCTGCTGCCGCTCGCTTCCGCCCACGTTGCCAATCGTCCTCACCGGCGACCTGAACGCCGACCCGGGATCACGCCCTGTCCGCTATCTGGTGGGCGACGACACAATTGCCGGCGAGCGGGGCCAGTTCCGGGACGCGGCCACAGTTGCAACCGGTGCCCCGATAGCGACCATGGCGAGTCATGCTCCAACGGTGATGCTCGACTACGTTCTCGTACAAGGCGGGACAGTACTGGATTGTCGGACAGCTGGTGGCCCAGACAGCGAGGGGTATTATCCATCGGATCATCTGGGACTCGTCGCCGATCTTGAGTTCTCGACGGGGCGGGAGACGAGGTAGTTGAGGCCGCGTGTCACGTTCGACAGCAGCTTTCTCCTAATGATCACACTGGCGGCGATTGACTGGTTGTAGGCGCCACTCGTGTTACAGGCGGACTCATCGAATTGGTGGTGCGATGCGACGGAGATATTCAGGTAGAGAGATCGGGCGACGTGCGACCGAGATACAATGGATTGCGGCAGGTCACGCGATTGCAACCTGCTGCCTGATCTGCCGACAGGCCGGTATCGCCTATCGCACATACGTGAGAGGCATCAATGACAACGATCGTCCTTCCTCCTGAGATTGAAGAGCCACTTGCGGAAGAGGTGCGCAGGCGGGGGACGACGCCGGAACTGCTGGCAATCGACTATCTGCGTGAACGGTTTGCGCAGTCATCGGCAGATGTAGAGACGGCAGAAACCGCCACACTCTATGACTTTCTCGCAGGCTTCGTCGGCACCATCGACGGAACGAGCGACGCAACTTCACTCTGGATAGTGACTTTCACATCTACCGGTTGGTGGATGGCACGGCTCTGATCTGCATCTCATAGTTCTCATGCCCCGGCTAGGATCGAGGCTGATCACGCATCTTCATTCTCTTCGGCGGCATTTCGAATAGCGCGCACGTCCGACGTAGACGAGGAGAACAGTCGTCCGCCGCGTGCCTGCCGCATTTGTGCGGCGCGGATAGATGCTCGCTCCAGGAGCATCAGGGTCGCTTTTCGCTGCTCTGGGGACATCTGGCGAAGCTTCAGGGTGAATGCGCTGCCCGCGATGAGGTGCCTCGTGATCCTTTGCAAACCCGCCATACGTCGCGGCCGGTGCGGGCACAGTTATCAGCATGACAGGGTCAGCATCGCGGTCGGCTGGTCAAAGCAGACCTGCCTGAATTGCTTGAGGAAATGCAGGCCGAGGAAGCCATCGAAGCCGAGGAGCGCCGGGCCTGAGCTGATGCGGACGAAGAGATCGGGGAATTTGTGCCCGCCAATCGTCATATTGCGAACGCGGTGGATGTCGCCGCCAACCCAGGAGATGTCACCAAACAGGCTGACCGTGTCTGCCGCATCTGGGCTCAGGTAGGAGAGAGGCCGCGTTGTATGGAGAACTATGTCGAAGACATAGAACGGACCAATCTTGCAGGGGACGATGATGTACCCCTCCGCATGCATGCGCGCTGGGATCGAAACGCTATCGCCGGGTGCGACCACGCTGTATTCCCTGTCGCACGATCTCGTCGAGCGCTTCAGCCCATTCCAACCCCGATTTGAGACGCCTATAGCCTGTGAAGACGTAATATTCCGTGTCCGTCCGCTTGCTCTCCTCAAGTCTTGTCATTACCGTCGGTTGGATGCTTCGGCGAGTCGGGCCGGTGGCGCGGACGATACCGCGTACTGGCTGATGGTGTTCATCGCGCTCGGTGACCTGGAGCAGGATCCATTCACCGTGATAAAGTTCTGCGACCTCATCGACCGTTTGTTCAATCGGCGGTTCGCTGTGCGGCAGGTTCTCGGACTGTGGTCTGTCATGTTTCGACATGGGACGAACGCCCTTCACCATTGCTGGGCTGCGTGATCATGACAATTGTCGAGGTCAGTATATCCGTTCGTGGGTTGTCGTGGAGACGCACAAATGAGGGCACTCGTGAACCTCACTTGCACCTTGTGGCGGGCGTCAAGGTAGGAGCGTGAGGCGCAGCAGCGTGTCGCGCGTGTGGCTGGTCACCCAGGCGGCATCGCGCTCGACGGCGACGGCCGCCAGGCGCCTCGGAACCAGCGATATCCTTCCCGCGCCGGCATGCCGCTAACATCACAATTCCCCCTGCAATGTCACCCCCCGCAGGCACGGCAGCCACGCCCGGAGCGCTCCATAGCGCTCTCGCATCCGCGTGCGGAGCTCTCTCGTGTCGTTGTGTGTCGCACATGCGTTCTCATTGCGTCGATCTGTGCTACAAGGGGGTAGTGTGGCGGCGGGCCAGGTCATGTGGATTGGGGAGGATGCACGGAGGAGAGCGATGGCGACGAAGGCGACGCGGAGCCGCGCAACCCCGCAACCGGTGGCACAGCTAACCTGGGAGCAGGTGCTCGCCTGGCGCGTGCGCCGCCACCACCTGGACCGGCGGGCGCCGCGATCGGCGATGCTTGACGTGGCCGCCGCGATCGGCGGCCTCCAGGCGCAGGTGATGTCCTGCGCTGAGTTGACGCTGTGGGCTCGCGTCGAGGGGCTGGAACCGGACGCGGTGCAGCGCGCGCTGTGGGAGGAGCGGACGCTGGTCAAGACCTGGGCGATGCGGGGGACGCTGCACCTCCTGCCCTCTGCCGAGCTGCCACTCTGGCTGACGGCATTCGGTATCGACCGGCGCTATTTCACCCCTGCATGGCTGCGCTACTTCGGCACCACGCGCGAGGAACTGGAGCAGATGGCTGCTGCCGTTGCCCAGGCGCTGGACGGCCGGAGCATGACGCGCGGGGAGCTGGCGGATGAGGTCGTCCGACTCACCGGCGCACCACAGATGGGCGAGTGTCTGCGGGGCAGTTGGGGCTCCTTCTTGAAGCCGGTGGCCTACCGCGGGCATCTCTGCTTTGCGCCGAGCACGGGTCAGAACGTGCGCTTCACCCGGCCGGATCGCTGGCTGGACGGCCGGCAGGCGGCTGAGCCGGAGCACGCGCGGCGGGAGGCCACCCGCCGCTACTTGGCCGCGTACGGTCCCGCCACGCGCGACACCTTCGCCTCGTGGTCCGGCGCGACGCTGGCGCATGCCCGCGGGCTGATCGAGAGCCTCGAAGATGAGGTGAGCGTGGTCGACATAGATGGAACGCGGGGCTGGATGCTGACCGAACATATCGCCGAACTCGCGGACGCCACACCATCGGGGTCCGTGCGGCTGCTTCCCGGCTTCGACCAGTACGTGCTCGGCGCGCCGCGCGACGCGCCGGCGGTTCTGCTGCCCAGCGCCTTCAAGTCCCGCGTCTACCGCAACCAGGGGTGGATTTCGCCGGTGCTGCTGATCGAGGGCGGCATGGCGGGCGTCTGGCGGCACGAACGCAAGGGCAGCCGGTTGGAGGTGCGGATTGAGCCGTTCGCGGCGGTGCCGGTGTGGGCACGCCGCGCCGCGGAGGAGGAGGCGGAACGACTCGCCCAATTCCTCGGCGGCACGCTGACGCTGAGCTGGACGTCTTGAGCCTCAGGCGAGCGTAGGCCAGGCGAAGCGGATGAGACCATCGGTATCCCTGGTGGTGACGAGCAAGGTTGTACACATTGGGCAGTACCGATACCTGAGATGCGGCGGTGTGAATGTCAGGTACGGCAGATCCATGGCTCTTCCTCCGTGCCACGTTGGTCAGGATTCTAGCGATACGTCACACTCGCGAACCCAGCGCGCTGGATACAATGCCTTGTAATTGAGAACACTACTCCGGGTGCACGGCCCCTTCGATGGGCACAGGGGATGTGTTCTCGCATATGCCGGTGAGGGACTGATGACGACGATTACACTTCCTCCCGAGGTTGAAGGGCCGCTTGCGGAAGAGGCGCGCAGGCGGGGGACGACGCCGGAATTGCTGGCGATAGACTATTTGCGTGAACGATTTGTTCCATCATCGCCGGACCTAGAGGCGGGGTCAGATGCGACCCTCTACGATTTTCTCTTCGGCTACATCGGGACGATCGATGGAACGACCGAGGCGCTTTCTGAAGAGACTGGTCGGCGGTTTGTCGAGGGACTTGTGGAGAAGCACAAACGAGGGGACTCGTGACCCTCACTGATACGGGGCCGCTCGTTGCTCTCGTCAATCGAAATGACCCGAATCATTCACGGTGTGTGGATGCCACACGACAGTTGCCCCGCGAGCCCTTCCTCACAACCTGGCCGCGCTTCACGGAAGCGATGTATCTTGTGTTCCGGGCCGGCGGGTATCCGGCGCAGGCAGAATTGTGGCGGTGGCGGACTGATGGCCGGCTTCTGCTGCATGACTTGAGCGAACGCGAGCTCGATCGGATGGCCGAACTGATGGAGAAGTATCAGGACCGGCCAATGGATCTGGCAGATGCTTCCCTGGTTGCCGCAGCCGAACGGCTTGAGCAGCGACGTATCTTCACTTTGGATGATGACTTTCATATCACTTCGACCGATAAATGGGCGTATGGACCGGGAGGTATCTCGTGGATGCGCGAGTAGAGCAGATGGCAGAACGGTTCGCGCATGCGCACGGTGAGCTGACGTCGATCGCGGAGCGGTGCTCAGGCGCTGAGTGGCAGGCACGCTGCGCCGCCGAAGGCTGGCCGGTGGGGACTGTGGTGTATCACGTGGCAATTGACTACCCGGCATTGTTGGACGTGCTCCAAGCAATTGCGACAGGGGTGCCGCCGCCTTCCGTTACACGCGAGCAACTGGACCAGCGCAACGCCCAGCACGCTCAGCGGTGCGCGGGTCTTTCGAGGCAGGAGATCCTGGTGCGGCTACAGCGCAATGGCGAGGCGATTACGACCTAGATCCACGGGTTGGACACACAGCACCTTGACCGCACCGGCTGGGTGCTCGGGCAGGACGTGAGCGGGGCGCAGGTAATCGAGTCTTGGATGATCGGCCACATCCGGAATCACGTATCAAGCATTCGCGCGTCAATTGAACGAATGGACGTGGGTGCAGGTGCTGATACGGCATGACGGGCTAGACGAGCCCGGCCGCGTGAGGTAGGGGTTGCTATCCTAATGCGAAATACGCGATAACATATGATGCGAGTTCGGATGTACTGTCGTCCCTGCGACAGACTCCGTCTCCGACGCGGCGTAGTGTGCTGTTCGTGGCCTCGGGTCGCGCCCCGCTGCCACGCCGTCCGGGGTTTCCGCACCCGGCCCGCGCGTTGGCCCGGTCGCAGCGCCGACCACAATGGAGAGGAGCGGCGACATGACCAGCACCCGCGACACCAATGAACCCGCGGCGGTGGCGGCCGGGTCGGCCGCCACCGATGACACGGCCGGGTTTGACGTCGTCAATACGACCCGGTCGAACATCCCAACGAAGCCGTTGCGATCTACTCTGGGCGCGATCAACCCCGTCGGCCTGGGTAGCGGGCTTGTGCCGTCGTTTGGGTTGCCGACGCCGGGTGGGAGTGTCGTCGGAGGGATCGTTCCGGGGGGAGCGGCTCTTTCATAGGGGATGACAGTACCAGCAGCAGCCCGCCGGAGCCTCCCGATCAGAGTTCTGTATCGAGCAGGACATACGTGGTAATGCTCTGGGCGGCAACGTGTGCGGTCAGCAGGACGGTATCACTTACGTGCGGCGCCGGTGCTGGCTCCAAGTTGAGGTCGGTGCTCGTTTCGACGGCGGTGCTAACGGTTAGCTGGTGGAATTCGGTGCCGGGCAGTTGCAGGTGCAGTGTGGTTGATGGCGCGTCGAGTGGTGCGTTGTTGATCACGACGATGGTCCAGCCGCGAGCGGCGCCATCTTCATCCGTTGCTCGAATTGGACCCGCGGCGGTCGGACGCTGTGCCGGCGGTGTTGCGATCGGAGATGTTGGGCGTTGCGCCCGTGCTCCATCCGTGGGACCGATGGGACCATTCGCGAAGGCCATCACGCGGAGGTTGCGTGGGGTGCCGATGACGTCATGGCGGCGGGCGCCGGGGCGGACGTAGCGGCTGAAGTTGCCCATGGCGTAGTAGCGCTTGGTCGGGTAGATGCGCTGGTTGCCATTCTCGGCGTAGTTCGGATCGTAGTAGAGCAGGCCGTCATTCCAGCCGTCTTCATTCACCTGAGCGACAGCGTCGGGATCCTGCGATGGGTCGATGCCTAACGCCGATGAGCAGGCGACCCACCAATGAAAGGCGGCATCGTTGGCCTGGGTGAGCCCCTGCCAGATCAGGTTCGCCATCATCAGGGCGCCGCGGATGGTCGGGTCGTATTGCGGGCCAAAGATGCCGGTTCGTGTATCGAAGCAGCAGATCTCGGTGAACCAGAGTGGTTTGTCGTACCGTTCGGCGAGTTCTCGTGCGAGCTCGATCGTGATGTCGTTGGGGAAGTCGTAGCGATGGTGGGCGAGTGCGGCAACGTACTCGGCGGTGCCCGGGACCTCCAGCCACTGACCGACCTCCCGAATGAACTGTTCGCCCACCCGGCTCGACTCATCGGCGATGACGCGGCAGTACGGTGCACGAGCGGCCAGTTCCTGCCCGATTGCCTGAATCACCGGCGCACGTTGCTCGACCGGCACGCCCATCCCTTCCTGCCCGCCTTCGGAGAAGAGGTGATCCGGCTCGTTCATCGGGCTCAGATAGGAGAGGGTGATGCCTTCGGCTTCGTGGAAGTGGGAGACGACATCAGTCAGATAGCGCGCGTAGTCACTCTCTGTGCCCGGCTGCAAATAACCTCCTCGGTTCAATCCATTTGTTGTCCAGATCGATGGCGCGCTATTGACGAAACCGATCAAGGCCGGCACGCCCCGCTCTGCGGCGAGGCTCAGGAAACGCCTGCCACCGGGATCCCGAGTCCAGTCGTAGCGGCCGGGTGATACGAGGAACGTTTCGGGGGCACGCACGGGGTTGGTGATGCCGACGCCACCACCGCCGACGTTGTAGCGATAGGCACTGAGATTGATTCCGTCAGGACCAAAGAGCAGATCGGCGACGTGCTCCTGCACCTCAGGATTGAAATGTACGAGGTCGTGAGGCCACCATGCGCCGGCCGCGCCGAAGCCTTGCATCGTTTGGGATGGTACGGCGCTGACCGTTGCTGTTGGCGCAGAATCGTGTGATGCTCGCATGCCGGCTGCCACGACGGCATTGTAGCTCTGTGACATGGCGATGGAGGCAAGTCCTATGGCGCCGCCAAACGTGAAATGACGGCGGGACAGTTGGCGGGATTGACGCATTGACGTGGACCTCATGCTTGTCGGGCCGACGCAACTGCTGCTTCACGAGTGCGACCGCCACGGTTCGCGTCGACGTTCATGCACGCGAGGTCGTCAGCTCTCCGCGCGGAGGGCGGCGAAGGTTTCGGTTGCGGTGAGCATTGCCTCGCGGATGAGCGGGGCGCCGACGTAGCCGGTGAGGTGGAGGAGGACTTCGACTAATTCGTCTTCGGTCCAGCCCTGGCCGCGGGCCATGCGGAGGTGGATGGCGAGCTCGGGGGTGCGGCCGGTGGCGGCGTCGGAGACGACACAGATGAGGGTGCGCGTCTTGAGGTCGAGGCCCGGGCGGGTCCAGAGGGCGCCGAAGATGTTTTCGGTCGTCACTTCGCGGAACTTCTGCATGATTGGGTCGGTATAGACGGTGTCGTTGACCTGATCGACGAAGGCGGCGCCCATCAGGTGGCGGCGCATTTCGTGACCCGCGCGGGATCGCTCACTCTCGGTCATGATCCGCTCCCTTCTGCCTGCGTTGCCGCATTATAGGGCTCGGGGCCGGCGGTTCGCACATCGAAGGCAGGGTCATGGGCGCGGATCGGGGCGAAGCATACGCTGCAGGGTGTCGTACTCGGCGCGGATCAGGCGTTCGAGGTCGGCCGGCTCGTAGGCGTCGCCGTGCAGGAGGGTCCATTCGTCGAGTGCGCGGAGGACGGCGAAGACGAGGCGGCTCTGGAGGGAGATGGGGAGGTCGTCGCGCACTGCCTTTGACCCCCGACCGACCGTGAGGACGGCGTGCAGCCAGGACTCGATCGATCCGAGCGCTTCGCTCACAGCGCTCGATTCGTCGGTGGGCGCGCCGGAGAGGTAGAACATCCGGCCAAGCTGGACGAAACGGTCATCCGCCGCGGATAGCTCGGCCAGACGATCGAGGAGCGTCTCGACCCGCGGCCAGAACTGATCGCCGGCAAAGCCATGGGGATCGGGGATGCGGAGCGCGGCGACGAGCGCGTGACCGAGGTCGCGGACGACGAGATCGAAGAGGGCCTGTTTCGAGGGGATGAAGTGATAGAAGGAGCTCTTGCTCATCCCGCAGGCGCGGATGATCCGGTTGAGGGAGGCGGCCTCATAGCCGGCGGTGGCGAATTCTCGCACTGCCGTGCGCACGAGGAGGCGCCTGCGGGCGTCGGGGAGACGGTCGACACGATCTACCGGCATGTGGCTCACCGTAGCAAAGTCTGGACCACCTGGTCCACTGTCTGCTATGATCGGTACTGGACCGCCCGGTCCAGACTACTTGTTGTGGGAGGTTGCCATGCTCGAACAGGTGCGGATCGCCGATCAGATCGCGGCGGCGAAGGACGACCGGCTGCGCGTGCTGGTCGCCGGGGCGGGCGTTGCCGGCATCACAGTGGCACAGGTGCTTCGGCGTGAAGGGCTGCATCCGGTGCTGGTGGAGCGCGCTGCTCCGAACGCGGACCCGGGGTACATGCTGGCGCTGATGCCGATGGTCGATCCCGTGTTCGAGGAACTCGGCGTGCGGGACGACTATCGTGCCCGCAGCGTTCGGTTTCACCGGTACGGGGTGCGGGCACACACGGGGCAACTCCTGCGCGTGGACAACATCGAATCGGTCCTCGCCCGGTTCGGCGAGTATCGGGGGATCAGCCGGGCGGAACTGATCGCATCGCTGTCGCGTGGTGGCTGTTCGGTCGCGTTCAACACGACGATCACGACGCACCGCGACAGCCCGGCGGGCGCGACGGTCACGCTTGCAACGACCGACGAGCCGGTGGAGGCGACGTTCGATCTGGTGATTGTTGCGGAAGGGATGTACTCCACCACCCGCGCGCTCCTGCTCGGTCCGGAGATGCCGGCCGGCGGCGTCGATACACGGTGGGGCGGCTGGGTGGCGTGGATACCGGCCGATGCGGCCCCCGACCTTGGTGAAGAACTGTGGGGCGCCGGCTTCTTCATCGGCATCTACCCGGTACGGGACAAGCTCGGCGTGTTTGTCGGTGGACCACGCACCGAGACGGCGGCCGGACCGGCGGCGTTCGGCGCGCAGATCCGTCGGACGCTGCGGCGGCGAAGCCGCCGGATCGGGGCCGCGCTCGATGCGATCGTCCACACCGATGACGTTTACTTCTGGCCGTTGAACGATTGCCGGGCGCCGGTCTGGGCGAAGGGCCACGCGGTGCTGCTCGGCGATGCGGCGGCCGGGTTCCTGCCGACGGCCGGGATCGGCGCGGGCATGGCGATGGAATCGGCGTGGGTGCTGGGACGGATGCTACGCCGGGCCCGGCCCGACATGGTTCCCAGGCTCCTTCAAGCGTATGAGGCGGCACAACGACCGCGGGTCGAGGAGGCACAAGATAACTCACGCCTGCTGGCAAAGCTGGTGTTCCAGCGGAGCAGCGTGGTGGCGGTCCTGCGCGATATCGCGATGCGACTGATGAGCGTGCAGGCTGCCCTGAAACCGATCCAGCGACTGCTCGCGAGCGGACCGAAGCCCGACCAGATTGCCGCTCGGGTTGGGTAGCGCGCCGCGCACAGCGAGGGTGATCGTGGTAGCGAGCGGTCGCCTGATCCGTCGTGGATCACGCGGAGGCGCTACCCGTGTCCGCAATGGAGTCAGCGGCGGTCTCCTGGAGCGCTTCGGCGACCGCCTGATCCAGCGTCAGTGCTTGCCCCGCGGCCCACGCCAAGGCGAACGACTGCTCGCCCAAGGCGGCGCGGACGGCGGTGACGGCGCGGTCGTGGGTGGGTTGGACGACGGGGGGCAGGGGAGTGCCGAGCCGCTCACGCAGCGCCGCTGCCGCGCCGAACAGTCGCGCCGCCCGCTCAATCTGCCCCTGCGCGAACGCCGCGCCCGCGAGCACCGGCAGGTAGCGGCCGATGCCCCAGGGGTCACCCAACCCGCGGTAGAGCACGAGGCTCTCCCGGCACAGCGCCGTGGCTCGAGTGTGGTCGCGCTGGTGGAGCGCCAGGAAGCTGAGGTTGGCGAGCAATCGAGCGATCCCGCGGCGGTCGTCGACCTGCCGGTACAGCGTCAAGCTCTCCTCCAGCAGCGCCTGCGCGCGGCCGGAATCGCCGCGCGTCCACGCGGCGATTCCGAGGTTGCCGAGTACGAGCGCGATACCGGCTGGGTCTCCCAGCGCGCGGAAGTGCAACAAGGACTCGTCCAACAGCGCCGACTGCCGCTCGGCTTCGCCCTGCTCACCGGCCACGGTCGCCAGGTCTTCGAGCGCGTCGGCGATGCCCTCCGTGTTGCCTAACTCGCGCTGGTAGGTCAGTTTCGCCTCGAAGATCGCCTGCGCCTCGGCATAGTTGCCCTGCCGCAGCGCAAGCTCGCCGAGCGTTCCTTGCACGCTCGTCACTCCGAGCTTGTACCCCACGTCGCGGTGGAGGAGCAGGCTCGCTTCGAGGAGCGTGCGGGCTGTGGCATAGTCACCCTGGCGAAAGACCATCCTCCCGAGATTGCCCTGCGCCTCGGCGACCCCTCGCGCATGATTCAGTTCTTGGTAGAGGTTGAGGCTACGTTCGTAGAATGTCTGTGCCGCGGCGTAGTCGCCCTGGAGGCCGGCCAGCACGCCCGAGCTGTGCAGGGCCTTCGCACGCGCCCCCGATGGCGCGTCCTCCGCCGCTGCCAGCGCCTGCGCCAGCCACTGCCGCCCCTCACTCTGATGCCCGCGGCGTTCCCAGAAGCGCGTCAGGGCGCCTGCCAGGCGCAGCGCCGTCTCGACCTCCGGCTCAGGCTGCGTCAGCGACCAAGCCAGCGCCGCCCGCAGATTGTCATGCTCCTCCTCCAAACGGGCGAGCCACGCCGCCTGTCCGGGGCCAAGGAGTTCCGGCTCTGCCCGCTCGGCCAGAGCGAGGCACCATCCGCGGTGCCGGCGGCGCGCGGCGAGTGCTTCTCCGGCCGACTCCAGCTTTTCGCCGGCGTACCGGCGCACGGTTTCCAGCAACCCATAGCGCACGGCACCAGCGCGCTGGTGTGCGACCACCAGCGACTTGTCCACCAGATAGGTGAGGGTGTCGATACCTAACCCCCCGGCCCCCTTCCCTCGCAGGGAAGGGGGTGACCTGTCGAACGATGGTTGCATAGGGATAGGCTCGTTGGAGCCATGCGAGGTGCCGGCGGCATTGGTTGCGTCTGATTCCTCCTTCCCTGTGAGGGAAGGGGATTGGGAAGGTAGGTCGGTGCACACGGTTTCCGCGGCGTCGAGCATGAATCCACCGGCGAACACGGACAGACGCCGCAGCATCGCCTGCTCGACATCGGTGAGCAGGTCGTAGCTCCAGTCCAGCGTCCCGCGCAGGGTCTGCTGGCGGGGCAGCGCCGTGCGGCTGCCGGTGATGAGCAGGCGGAAGCGGTCGTCCAGTCGCTCGGCGATCTGTTCGATCGAGAGCGCCCTGACCCGCGCGGCGGCGAGCTCGATCGCCAGCGGAATGCCGTCCAGCCGCCGGCAGATCTCATCGATTGCGGCCCCGTTCGCCGCCGTCAGGTCAATCGGCGGCTGATTCTGCCGTGCCCGCTCGACGAACAGGCAAGCCGCATCCGGGGGCGACAGCGGCGGGGCCCGCCAGACCGTCTCGCCGGTGATCCTCAGCGGTTCACGGCTGGTCAGCATGACCTCCAGGTGCGGGCAGGCACGCAGCAGTGTCTCCACGAGCACGCCGCACGTCGGGAGCAGGTGCTCGCAGTTATCGAGGATCAGGAGCAGGTGGCGCCGCGCCAGATGCTCAACCAATACCGACGTGACCGGCTGCGCGCCGGTGGTGCGCACGTCGAGCGCCGCCGCGACCGTCTCCGGTACCAACGCGGGATCGGCGAGCGCCGCCAGTTCCACGAACCAGACGCCGTGGGGATAGGCCCAGAGCAGCTCATCCGCCACGCGGAGTGCGAGGCGGGTCTTGCCGCAGCCGCCCGCGCCGATGAGGGTGAGCAAACGGGTGGCGCCCAGCACCCGGCGCAGGGCGGCAAGCTCCTGCTCCCGCCCGACGAAGCTAGAGGTCTGCGCGGGCAGATTCGAGTGCTGGTCCAGCGGGGCAGATGGAAGATCCGCGCCCGCGCGTGCGCCGGTCGTCAGGCGTGCCTCCGCGATGAGCGCCTGCAAGGACTCGGCCGTCAGGCTCAGCCCGGCGAGCGGTCCACGATCGTACGTCCGGAAGAGGCCGCGCTCGCTGCAGTAGGCGAGAATGCCGGCCTCTGCACCAGGGTCCGGCACGCGCTCGCCGCGCTCCCAGCGCTGTACCGTCCGCAGACTGACGCCAAGCCGCGCGGCCCAGCCCTCCTGAGTGACGCCGCGCGCTTCCCGGAGCGCCTGCAGCACAGTGCTCCAGCGCGACCGGTCCACGGCGGTCGGCGCGCGTGGCTCGGCTGGACGGGCCCGTTGCATAGTGGGCGCCTTTCGGTCGCAAAGCGGGCGGGTCGCGCCCGCCGGCGGGACCTATCGTCGACATATAAACGCCGGCAGAGCCGCTCTTGGGGATCATACACCCGGCAGTTCGGCCGCTCCGTCCGAAACAGGCAGAAGGAGTGCCCCATGTCACACAAGTTGCCGGGCCGCGCCATCGTTCGCACGATCGCGGTGATCGCGCTGCTGCTCGCCGGAGCCAGCGCCATGGTGCAGGAAACGGCCGCCCAACCCGGCCCCGGCGGGGAGCCTGCCCCCGACCAAGGACCGACGTGTGAAGTGACGCGACCGGACCTGGTCATCACCAGCCACCGCTTGGGTTATGACTCAAGGCGCCAATTCCCTTATCTGGACGTCGTGGTCAAGAACCAGAAGTACCAGTGCAGTCAGCCCGCCGGCGCCTTCTACGTCACTCACCTCAACAATGACAGCACCTCAGTTCTCCAGTCTGTGTACGTCGCCGGGCTAGGCCCTGGCGCCAGCAGGACTATCCGCTTCACCAACGTGCGGGAGTGCGGATACTCGGGGACCCTTCGCGGCACGGTCACCGCCGACCCGCTCAACCACGTCGCGGAAAGGAACGAGAGAAACAATACCTACGCGTGGCACCACGTCTGCTGATCCGCGTCCACATGCGCGGATCGCGAAGGAGAAGGGAACGCTGCGATGTCCGGTGAGCGACCCCCGGTGATCACCGATGCCGATGTGCGGTCGCTCGCGGCGAAGCTCAAGGGGCTGCACGCCTTGCTGACGCCGGCGGAGCAGGAAGTGCTGCATGCGCTGCTTCGACAGGCGGCAGCCCGCGAGGACGCCGTCGGGCCGACCGACACGGAGGGGTTTGTCTGGGGCGTGAGCTTCAACCCATTCGCGTATTTGGATGCGATCGACTTCGGCTCGGTGGAGAAGCAGGAAGCGCGAGGTTGATGGATTCGATGCTGGAGCGGGCTTCATCGGGCCGGGAGCGAGAACGGGACAACCAGTTCACAGGAGGAATACGTCATGGCGGCCACAACCACACCAACCACACCTGCCACACCATCGCCGGCGGAACTCGTCGCGCGGGTCGAGCCGGTCCTGCGCGCGTATGCGCCGGCGGCCGAATCGGAGCGACGGCTGGCGCCGGAGGCGATGACCGCGCTGATCGATGCCGGTATCTTCCGCACATGGGTACCGCGCGCCTACGGCGGGCTGGAGATGGACCCCATCCCGGCGCTGAAGATGTTCGAGGAACTGTCTCGGATCGACTCTGCCGCCGGCTGGGTTGCGGCCAACTCCGCCTTCATCGCCTCGGTCGGCCAGATGTTCCCCGACGAAGGCACGGCCGAGGTCTTTGCCGACCCGCGCGTCGTCCTGGCGGGGTCAAGCCAGCCCACCGGCGCCGCCGTCCCCGTTGAGGGCGGATATCGCGTCACCGGCCGGTGGCCGTTCGCCAGCGGCTGCACCTATGCGGACTGGCTCGCCGCCTTCTGCCTCGTCATGGACGGCGAGGCGCCGCGCCTTCATCCGGATGGCAGCCCGGAGATCCTGATAGCCGTCTTCAAAGCCGGGGAGGCGGAGATCCTGGACAACTGGCACACCCTCGGCATGCGCGGAACCGGCAGCTTCGACTTTCGCGCGGCGGACGTGTTCGTGCCGGCGCGCAGCAGCGCTGTGCTAGGCCCGTTGGACCACCCCGGCAGCGCCTACACGGGGCCGCTCTACCGACTCGGCCTCTGGCTTGGGATCACCAATCTCCCGGCTACCGCGCTGGGCATCGCCCGCGCGGCGCTCGACGATCTGCTGAAGCTGACCGTGTCCAAGACGCCGAGCTACACCCAGAAACTGCTGGCCGATCAGCCGGCGGTGCGCGATCGGGCCGCCCGGGCGCGGGCGCTGATCGAGGCCGGACGGGCGGCGCTGTACTCGGCGGTGGACGACGCGTGGCAGTTCGTTCAGGAGGGCGGGCGGATCACCGGCGACAACTGCATCTCGATGGGGTTGGCGACGTCGTTCGGGATGGAGGCGGCGGTGCAGGCAGTGGACCTGGTGCACGCCGTTGCCGGCACGACCGCGATCCGCGAGGAGTACCCGTTCGAGCGGTACTTCCGCGACGTGCACACGATCAGCCAGCACACCCAGGCATCATCCGCCCGCTTCGAGTCGCTCGGCGCGATGGTACTCGGCCGGCGGTCGGACTGGGCTTTGTATTACGTCTGAGGAGGGCGCTGTGATTCTCGTGCGATTCGTCTGTCAGGCCCGGTCGGGCAGGTCCAGTGACCTCGTGGCGGGATTCAAGCAGTCGCTGGAGGTCGCCGGAACGATCGTCGGGCCGAACGTGCGCGCCCGTCTTCTGACGGACTTGAGCGGCCCGTTCGACACCGTCGTCCAGGAGCTGGAGATGGAGAGCCTGGCCGAGTGGGAGCGGCTGCGGGGGGTTCTCTTCTCGAACCCCCAATTTCAGGAGGCGGAGGCGGCGATGCCGGACGTGATCGAGTCCGGGAGCACCGAGTACTACACGATCGAGGCAACGTGGCCGTAAGGGCTGTTCGTGTCCGGGAGGACAAAGGAAAGGAACGATCATGGCAGCGTGGGAGAAACTGACGGCGGCGACGCTGACGGCCGTGGTAATGGCCACGGCCATGGGGGCGATACCATCACAGCCGCTGGCGACGGGCATCATCCAGCAGTCGCCTGTGATCGGCTCGGGCATCATTGTGAGTCGGACGATAGGAACAGGTGTGATCGTGAATCGGATGCTCGGCTCGGGCATCATCGTCCAGCGGATGGTGGGGACGGGCGTCATCGCCACTCGGGTGGTGGGGTCGGGCATCTCGGATGGCACGAGCAACACGATCGTGATGTCCAGCACACGTTAGTGCGCACAAACTCGCTGTTGCTGTGAGGGGGTCCGGTACTGGGAGAAAGGAACCGTCGCAATGGAACGCATGACTGTCGATGGTGCGGACTTGGAGATCGAGGTGCGTGGGACGGGGGAGCCGGTGTTGCTGGTGCACGGCGCCCTGATCGCTGACGCCTTCGCGCCGCTGCTGGCAGAGTCGGCGCTCACCGAGCGGTATCGCCTGATCCAGTATCACCGGCAGGGCTACGCGGGCAGTAGTCGCGTGGACCGGCCGGTGAGTATCGAGCAGCAGACGGCGGATGCACGGGCGGTGCTGCGCCACGTTGGTGTGGAGCGAGCGCACATCGCCGGGCACTCCTACGGCGGCGTGATCGCGCTGCAACTCGCGCTGGACGCGCCGGAGGTGGTGCAGTCACTCGTCCTCTTGGAAGCCGGTCTCGTGCATTTGGTACCAAGCGCCGAACAGTTCTTCGCAGCGATGGGACCGATTCTGGAGTCGTACCAGGCGGGCGACAAGGCGGCGGCGATCGACGGCTTCGCCGGCGGCATCCTCGGCCCGGACTACCGATCGACGCTCGACCGGGTGCTGCCCGCGGGGTGGTTCGAACAAGCGGTTGCTGACGCCGACACGTTCTTCGGGATGGAGGTGTCCGCTCTACAGGACTGGTCACTCACGCAGGAACGTGCCGTTCGTATCAGCCGGCCGGTGCTGGCCGTGCTGGGGACAGAGAGCGCACCGGTGTTTGTCGAGATCCACGAGTTGGTGCAGCGGTGGCTGCCGCAGGCGGAGCCATTCGTGCTGCCGGGGGCGACGCATGCGCTGCAGATGCAGAATCCGCGCGGCATGGCCGAGGGGCTGGCCGGCTTCTTTGCCCGTCACCCGCTGCCGGTGGCGGCGTGATCACGCACGAGTGAGCTGCGTTGCAGGGCGTGCGGGACTGGGGTTAGGGAAGGGCGCCGGCGTTCTCCGACAGGGCGAAGGTGATTGCATCCGCTGACGACATCGTCTCGCCGCTGATCCACGCCGACGCGAAGGCGGCTTCGCCCAGGGTGGCGCGGACGACGGCGACGGTGCGGTCGTAGCTGCGCCGGCCGACCGGCGGCAGGGAGGAGCCGAGCCGCTCGTTCAGGGCAGCGGCTGCTCCGAAGAGTCGGGCAGCGAGCTCGGGTTGTCCCTGGCCGAATGCCACCCCGGCCAACACCGGCAGGTAACAGGCAATCGCCCACTGGTCGCCCACCTCCCGATGCAGCGCCAGGCTCTCGCGGCAGAGCGCCGCCGCCCGCGCGTGCTCGCGCAGATAGAGCATCACCAGAGCTTGCTGGCCGAGCAACCGGGCGATGCCGCGGCGGTCGCCCACGTCGCGATAGAGCGCCAGGCTCTCCTCCAGCAGCATCAGCGCGTGGCCATGCTCGCCGCGCGTCCACGCCGTCATGCCGAGATTACCGAGCACGAGCGCGATCCCCTGCCGGTCGCCGATCTCCCGGTACAGGGCCAAGCTTTCCTCCAGGAGCGCGGTTCGCTGTCCATCACCGTTCTCGTCGCCAGCGACCGTTGCCAGATCGGCGAGGGCCTCCGCGATCCCGACTTTGTCCCCCAGGCCGCGATTCAGGGCGAGGCTCGCCTCGAAGTGAGAACGGGCCACATCGCGCTCGCCCTTGCGAACGGCGAGCATGCCGAGTGCGTCCAGCACGCTCGCGATCCCCGGCTGATGACCGAGTTCCGTGTGCAACGCCAGGCTTGCTTCGAGGTGTGTGCGGGCGGCGACGTGTTCACCAACGCGGAGGGCGATGCAACCCAGACTATCGTGTGCCATCGCGATACCCAGCCGGTTCCCCGTCTGCTGGTGCAGGCTCAAGCCCCGATCGATCAGCGCGCGCGACACCGCGAGATCGCCCTGCTTGTACGCCAGCCAGCCCGCGCTGTGGAGCGCCGTCGCTCGTACCCCGGCCGGCGTTCCCGTGCCGACCTCCAGTGCCTGTGTCAGCCACTGCCGTCCTTCACTGATGCGGCCGCGCTGCTCCCAGAAGCGATGCAAATCCGACGCCAGTTGCAGTGCGGCCTCGTCCGTTTCCCGCGACAACGACCACGCCAGCGCCGTCCGCAGATTGTCGTGCTCCGCCTCCAACCGATCCAGCGATGCCGGCTCCTCCGGTCCATGCACCGCTGCCCTCGCCCGCTGCGCCAACGCCACATACCACGCGAGGTGGTGGTCACGCGTCGGGGCGGTTTCCTTCGCCTCGTCCAGTTTCTCGCCGGCGTATTGGCGCACCATCTCCAACATCCGATAGCGGACGGCGCCGTCCCGCTCCTCGGCGATCACGAGCGATTTGTCCACGAGCGATGCGAGCAGGTCGAGCACGTCCGGGGCAGTGGGCAGTGGGCAATCGGCAATGGGGCGGCGAGGCTCGATCGTCCCCGCTGCCGATTGCCGATTGCCCATTGCCCCGCACACTGCCTCCGCTGCCTCAAGCGTGAAGCCACCGGCGAACACCGAGAGCGCGCGGAGCAGCGCCTGCTCCGGCTCGGCGAGCAGGTCGTAGCTCCAGTCCATCGTCGCGCGCAGTGTCTGGTGGCGGGGCAACGCGGTATGGCTGCCGCCGTTCAGCAGCCGGAAGCGATCGGAGAGCCGCTCCGCGATCTGGTCCAGCGAGAGCGCGCTGACGCGGGCGGCGGCCAGTTCGATGGCGAGCGGCATCCCATCCAGCCGCCGGCAGATCTCCGCGATCGTTGCCGCGTCGCCGGGCGTCAGCACGCGCTCCGGCCGCTGCAGCAGTGCCCGATCGACGAACAAGGCGGCCGCGTCGGAGATGCGGCGGGAGTCGGAGGCTGCCGGTTCCAACGACTCCCGACTCCCGACTCCCGACTCCCGAGGCGCCTCCACCAGCAGTGGAGGTACCCTGTACACTGTTTCGCCGGCAATCCCCAGCGACGAGCGGCTGGTCGCCACAACGGCGAGGTGCGGACAGGCGCGGAGCAGTGATGCCACCAGTTCGGCACACGCCGGCAGGAGGTGTTCGCAGTTGTCCAGCAGCAGGAGCAGGTGTCGCGGCCGGAGCGATTCGATCAGCGCCTCCGTGACCGGCCGCGGTCCGGTTGGCTGGATCGCCAGCGCGGAGGCGACGACCTGGGGCACCAATGTCGGGTTGACGAGCGACGCCAATTCCACGAACCAGACGCCGTGGGGATAGGCCCAGAGCAGCTCATCGGCGATGCGGAGTGCGAGGCGGGTTTTGCCGCAGCCGCCTGCACCAGTCAGGGTGAGCAGGCGGGTACCGGCCTGCACGCGGCGCACGGCCGCGATCTCCCGCTCCCGACCGACGAAGCTGGTGAGCTGCAGCGGCAGATTAGAGGGCGGCGGCAGTGACGCGTGGTGCGGTGTGCTTTCCTGCCGCGGCGCGGGGGAGCGGTCGGACGAAGGTGGGGCCGCAACCGGGCCGGCGCTCCCACCCCAGCGCGCCTCGGCGAACAGATCCTGGAGCAGTTCCGCGTTCAGATCGAGGCCGGCGAGGGGACCGCGGTCGTAGGTGCGGAAGAGGCCGGCCTCACGACAGAAGGCGAGGATCGACGCTTCGGCGCCGGGGTCGGGCGCGCGCTCGCCACGCTCCCAGCGCTGGACGGTGGTGCGACTGACGCCGAGGCGGGCGCCCCAGCCATCGAGCGTCACACCACGCGCCTCGCGCAGGGCGCGGAGCACCATGCTCCAGCGGGGGCGGGTGTCGTTCAGCGGCACATCGGTGGCCGGGGCGGATGGACCCATAGTGGACCTTCTTCGGCTCCTGTACGGGAGCGGCGCACGCTCGGTCGCGGTCTATCGTTTTCTCGTGGTGGGAGATGAGGGTGCTGTCAGCATCGTACGACGGCCGGAGCGCCGCCGGAGGTGATGACAGCACCCTCGATCACGCTTGCCGGCCGCCGTGTGTCGATCCAGCGGATACACGAGCGACCACGGGCGGGGCCATCCGTCAGTACACCAAACCAGTTGACCGGGCGATGCGCATCGAGATTCGTGCGGGCGCCTGGTGGAAAGAGGAACCAATGAAGTTGCAGACATCGATGAGGCCGGAAGAGCGGTCCGGCACACGTCCGGGGTGGGGCACCGTCTTCCTCGTGGTGGCGGGTTTCGCCGCCGCGCTTCTGCTGGTGGCGGCCGTGCGCTGGCAGGATTCGGGCGACCGCCCCACCACGCCGATGGCGGCGCCGATCACGGCAACGATGCCGCAAGCGCCGGGTTTCGGCGGCGACGGCGTGTCCGCCGGGGCCGGTATGACCGGGGCGATCGCCGCTCCTTCTGTTCAGCAATCGAGTCCCGCACGCCCCGAGTGTGAGGTCGTCGCCTACCCGACTACCTGCTGAATGCCGTGCGGGCCAATTGTGCTGGGCCGGATCGCGGCCTGACAACGCTTGGTCTGTACGCCACCAGCTGAAGGAGAAACCGCCATGAACGTCCCTACAATGTGCCGACGCGCCCTCGTGGGAGTCGTACTCGCGCTCGCCGCGGTCGCTTCGACGGCGCTCGGCAACCCGGTGCAGGCTGCCGGCCCACCAACACTCAGCCCGCTTCAGATCAAGGCAGGCGGCACCCTGGCCACCGTCGCCTTCACCAGCTCGGAGCCGGTCACGGTCGCGATCGATTTCCGGCCGGCGACCGCAGGGGCGATCACAACGACAGCGGCCGCGTTGACGTCGCAACCGGCGCAGCCCATCACTTCGGGAATCATCGCGGCCAACGACCCGCGGTTCACGAACCCCTATTACGGCACGACGCACGAGCAGCGGCTGACGGGCTTGAAGTCCAACACGCCGTACACAGTCGTCGTTACGGCGAGGACGCCGGACAACCGCACGGCGACCGCACAGGGGAACTTCACGACGGCGCGCAAGCGCATCCGCCTGGTCCTCGACGAGATCACCGTCAGCGAGGACGGCGACTGGTTCGGCAAGGGCGAGCCGACCTGGTTCTGGTCGGTGTTTTGGGACGGTGGCAGATCCGGCGGCTGCTTCCCGAACACGACGCCGTCGGGGGTTGCGCACCTCTCCGGCGTCTGCCAGGCGGGGAGCTATGGCGAGGGGACGTTCGTCCCGCGCAACGATCGCAACGAGAAGCTGGCGCTGACCTTCGCCGAGGAGAACTTCCCTGTCATGCCGACCAGCTTCTCGCTGCACGCCTGGTCCACGGAGGAGGACTTAATCGACCCGTTGATCTGGCTGGTCAGCCAGGTTGGCCATGAGTTCATTCCCGTGCATGCCAGCATGCCCTTGCCGGAGCCACAGGTGCCACAGGGCCGGGAGTGGGCGTCCACGCCGATCACGCTGAGTCCGCACTGCGACGGGTGTAGCGTCGAAAGCACGATGAACTTCCGCGTCGATGTCTTCTACGACAACCTGCCCTACCCGCCCAACCACGGCCGGACCCAGGTGCACTCGAACTTCTAACCGCAAGCGGGCCAGCGCCGAGGACGCAAAGCGAGCGTGATCCCCGGCTGCTGTAGCGAATCTGCCAGATGCGGATGCACGCCGCGCTGTTTGAGCAGCGCGGCGTGTGCTTTCTGTGGCACCAGCGGATGGCCAACAAGGCACGTTGGGGAGGCGCGGGGCGGTGGTGGTCCACCGTGACACGTCGGTCAGCTCATTCGGACGCATGGTGGACCCTGATCGGCGCAGGAACGGGAGCGGCGGGCGCTCGTCCGCCGCCTATCGTTGTCTTGTGGTGGGAAGTGAGGGGGCCGACGCGATGACGGCGGCACCCTCCACACCATCAACCGGCGGCGACAGGTTGGCGGGCGGATCGGAGAGGAGGCGGCGAGATGATGTCAGGCGAGCCAGCGGCGACGGTAACGGACGCGGACGTTCGCGCGTTCGCCGCGAAGCTGACCGGATTGCATGCCTTGCTGACGCCAGCGGAACAGGTGCTGCTGCACGAGCTGTTGCGGCGGGCGGCGGAGTGCGACGTGTCGGTGTCCGACACCGTCGGGTTTGCCTGGGCGGTCAGCTTCAACCCGTTCCCCTATCTCGACGCCATCCGCGCCGGTGGAGCGGCGCGGCCGAATGGGCAGGGAGCATGAGGCACGTGCTCCTGTCCCAACAATCGAACAGAGTCCGAATCCAAAAGGAGACAGCGATGACAACGATCACGAATGAGCAGGCGGAAACCACGAACCAGCTGGCGGCGAAGCTCCAGGCCTTCTATGACGGGCTCACCGATGACGAGCGAGCGATGTGCATCCTCGGCGTCCGCCGGCTCGTGGCCGGCGAGGAGGCTGACACGGAGGGGTACATGAAGCCCGTGTACGACGACGGTTCCGGGAATAAGGCACGACCTGGAGCACGTAACCTGGATGATCCGGTGACCGGAGGGCTGATTCCCTATCGCACCAACGGCCCGATTCTGTACACCATGATCACTCCCACCTATCAGACCGAGGTGTAGCACGTCGCGACCGGACGCCTCCGGAGCAGGCACTATTCGACACGGTGCTTCGGCAGGCGTCTGGGTGCGAGGGAGCAGCCGAGCAAAGACGGACGGCGACGTCCAGATGTGGCAGGAGGAAGCCATGACACAGATCAGCAATCAGCAGCAGGAAGCGGTCAGGGAGCGGGCCGCGGCGAAGTTCCAGGCCTTCTACAACGGTCTCACAGAAGACGAGCGACACGTGTTCGAGTCCGACACGCGCCGGCTGCTCGCTAGCCAGGACATGGACACGCAGGGGTACCGGATTCGCGAGGAGAGGGTGGTGGTGCCGAAGCCCCGGCCCACGGGCAGTGGCGCATTCCCGTTCCCGTCGATCTGGCTCGACACGATCTATGACCCGGACGACGGCAGCACGTCGCCGCTCAACCCTCCGGGTTGAAACAGGTGCTCGACGAGCGCCACATCGTAGCGGACGCGGCCACCGCCGGAGTAGTTCCTGCGGTGGCGGCGGTAAACACACCATGCCGCAGGAGGCAACAATCATGAGCGAGCAGACGGAGCAGACCACGGAACAACCCGGCGCGGTCCCCGCTCGCATTGACCTGGAAGATTTCATCGAGGCGGTGACGCGCGGGGTCGCGCGGGCGCTGGCGGCGGCAGATGACGTGAGCGGCTATGCGCTGACTAACGAGAATCCAACGCCGGGCACCCTTCCGATATTTGGCCAGCCGCCGATCTTCATTGGGCTTGTCGCGCCGCCGTCCGGGCCACGGGGTCCGGTGGTCCCGCGCGAGGTGCCGATCCGCCGATAGGAGCAAAGCCATGACCGCTACGCATGAGGATTCGGCGTCGCTCTGTCCGAGCGCGCCGCCCGAGACGGACGGTGCGGTGATCTTCGGCGTGGTCGGCGGCACGGCGCGGGCGCCGCGTCTGGCACACCTCGTCCAGCCGCTGCCGGTGACGGACGAACTGCTGGCGCTGGCCGCGCCGGCGTCGCCCGGCGCCGTCTTCCGGGCGGCTGCTCCCTGCGCCGCGAGCGCCTGCCTGCACTTCGCCCAAGGGCAGTGCCGGCTGGCCTCGCGGGTCGTGGAGGAGTTGCCGGCGGCGGTCGAGGGGCTGCCCGCCTGCCGCATCCGGTCAACGTGCCGTTGGTGGCGGCAGGAGGGGAAGGCCGCCTGCCTGCGCTGCCCGTTCATCGTGACGGAGATGGCGAACCCGACGGAGCAGCTTCGGGAGGCTGCCGATCCCTACGTCTACGATGGTGACCGCCCGGCCGCCTAGGACGAATCGTTTGAGACCAACGCCGTCAACCCTCCGCAGGCCGGCGGCGCTGGTCACCATCACGCAATCCCATGTACTGACATCCAGTGACGTGCGGGCGCGTTATCCCGCGCAAGGTTCGATACTCGGAGGTCGTTATGAACACGTTTCGATCGTCGCGATGGGCGCTGCTCTTCGCGGCGGTTGCAGTTGCGTACGGCGCCCTGATGGCGCTTGCCGGCGCGGGCCGGTCGCACGCGGCGCAGGGTGGGGTACCGGCGAATCTGGTGCCGCCGGACGGGCAGGTGCTACAGCGCGAACTGCTCGGCATCGGCGCGCAGGTCTATACCTGTCGGGCGAGCGCCACGGCGGGGTCGGGCTTCGAGTGGGCGTTCACCGCGCCGGCGGCCGTGCTGCTCGACGACAGCGGCGCGATCGCCGGCACGCACTTCGCCGGGCCGACGTGGCAGGCGAACGACGGCAGCAGCGTCACGGCGGAGGTGGTCGAGCGGGCGCCGAGCGCGGAACCGAGCGCGATCCCCTGGCTGTTGCTGCGGGTGACGGCGGCGGGCGCACCTGGCAGCTTCGGCGGCGTGGCGTACATTCAACGGCTGGAGACCACCGGCGGTGTCGCTCCGACGGTCGGCTGCGACGAGGAGCATGCCGGCGTCGTCGCGCGTGTGCCCTATTCGGCGGTCTATGCCGTCTACGGCGCTCCCTGACCAGCGGGTAGCGCCTCTCCCGACAGGAGGATACCGACCATGACGAAGCTGCTGCGCTATGACGGCCGCCACGTCCACGAGACGGAGTTTGACGTGGTGATCATTGGGGGGCGGGTCGCCGGCGCCGGGCTCGCGATCTTGCTGGGCCGGCAGGGGCGGCGGGTGCTGCTCGTCGACCGCGACCGCTTCCCCAGCGACACGCTCTCCACCCACTATCTCCATCCGTCCGGTGTCGAGTTGCTCGCGCGGCTGGGTGTGCTCGCCGACGTGGAGGCGGCCGGCTTTCGCCGGATCACGCGCCAGCGGACGTATGTCGGCGACGTGATCGTCGAAGGGGCGGTGCGCGCGCCCGGCGCCTATGCCCTGTGCCCCCGCCGCAGCCGCCTGGACATGACCTTGATCGAGCACGCGATGAAGCAGGCCAGCGTGACCGTGTGGCAATCGACGCGCGCCGAAGGGTTGATCTGGGAGGACGGGCGGGTGGCGGGTGTGCATCTGCGGAAGGCATCGGGACGGCGGGTGTCGGTGTGCGCCCGCGTCGTGGTCGGCGCGGACGGCAAGAACTCGAGCGTGGCGGGCTGGGTCGACGCGCAGCGCTACGACGAGGTGCCGGCGCTGCGTCCGATCTACTACGCCTATTACCGCGACGTGGAGCCGCTGCCGGAGGCGACGGGCGAGGTCTTCTACATCGACGACCGGATCGGCTACATCATGCCGATGGAGCCGGGGATCGACTGTCTCGTGCTGGAGCTGCAGACCAGGGACTTCGACGCGTTCCGCGCCGATCCCGGCGGCCGGTTTGACGTCGCCTTTCGGGCTCTGCCGGGGATGGCGCGGCGGATGGGGCGGGCGGAGCGGCAGGGACCGGTCTACGGCACGCGCGGGGTGGAGAACTACCTGCGCGTGCCCTATGGACCAGGCTGGGCGCTCACCGGCGACGCCGCTTATTGCAAAGACCCTTCGACCGGCACCGGCATCGAGGACGCCCTCCGCGGCGGCTTCCTGCTCGCCGATGCCCTGGGTGATGTCCTCGACGGCGCCGACTGGGAGGCGACGATGGCCGGCTTCCACCGGCTTCGCGACGATATCTTTCGGAGCGCCTATCGCGGTACGCTCGCCCACTCGCGCGCGCCGGAGATTCCCGCGGCGTCGCTCGCCTGGCTTGAGGGCGTGGCGGCCACACCCGGTTTCGTCCGCGCGCTGGCGATGAACTTCCCCGCGATCGCGCGCTCGCCCGATGTCTTTCCCGGAGGACTGCTGGCCGCGATCGAGCGCAGCGCCCGTCTTTTCGGAGCAGCAGCCGAGGACGACGAAGCGCAGAAGTCGGCATAGGTGCGTCTCTCTCAAAAGGACGCATGTAACGATGGGGCGGACCATGTGTCCGCCCCTTTTCCGTCGGCGATCGGTGCGCTCGGCCGGACACCGGATGGACCTTCTTCGGCGCAGGAACGGGAGCGGCGCGCCCAATATTCCCACCGACCCTAGATTCATAGGCTGCGGCCGTCAGGGCGAGGACCGACCGAGGAGATTCGACCGGGTCGAGCGCTGGCGGGGAACGGAGCCATTGGGGACGGCGCATCTGCCGGAGATGGTGGACGAGTACGTCCGAACCTGACAGGAGCAACGCTGATGTCGCAATCAGCTCTCAAACCGCTGTTTCGACCTGATCT
>JBFXAN010000064.1:0-33500 GCA_050184225.1 Dehalococcoidia bacterium | reverse complement strand
AGCCCTAAACCTGACACTGGTCCCATCGCGAATCTGACGAATGGCACAAAACGCAAAACGAACGATCAAATGCAAACACCAGCAATCAACGCATCCACTTCGTCGCTCCCGGCCCCTCCCCCGTCACCGCGACGAATCATACTGGCCCACCCGCGCCGATCAGACTCCCCTCTCCCGCCGGAGCGGGAGAGGGGCCGGGGGTGAGGGCCGCTCCCCCGCCACCTACCGATTCCCCCTCACTTCGAGTAAGCTGTCCCTGTCACAGCTTCACCGGAGACGCGCCATGACCACCGACCAACCGCAGACCGACGAGCAGCCCCGCGAAGAGCCGCAACCCAAGCGCGCCCTCGTCGTCATGGCCCACCCCGACGACGCCGAATTCCTCTGCGCCGGCACCGTCGCCAAGCTCTGCGCCGAGGGCTGGCACGTCTGGTACTGCCTCGCCACCTCCGGCGACAAGGGCACCAAAGACCCCGAAATGACCCGCGAACGCCTCGCCGGCATGCGCGAGCAGGAGCAGCGCGACGCCTGCCGCATCCTTGGCGTCCAGGACGTCATCTTCTTCCGCCACCCCGACGGCTTCGTCGAGGACGGCCCCGCCCTCCGCGGCGAGATCGTCCGCGTCATCCGCGAGCTCAAGCCCGACACCGTCATCACCTGGGACGGCTTCCGCCGCGGCTTCAACCACAACGACCACCGCAACGTCGGCATCGCCACCTACGACGCCGTCTACCCCGCCAGCCGCGACCCGCTCTACTACCCGGAGCACATCGAAGAGGGCCTCAACTGGCACCGCGTCGGCGAGCTCCTCCTCGCCGGCTCCGACGAGCCCGACTACTTCGTCGATGTCTCCGACCACATCGACACCAAGGTCGACGCCATCCTCGCCCACACCAGCCAGGTCGCCCGCGACGAGCCGCGCGACAAGTGGATCGAGGGCTTTCGCAAGCGCATGACCGACGGCGCCGAACAGAGCGGCATCGCCTACGCCGAAGCCTTCCGCCGCGTGACGCTCCGCACCTGACCCGGCCCGCCACCCGCTTCGACCGATCGCCATCTGGTACGGAAGGCAAAGCTGCGGTACGCTCGTGAAGGATGTCTCAAGCGCCCGTCGCGCTCCGCGCCGTCACCTCGGGCGACGTCAGTGGATCGGCCGCATCGGTAGGATGTGAGAGGAGGTTGGGATGGCGGAGTTGGCGATTGCATTCTTCTGGCTCGGCGTCGGACTGACGGCGGCTTCAACCCTCTGCCTGGTCGCATCAGCCGTCGGCAGCCGCGTCGTCCGCCGGACCGCCGTGACCAACGCCGGCACGATCACGCTCAGCGAAACGCAGCCCCCGGCGCCGCTCTGGGGACGCCTCGGCTCCTGGCTCGCCGTCGCCGCCGGCGTCACCCTCGCGCTCATGCTCGTCACCCGCACGATCGCGACCGGCCACCCGCCCTACACCAATATGTTCGAGTACCTCAGCGCCTTCGGCGCCGGCGTCGTCATCGCCGCCGTCATCATCGAACGGCGCTCCGGCGGCAGCCGCGTCGGCATCTTCGCCATGCCGCTCGCCCTCGCCCTCTTCCTCGTCGCCGACATCGCCTTCTCCTCCGAGATCCAGCCGCTCGTCCCCGCCCTCCAGAACAACCGCCTGCTCGCCATCCACGTCGCCGCGATGATCGTCTCCTACAGCGTCCTCGGCGTCGCCTTCGTCACCGCCGTGCTCTACCTCGTCCAGGGCAACGCCGAACGCTTCTCCTGGCTGCCCTCCGCCCGCACGCTCGACGAGGTCACCTACAAAGCCGTCGTCGCCGGCTTCCCCATCCTCGGCCTCGGCATCGCCCTCGGCGCCTATTGGGGCAACATCGCCTGGGGCCGCTATTGGGGCTGGGACCCGAAGGAAACGACGGCGCTCGTCACCTGGCTCGTCTTCGCCGGCTACCTCCACGCCCGCTCCCTCGCCCAATGGCGTGGCAAGCGGGCAGCCTGGCTCGTGATCACCGGCTTCGCCGTGATCATCTTCAACATCTTCGCCGTCAATTTCTGGATCGCCGGCTTGCACAGCTACGCCTGAATGTGGCGAAGGCAGGTCGTACCGGCTGTTGGGGCTAGTACCCTTACTGTGTCTGGACCTCGCCCAGTGCCCGCTGCCCACGCGCCGTGATCACCACCCGTGTCTCCCCCATCGTCATACCAGGCTCGTGCTTCAAGGAGATCAGGCCGTCGCCGAGCGCATCTTCCCAGATCGTCAGCCGCGGGCAGCTGGTCCGCCATGCCTCCATCGCGTCAGCGTACGTTTTGGGTCCGCCGGCGACCCAGTCGAGGAAGTCCCGAGTCAGCGAGCTAATCGGTGGCGCTACGCCACGTCGGTCCTTCGAGATGGTTCGCTCTGCCAGGGTCATTGCATCCTCCTCTGCGACGACGTGCCGGTTGCCCCAAGGTCCGCGCCTGCCAGCATCAAGTCTTCCAGAGTCTATCGTCTTGTTTTCAGTTCAGTCGGTGCCTAATGTACGAACATCGGACCGCGCATCGAAACGCTCCGCCATCGCGATCCGCCGCGCGATCGACGGATGCGAATAGAAGATCGTCTCCACGAGCGGATGCGGCGTCGGATTCGACAGATTGAGCATCGCCAGCCGTCGCATCGCCCTGATGAACGCCTCCACCAGCCCCGTCGCTCGCAACGCCGCCCGATCGGCCAGCGACTCCCGCCACCGCGAATACGTGTTCCCCAACGGCAGTGTCACCAGCCCGTAGACGCCGAACGTCAGCAGCAACAGCGGCAGCGCGGCCAGGTCTGCCGGACCTTTAAGTGGCCCCCGATCCGCCAGCGTATCGAGCACCCGCGAGGCAATGAACAGCCCCACCAACGTGATCGCCGCGCTGACGCCGATCCCCTTCCACAGGTCGCGGTGCCGGTAGTGCGCCACCTCGTGCGCGACGACCACGTCGATCTCGTCCGCCGGAAAGCCGTCCATCAGCGTGTCGCCCAGGATGATCCGCTGCGTCCGCCCCAGCCCCGCCACCATCGCGTTCGCCTTGCGCGTCTTCGCGCTCATCCCCATCCGGTAGACGCCGATCACCTGCGCCCCCTCCCGCTCGGCGATCCGCGTCAGTCGCTCCGTCAGCGACGCATCCTCGATCCGCTGCAGCTTGTAGAACAGCGGGATGAACAGCACCGGACCCAGGATCGTGAACACAACGCTGAGCAGCACCATCCCGCCCGCCGCCCACAGCCACCACGCACCGCCCGCCTCCCGCAGCAGCAGATACGCGCCCTCCAGCACGACGATGGTCAGCACCAACGAGAGCACGAACCCCTTCGCCTGATCCGCCAGCCAGTTGCCCATAGTCTGAGTCGAAAGCCCATAGCGGTGCTCCCGCCGAAAGCCCGTGATGTACTCCCAGGGCGGCGTCGCCACGCTCCAGACCGTGACCAGGATCGCCGTGAACAGCGCCACCTGAAGCCACACATTCCCGCTGACATCCGCAACCGCATCGCGCAACCACACCGATGCTCCGCTCAGCAGAAAGACCACCAGCGCCACGGCAATCGTGCCGGCGTTGACCAGCCGTAGCCAGAGCGAGCCCCGCTCATAGCGCCGTGCCCGCTCGATTTCGTCCGGCTTCTGGTCGCGCTCCGTCCCTGTCGTTTCCGTATCTGCCATCACCTCTCCAGTGTACGTTCGCCCTGGCGCCTTGGTGTCTTCGTGGTGAACGATGCGGGCTAACGGTGCGTCGGCGCGGATGGTATGGTTGGAGCCGCCGTCAGCCCACGATTGCAGCGCAACCAGGAGGAAGAACGTGTCTGAGTCCATCCACTTCGGTGTCAACCTGCCCCAGATCTCGCGCACCTGGGAAGAGACAAAATCGGCCGCCCTGACGTTCGAGCAGATGGGCTTCGACTCCCTCTGGCTGAACGACCACCTCTACGGCGTTCCCCGCGCCGAGATCCCGATCCTCGAGGCATGGACGACGATCGCCGCCGTCGCCTCGATCACCGAACGGGTCGAGTTGGGCACGCTCGTCTCGCCGCCCGGCTTCCGCAACCCCGCCTATCTGGCCAAGGTCGTGGCGACACTCGCCCAGATCACCGGCGGGCGCGTCGTCCCCGGCATCGGCGCCGGCTGGTTCAAGAAGGAGTTCACCGACTTCGGCTATCCCTTCCCCGATGGCCGCGACCGCGTGCGCGCGCTCGGCGAAGCCGCCGAGATCATGACCCGCTCCTGGGTCGAGCCGAACCTCACCGTCCAGGGCAAATACTTCCAGGTCGAAGACCTGACGATCACGCCCGTGCCGGAGACGCGGCCCAAGCTCCTGATCGGCGGCGGCGGCGAGCAGGTGACGATGAAGGTCGCCGCCCGCTTCGCCGATATCTGGAACAACTCCGCCGGTCAACAGAGCAACCTCGCCCGCAAGGTCGACGTGCTCCGCCGCCACTGCGAGTCCGTCGGCCGTGACCCGGCGCAGGTGCAGATCTCGCAGCAGACGCTCGTCCTGATCACCGAGAAGCAGGATGAGGTCGAGCCGATGCTCGAACGCGCGGGCAAGATCTTCGGCGGCCACATGGGCGATGTCCGCGGCCCGCTCGCGATCGCCGGCACCCCGGAGATGGTCGCCGAGGCGATCCAGCGCCACATCGACCTCGGCTGCACCCACTTCATCATCGAGTTCTTCGGCCGCGACACCCGCACCCCCGCCGAGCTCTTCTCCAATACCGTCCTCCCTCGCTTCCGCGGCGTCGCCGTCGCCTGACCCATGATGCTCACCGCCACGGCGCCAAGACACCAGGTCAAAATCACCCTTGGCGCCTTGGCGCCGTGGCGGTGACGCATTCCCGTCGGCGCCACGGCGGCATGCATCCGGCTTGACTTCCAGAAACGTTACTCGTATGAAAGGTTCATCCGTTGTCGTAAACGGTTACATGAAACCGTCGGCGGATGGAGGAAGACAAGGGGGAGGAGAGATGCGGGAAGGATATTGGAACCGGGTCACCAGGCCACGCGTTGGCCGGCGCGCGGTCCTGCGCGTCGGTGCGGCGGCCGGCGCATCGGCGTTCATCGCCGCCTGTGGTGGTGATGATGACTCGAGCTCAGAGGGCGGGAGCGCCGGTCAGGCCGCGACCAGCGCCAGTGGCACAACCGCGGCAGCAGCACAGGAAACTCCGAAGCCGGGCGGTCAATACCGCCTCGCCACGATCACGCAGGCGCCGCACTTCAGTCCGTATCACCCGGGTGCCGACCCGTCGATCGTCAACTTCTGGCGGCGTGACTTCGGCTACTATGAACCGCTCTGGGGATTCAAGACCGCCGAGCTTTCCGGCGACATCATGAACCTCCGCGAGGCGGCCAGCTTCGAGCAGGTCGATCCCACCACCGTCGTCGCCAAGTTGCACCCCGCCAAGTTCCACAACCGCGCGCCCGCCAACGGCCGCGACCTCGTCGCCGAGGATGTGGTGGCGATGGTCGAGTTCCTCAAGAAACCGCCCGCGTCCGGTGGGTCGTTCATCCAATCCGGCAAGGACCTCAAGTCGGTTACCGCCGTCGATACGCAGACCGTCCGCTTCGAGACGTTCGGCCCGCGCGCGTTCTTCTTCGAAGAGGGCGGCGGCGAACGTGTGATCGCCCCGCGCGAGATGCTGGACGAGCAAACCCTCAAGCAGACGCCGCCGATCGGCACCGGCCCCTATCAGTACAAGTCACACACCCAGGGCAGCACCGAGGAAGTCACCAAGTTCGACGGCTTCCGCGACAAGTCACTCCCGTACATCACCGATCGCAAGCTCACGTTCGTGCCGGACATCGCCGCGATGGAGGCGGCCTTCCGCTCCGGCCAGCTCGACATGCTCAACTACGAGGGCATCACGAGCATCAAGGCGAAGGATCAGCTCGAGAAAGACCTCGGCAACAAGATCGTCGTCAAGACCAACCCTTCGACCAGCGGTATGGCCCTCGTGCTCAACATCAATCGCCCGCCCTGGAACGATATCCGCGTACGCGAAGCCGTCTACCGCGCGATCGATGTCGATCGGGTGATCAATGTCGTCTTCTTCGGCGATGGCGAGCGTACCTGGTACTTCTCCAAGGCGCGGACCACCCGTTTCCCGCTCGGACCGGACCCGGTCAAAGACCTGATCGGCTATGATCCGAAGAAGGCGTCCGATCTGCTCAAGGCCTCCGGCATCGACCTGAACAAAGAATATGAGTTCATGCTGCCGGTCGAGGCGCAGACCTGGGTCGACTCCGGTCGCTTAATGGCCGAAGACCTGGCCGCCGTCGGGCTGAAGACGCGACTCAATCCGGTCGTCCGCAACATCTATCTCCAGCGCGCCGGCCCCAAGCCGGGCGACTTCGAGATCAGCATGTCGGTCCTGCTCGACTATCAGTACGCGCAGACCGACTCCGGCACCTTCTGGAACTCGACGTCGCTTCAGGATCCGGAGGTCGACGCGCTCGTCACCCGCGTTCAAGAGACGATCGATCCGGCGCAGCGTGAGAAGCTCTCGCATGACTTCGAGACGATGCTCGCACGCAAGTACTCGAACCTCATCCCGATCATGAGCGGCAACTGGCACTACGCCTGGTATTCGTACCTGAAGGGCTTCGATCCCGCGTACCAGCCGGCCTGGTATCAGAAGGGACTCTGGCTCGACAAGTAATGAAGCAGCGATATCAGCGCCGCCCGCGATCGCCGGCCACCGGTGTGTCCACCATCGAGCTGGCAAACCGCGGGAGTCGCTGCCGGGCTGGCCCCGGCACGCGGCACGGCAGAGTTTTCATCGGAATCACATGCGCGGCCGCATGGCCGCCAGAGGGGGATCATTCGTGACGATTGGCAAGCAGACGCGACACTGGGGACAAGATGGGCGCTACGGCCGGCGGGTCGTGCTCCGCTCTGCCCTCGTCGCAGCAGGATCGGCGGCCTTCCTCGCCGCGTGTGGCGGCGACAGTGACACGCAGACAGGGTCACAGTCGAGTGGCGGTAGCGCCCTGTCCACGGGCGCCACGGCAGCCGCAGAGGAAGGAACGCCGAAGCCAGGGGGACAGTTGCGTGAGGCAACGATCACCCAGGCGCCCCACTTCTCTCCCTACCACCCCGGCGCCGACCCATCCTACGTCAACTTCTTTCGCCGGGAGTGGGGCTACTACGACCGGCTCTGGGCGCTCAAGGACATCAAGGACGCGGACAAGCTCGACCTGATGCTCGCGTCGAGCCTCGAACAGCCCGACGATGTCACCACGATCGTCAAGATGCCGCCGAGCAAGTTCCAGAATCGCGCGCCCGCGAACGGCCGCGATGTCACCGCCGAAGATGTCGCGGCGGCGGTCGAATTTCTCCGCAAGCCGCCGGCGAGCGGCGGCGCCTACCTCCAGGGCAAGGACTTCAAGGGCGCCACCGCCGTCGACCCGCTCACGATCCGCTACGAAGGCAACAACCCATACGCCTTCTTCCTGGAAGTTGCTTCGCCGGTGATCGTGCCCAAGGAGATGCTCGACGAGCAGACGCTCAAAACGTCGATCCCGGTGGGCAGTGGTCCCTTCGAATACAAGACCCACACCCAGGGCAGCATCGAGGAGATCAAGAAGTACGACGGCTATCGCAACACCGGCAACGTCTACATCGCCGAGCGCAAGCTGACGTTCGTGCCGGATGAGGCGGCAATCGAAGCCGCCTTCCGCGCCGGCCAGATCGACGCAATGGAGTTCAACAACATCAAGCAGCGCGATCAGGTCGGTAAGGATCTGGGCAGCAAGATCACGCTCACCGATATCCCCTCCAGCAGCGGCATGGCGCTCGTCCTCAACGTCAACCGGCCGCCCTGGAACGATATCCGTGCCCGCGAGGCGGTCTACCGCGCGATCGACGTCGATCGGGTCGCCAATGTCGTCTATTTTGGCGACGCCGAGCGCACCTGGTATTTCTCCAAGGGTAGCTTTACGCGCAATCCCCTCGGGCCGGAGCCGATCAAGGACCTGATCAGCTACGACCCGAAGAAGGCGGCCGACCTGGTCAAAGCGGCGGGCATCGACCCGAACCAGGAGTTCGAGTTCATGGTGCCGGTCGAGGATCAGAAATGGGTCGATTCCGGTCGGCTGATGGCGGAAGACCTCGAGAAGGCCGGCATCAAGGTCCGGGTCAACCCGGTCGTCCGCAACATCTACCTCCAGCGGGCCGGTCCGAAGCCCGGCGACTTCGACATCACCATGTCCGTCCTCCTCAGCTACCAGTACGCGCAGACCGAATCCGGCACCTTCTGGAACTCGACATCGCTCCAGGACCCGGAAGTCGATGCCATGGTCGACAAGATCTACGCCACTACCGACGCGAAGGCGCGCGAGCCGCTCTCGCATGAGTTCGAGCGGATGCTCGCCCGCAAGTACTCCAATCTCGTGCCGGTCCTGTCGTCGATCAATCACTACGGCTGGCACAGCTACCTGAAGGGGTACAACAACCAGTACCTGCCCTACCGGCAGCAGTTCGGCCGCTGGTTGGACAAATAGTCAGATCTTGATGGCGGGTGTCGGGCGTTTCTCGCCCCACCCGCCACCCTCATCTCAGGGAGAAGGGAGGCCATTCAGCACAGAGTGCGTCATCGAACGAGGCAGTTCCACAAGCAGGGTCACCCGGAGCAGAGCGCGGTCGGCAGAACCGCGGGAGGGGTAACCAATGCGAACCGGACAGCATCGGCGAATGTTGGTTCAGGGCACCCGATTTGGAAGACGGACCGCCCTGCGCACCAGCCTGGCAGCGGTGGGTGCGGCGGCGTTCCTGGCAGCGTGCGGCGGTGATTCTGACTCAGAACCACAGACCGGCAGCGCGCCGCCGCCGAGTGGCACCACCACGGCGGCGGCGCAACAGGAAACGCCGAAACCGGGGGGGCAGTTGCGTGAGGCGACGATCACGCAGGCGCCCCACTTCTCGCCGTTCCACCCTGGCGCCGACCCATCGTATGTGAACACGTTCCGGCGCTCATGGGGCTACTATGACGAACTCTGGAGTCTGAAGTCGATCAAATCCTCGGAGCGGCTCGACCTGAGGCTCGCCTCCAGTTTCGAGCAGCCCGACGACGTGACGACCATCGTCAAGATGCAGCCGAGCAAGTTTCAGAATCGCGCCCCGGCCAACGGCCGAGAAGTCACCGCCGAAGATGTCGCGGCGACCGTGGAGTTTCTCCGCAAGCCGCCCGCAAGCGGCGGCGCCTATCTCCAGGGCAAGGATTTCAAGGGCATCACCGCGATCGATCCGCTCACCGTCCGCTACGACGGCAACAAGCCCTATGCCTTCTTCATCGAGGTCGGCTCGCCGGTGATCGTGCCGAAGGAGATGCTCGACGAGCAGACGCTCAAGACGTCGATCCCGGTCGGCAGCGGTCCGTATGAGTACAAGTCTCACACGCAGAGCAGCATCGAGGAGATCAAGAAATTCGCCGGCTATCGCGACGCCGACACCGTCTATCTCGACGAGCGCAAACTGACCTTTGTGCCGGACGACGCCGCAATCGAGGCCGCCTTCCGCGCCAACCAGATCGAGACGATCAGCTTCACCAACATCAAGCAGCGGGACAACGTTGCCCAGGATCTCGGCGACAAGATCACGATCAGGGACGTCCCTTCGCCCAGCGGCATGGCGATGGTGATGAACATCAACCGCGACCCCTGGAAGGACATCCGCGCCCGCGAGGCGGTCTACCGGGCGATCGATGTGGACCGGATCATCAACGTCGTCTACTTCGGCGATGCGAAGCGCACCTGGTACTACTCGGAAGGTTCGTTCGGCCGTAACGCCATCGGACCCGACGCCGTCGAGCAATACATCAGCTATGACCCAAAGAAGGCCGCCGACCTCGTCAAGGCGGCGGGCATCGACCCCAATCAGGAATTTGAGTTCATGGTGCCGGTCGAAAATCAGAGTTGGGTCGATTCCGGCCGGTTGATGGCGGAGGATCTGGGAAAGGTTGGCATCAAAACGCGGGTCAACCCGGTCGTCCGGAATATCTATCTCCAGCGTGGCGGTCCGAAGCCCGGCGACTTCGACATCCAGATGTCCGTCCTCCTCAGCTATCAGTACGCCAAGACCGATTCGGGAACCTTCTGGAACTCCACATCGCTCGAAGATCCTGAGGTCGATGCGCTGGTCGAGAAGATCTATGTAACAACCGATGCCGCCCAGCGCGACAAGCTCTCGCACGACTTCGAGCGAATGCTCGCTCAGAAGTACTCGAACCTGTTGCCGCTCCTCTCAACGGTGGACCACTACGGCTGGTATAGCTATATCAAGGGAACATCCGACGACTACCTGCCCACCGGCTATCAGATCACCCGGTGGCTGGACAAATAGTGAGGCGGCGGTCCGCGTTGCGTTTTCCGGGCCAGGCGCTATCCTCCGGAGTACGCGACCCGGGCCGCGCAAGGTGAACGATGCGAACGTATATCATCCGACGACTCCTCTTCTTCATCCCGGTGCTGCTGGCCGCCAGCATCGTCACGTTCCTGGCGCTGCGGCTGGTGCCGGGGGATCCGGCGCTGACCTTCCTCGGCCAGCAGGCGCGGCCTGAAGAGATCGAACGCTGGCACCAGGACCACGGCACCGATAAGCCGCTGCTGACCCAGTACGTCAACTGGCTCACCGGCATGCTGCGTGGCGACCCCGGCCGCACCCTGGCCGGCGGCCAGAGCATCGGCTCGGAGATCAAGCACCGCTTCCCGGTCACTGGGCTGATCCTCGTCTTCAGCTTCGGCTTCACGATGTTCTTCGGCGTGCTCTTTGGCCTGCTCGCCGCTGTCTTTCAGGACTCTTGGATCGATCACATCGTCCGGTTCGTCAGCGTCTTCGGCCAGTCGGTGCCCAGCTTCTTCACCCTGACGCTGCTGATCTTGCTACCCGCGATCTGGTGGCGCTATGCGCCGCCGTTCGGCTACGTCCCCTTCTGGGAAGACCCCTGGCGGGCGGCGCGGCAGGTGATCCCGCCGACCTTCATTCTGGCGATCGGTACCGCCTCCACCCTGATGCGCCTGACCCGGGCATCTCTGCTCGAAGTGCTGCGCGCCGACTACGTACGCACCGCCCGTGCCAAGGGGCTGGCGGAGCGACTGATCCTCCTGCGACACGCCCTCAAGAACTCGATGATCCCCGTGCTCACGATCGCCGGAACCCTGATCGCGACCTTGATGGGTGGCTCCGTCATTCTGGAGAACATCACCAGCCTGCCCGGACTCGGTCAATACACGTTCAGTGCCACGGTCAACCGCGATTACAACGTGGTGATGGCGATGGTGATGTATGCCGCGATCGTGGTCATGACTTCACATCTCTTGATCGATGTGCTCTATGGCTGGCTCGATCCCAGGATTCGATACAGCTGATTGCGATCAACCCAGAAGTAGGACGAGCCAAGAGCGGGAGCGGAGCGACGATGACGACGGAAGCTGGTGCAACGACCCTTGTCGACGATGCGGGAATTCTGGCACGTGCCGAGCGACGGCGGCGCACGCCCCTCTCCTCGCTGGTCAAATTCGCCCGCCGCAAACCGCTCGGCTTTCTCGGCCTGCTCATCGTCGCCGGCTTCATTGTGCTCGCGCTGATCGCGCCGGCGATCACGCCCTTCGACGCGACCAAGAGCGTCGGCCGCCCGCTCGAGTCTCCGGGCAGCGTCGATCCGCGTACCGGTAAGACCTTCTGGCTGGGCACCGACGCGACCGGTCAGGACGTGCTCAGCCGGGTGATGCAGGGCAGCCAGATCTCCCTCGCCATCGCCTTTACCGTCGTCACGATCAACGTCGTGCTCGGCACCCTGCTCGGTCTGATCGCCGGATTCTACCAGGGACCGGTCGACTACGTGATCCAGCGCAGCGGTGAGGTTTGGTCCGCCTTCCCCCAGTTGATCGCGCTGCTGCTGATTGTCTCCGTCCTCGGCACGCCCCATACCACCGGCGGCAACCTCCTCTCGATATCCTGGGACCTGCGCAATTTGATCTTCGCCTTCTCGATCGGCGCCGTCTTCGGCGGCTCGCGCATCATTCGCGGCATCACCCTCTCGCTCAAACAGAACGACTACGTGCTCGCGGCGCGGGCGATCGGCGCCGGCGACCGGCGGATCATCCTCAGTCACATCCTGCCCAATACGATGCCGATCGTGATCATCACGGCGACCGCCGGTGTCGGCGCCGTCATCCTCGGCGAGGCCGCCCTCAGCTTCCTCGGCCTGGGCGTCGCCCCCGGAACACCCTCGTGGGGCCAGGACCTCAGCGGCCGCAACCGCCTCTTCATGCTCTCAGCGCCGTGGGTCGTGCTCGCCCCCGGCATCGCCATCTCGCTCGTCGTGCCCGGCTTCAACCTCTACGGCGACGCCCTCCGCGACATCCTCGACCCCCGCCTCCGCGGCACGCGGGGATAGGCAAGCGGCTTTTCAACCACAGAGACGCAGAGGACGCAGAGGTCTTATTTGTCATGCTGAGCGGAGCGAAGCATCTCGCCGTCTGTCACACGCATCGCGAGACACTTCGCCGCTCCGCTCCTCACCACAAAATGTAAACCTCTGCGCCTCTGCGTCTCTGCGGTTCAATTCACCCCCGCCGGCTCCCGCGGCGTCACCACAGTGCCCCCCTCGCGCAGCGCCGCGATCGATGCGTCGTCGAAGCCGAACTCCTGGAGGATCTCGACGCTGTGGTCGCCGGGCCGGATCGGCGCGTGACGGCGCACCGATGACGGCGTGCGCGAGAATGTCGCCACCGGTCCCTGCGTGCGCACCCGACCCCATGTGGGATGATCTTCCTCGTGGATGTACCCGTTCGCCCGTGCCTGCGGGTCCTCCGCGACCATGTGGTAGTCCTGAATCACCGTGCAGGGCACATCGGCCGCGACCAATCGCTCGATCCACTCCGCCGATGGCCGCGTGATCACCTGGGCGTCGATCAGTTCCACCAGCCGGCCGTGGTTCACGCCCCGTTCGGCGGGCGTGGCAAAGCGCGGATCCTCGGCCAGTTCATCCAATTCCAGTCCCTTGCACAGCTTCGGGTAGTGCCGCGCTTCGAGGAAGCCGAAGGCGATCCAGCGCCCGTCGCCGCAAAGCGCCCGGTGGCTCAGCACCCCGGAGGACTGTCCCGGTGGCCGCAGCGGTGTGTGGTGCAACGACCGCGCCACATGGATCCCCTGCAGCGCGATCTGCGATCCATAGAGCGAGACATCGACCTTCTGCCCCTCGCCCGAGCGCAGCCGGTGAACAAGCGCGGCCAGCACCGCATGGGCCAGCATCATCCCGCCCGTCTGGTCGGCGGCCCCGCCCTGGATCCCGTGCGGTGTCTCATCGGCGGCCGTCGTGAATGCCATCATCCCGCCCGCCGCCTGCGCGATCGTGTCATACCCCGGGTCGCGCGTGCGCGGTCCCTTCGGTCCGAACATGCTGCCCGACGCGACGATCAGCCCCGGATTCACCCGTGCCAGATCCTCATAGCCGATGCCGAGCTTCTCCATCGTACCGGGCCGGAAGTTCTCCGTGACCACATCGACCTGTGCCGCCAGTTGCAAGACAACCGCTCGCCCCTCCGGTTGGGTCAGGTCGATGCAGATACTCCGCTTGTTGCGGTTCAGCGACTCAAAATATGACGAGAATCCATCCTGATGGCGTCCGAGTGTGCGGCCGGGGTCGCCGCCCGGCTGCTCCACCTTGATCACTTCCGCCCCCAGATCCCCCAGGAGGAGCGTCGAAAACGTCCCCTGCTGAAAGCGGGTGAAGTCAAGAATCCGGATACCATCCAGCGGACCAGCCATCGTCATCACTCCTAACAGGTGTGAGGCGAGTATACCGCGCTCACTCGCCAATGGGAGTACGCGCTCCTCGAACGCCGGAGCGCCGGTGTGGATATCGGCTGACGAACGCAGAGATGGATATTCGGCATCGTGATAGTATGGTTCACCGAAGACCGACATGGACGTTGGCATGTGTGCGTTCGAAGGAAAGGGTGAACCCCGATGATCACGCAGCTCGTCGCCTCACAGCAACCATGTCCAGGTGCGGATGTTCAAGAGACGACCTTCTCGCTCGATGCCGTGGCGCGCTTCGTCTGTAACACGATGGACGAAGTCACAGCCGCGCAAGCGCAAGGTGCCTTCGCGTTCGACGCGATTGTGATCGGGTCGGGCATGTACGGCGCCTATACGGCGGCGAAGATCTTCGAGCGTGCCAGGCGTGCTGATCTGCCGGAGCGGCCCCGCGTGCTGGTGCTCGAAGCCGGCCCCTTCCTGATCTCTGAACACTTTCAGAACCTCACCCGGATGGGTCCGTTCTTCGAGCTCGTCAACAAGCCGATCGTCGACGAGAACCAAGCGTTCCTCACCCAGATCGATCGCATCGACGGACCGCTGCAGGGCATGGAGCGGCACCACCGTGTCGTGGGCGGCAAGTCGTTGTTCTGGGGTGGTTGGGCGCCACCGCTCTCGAACGAGGATCGCGAGGACGATCTGGCGCAATGGCCCGCCGAGATCCGTGATTTTCTGCTTTCCTCTGAAGGCTATGAGCACATTGGCAGGCAAATTGGCACGGACGTGACAACGGACTACATCAAGGGAGAGTTGCACGATCAACTGTTGCTGAAGGCGAAGCAGATCGTCGCCGCCGGCATGGCTTCGGGCCTCACCGGCGTCTGCGACGCGCCGATCGCGGTGCAGGCCGAGGGACCGGTCTCCGGCCTGTTCTCGATGGACAAGTTCAGCAGCCTGCCCTTGCTGCTCGACTCGATTCGCGAAGATGCAGAGCAGTCCGGTGGGGTCAATGGAAACCGCCACCTCTTCCTCGTACCGAATGCCCAGGTTCTGCGCATGGAAACGCGGGAGGGCCGGGTCCATGAGCTCGTCGTGCTGGTGCATGAGCCATCGCACGACGTGAACCATCCCGGGGCACAGCAGCATATCAAGCGGCTCGCCTTGAAGGGTGGCGCGATCGTGATCATCGCGGGCAATGCGATCAACTCCACGCGGCTGGCGCTCAATTCTCTGCCACGGCCGCGCCCGCTCGGTCCCGAGCTGATCGGCAAGAACCTGATGGCGCACGTTCGCGGCAACTTCTTCTGGCGTATCCGCAAGGACGCGCTCAACCTTCCGCCGCTTCAGGACCTGTCGACGACGGCCTTACACATCGAAGGTCGAGTCCCCATCGGCCCGCCGGTGAACCGGCTGGGGCGGTTTCACTTCCAATTCTGCGCGCTCGGGAGCGGGGAGCACGCTGATGGGGAGAACCCCGAGGAGTTCCTTTACCGCCTGATTCCCAACACCGAGGACCTGGGTGACGCCCAACGCGCGGTGAGGACCACCGACCTGGAAGATTGGATCGTCGTCGGCATTCGCACGTGTGGCGAGATGTTTGGGGATCCCGATGCTGACCCCAGCAGGCGCGACGCCAGCACGATCTCCGTCAATCCGTTCGGCGGAGCCGGTGACGATGTGTATATCGACGATCACGGCCAGGAGATCCGTGTGCCGAAGGTATTCGTGGCGCTCGTTCAACGCCCAGCCGACAAGGCAATTCGCGATGCCCAGACCGGCGCCGCTTTCGCCTTGATTGAGGCGCTTGCCGGTGCGCCGGCCGGCGCGGCCAGGTCGACAACGGGCAGCGACATCCGGTTCATTCGAGGTCATGAAGATGGAATGGGAACCACCTACCACGAGAGCGGCACGCTCTGGATGGGCGTCGATCCGGCCACATCAGTGACCGATGTGCATGGACACCTTCACCACATCACCAACGCGTTCTGCGTCGACCAGTCGCTGTTCCCGACGGTCGGTTCCGCCAATCCGGTGCCCACGGGGTTGGCGCTGAGCAGCATGATCGCCAGCCATATTGTGTCACGGTTCGTGTCGGCGCCGCTGGAGCCGATCGAAACAGGCTTTACCTCCTTGTTCGACGGTACGTTGAACGGCTGGGAGCAGTTCGGCGCCGGGACCATTCAGGCGTTGCCCGAGTGGGACATCATCGAATGCGGGACGTCGGGCACGGAGAGCGTGCTCGGGTTCGTCCGGACCAGGAAGAAGTATCGCAACTTTGTCCTCAAGCTGGATTGGAAGGCCTTCGACATTGCCGCGAATTCGGGGGTCTTTCTGCGGATGCCTGATGTGATCGATGACGATCTGCAGCGGGTCTATCGCGAGAGCATCGAGATTCAGATCGACGAGACCGGGAAAAACTTCCAGGCGGATCGCGACCCGCAGTGGCTGTACGGCAGCAGCCTGCATAAGACGGGTGCAGTGTACGGCGTCGCTCCCGCGACGCGCTGGGCGTCCAAGGCGGTGAGCCGCTATGGTTCGGACGGCTACTGGAACGCCTACGAAATCATGGTGCAGGACGATAGCATCAGCGTGCAACTCAATGGTGAGCTTGTGGTCGACAACGCGCAGCTACCGGCCCACCTCACGCGCGACGGCTACATCGGCCTGCAATGCCACACTGACGTCGTGCAATTCAGGAATATCAGGCTCATGGAGCTTTGAGCGCGGATCGGTGCCGCAAACCTCCGCGCTCACTCCTGAAACCGCTCCACTGCCCGCTCGATCGGATCGGCGTTGACGCGCACGTCACCTTGAAATGGATTATTAAACGCGCGGATCAAGAAGAGGATCGAGGCAAGCGAGATGCCCAACACCGCCGCCATGAGCAGGTGAGTCCGCAGGTCTTCAGGGCCGGTGAACCAGATCGTCACGATCATGAGGGCGACGCCGCTGAGCAGCACGACCCAGAGCACCGTCGGCACGAGGTTGTGCGCTGCGTCGATCCGGCGGTTGCGCGCGCTCTGCAGCTCGGAGAGAAGGCTAAGCGACTCCTCATAGCTCGTGTTCGTCTTCATCAGCATCGTATCCAGTCGGAGATACGACATCCAGAGCGCGTCCATCGCGGCATCCGCACGCGGGCTGCTCTCGTGCTCACCGAGCAAGGGCCACTCCTCGTCGGCGATCAGCCGCGCATAGCGAAATATCTCTCCTCGCAATTCCACCGGCGCCGCTGCCTCAGGCAACCCGTACGTCAGTTCATAGAGGATGACGAGGTCGTTCGCCTCGTCCTGAACCGTCCCTTGCGCGCTCTGAAGGTCCGTCCAGAGATTGACGACGATGAAGGCGAGCAGCAGGCCGTAGGTGACGCCGAGGATCGCCCAGATCGGCTCCGCCGCCGCAAAGCTGAACTGATGAAGGCTCGTCGGAAAGTAGCGCTGCACCAGGATCACACCCAGCAGCGCCGGTACCAGGATCAGGGCGAATATAACCAGACCTTCCAGGACCAACATCGTCTTCCGTGCGGCCGTTCAACCTTGGCCGGATATGGTCAGTTCCGTCTCCCCGCTTTGCTTGCTACACTGCCTCGTCACACGCAGACGGAAGGTAACGGACAATGGCAGGCGATAGCAAGCGGATCGCGGTACTCCCCGGCGATGACGCCGCGCCGGAAGCAGTCTATCCGACGCTCGACCTGCTCCGATCGATGGAGCTACCGATCGAATGGAGCCTGCTCCCGAACGGCGAAACCCTCACCTCGACGATGACGCGGCAGGAAGCCGAGGCGCTCATCCGCACTGCCGCTGATTCCTGTGATGCCCTCCTCTTCGGCGCGACGAGCGGCAAAACGCCCGGTATCGGCTACCTGCGCTGGGGCAAGGGCACCTTCGCCAACGTCCGTCCCATCCGCTATCGACCGGGATTCAACTCGCCCCTCCGCAACCCGGAGGGAATCGACTACGTCATCGTCCGCGAGAACATCGAAGATCTCTATCTCGGACTCGAAGGCGACCTGACATCGTTGCTCGACTCCGGCCTCGACCTGACCTCGCGCAGACCATGGAGTCCAACCATGCGCGACAAGGAAGGCCGCTACGCGATCAAGGTGATCACCCGGGAGAACACGGAACGCGTCGCCCGCTTCGCCTGCGAACTGGCGCTTCAACGAAAGCAGCGGGGTTATCCCGGCAAACTTACCTGTGCCGCCAAATACAATGTCCTCCATCACAGCGATGGCTTCTTTCGCGATATCGTCGAACAGGTCGCCCTCGAATACGACGGCATCACCTTCGAGTCGTTCATCGTCGACGACTTCGCCCGTCGGCTCGTGGCAAGCCCCCACAGCCTCGACGTCGTGGTCTTGCCGAATCTTTACGGCGATGTCCTCTCGGATGAAGGGGCCGGCACCCTCGGCGGCCTCGGTCTGGCGCCGAGCGGCTGTTACGGCGAGGGCTGGGCATACTTCGAATCAGTGCACGGCACCGCGCCCGATATCGCCGGACAGCATGTAATCAATCCCACCGCCACGATGCTCTCAGCCGTCATGCTCCTGGAATACATCGGCCTGTCGCAGGCCGCCGCTCGGCTGGAGCGCGCCATCGAACAGACCTACGCCGATGGCGCCTCCCTCACCCCAGATCAAGGCGGCACCGCGACCGCCGACCAGTTTGCGGCGGCGGTCCGAGACCGGCTCCAGGTCGGATGAAGCACACCCAGCCGGTGTTGGCACGATGGCCCGATCACCGGGTCGCCTCGCCACAATCACCAACGCATCTCCCGGTCCGAACCAACGGAGATGAGAAAGGCCGCTCGATGGCGACATTTCGTTCAGTTCTCGCTGATTCCGCATGCATCTCGCCGGCCTCGGTCTACGACCCGCTGTCCGCGCGGGCCGCCCACCGGCTCGGATTCGACATAATGATGCTGGCCGGCTCGGTCGCCTCCGCCGTGGCGCTGGGAGCGCCGGACCTGGTCGTGCTCACGCTCACCGAGCTGGCCGAGCAGGCACGACGGATCACGCGCGTTAGTCCCTTGCCCCTCCTCGTCGATGCCGATCACGGTTTCGGCAACGCGCTCAGCGTCATGCGCTGTGTTCAGGAACTCGAGGGGGCCGGCGTCGCTGCCCTCACGATCGAGGATACGCTTCTGCCGCGGCCGTTCGGGGCGGACGGCGATCGGTTGATCTCCGTCGAGGAGGCCACGGGCAAATTCCGGGCGGCGCTGGCGGCGCGGCGCGATCCCGAAACGGCGATCCTGGCGCGGACCAGCGCCCTCCGCGTGGAAGGGCTCGACGCGTGCATCGAACGTCTGTCGGCGTATACCGCTACCGGCGTCGACGGTATCTTCCTGGTTGGCATCCGCACGCGCGCGGAGCTCGAAGCCATGCATCGGGCGACGGATCTGCCGCTCGTCCTCGGCACCGCGTCGCGGGATCTGCTCGACCGTGCATACCTTGCGTCACAGGGAGTGCGCGTCGTCCTGCTCGGCCATGCGCCGTTTCAGGCCGCCGTCCGCGCGATGTATGAAACCCTTGCGGCGATCCATCAGGGCGCGACGACGGCAGACCTGAGGGACAGCGTCGCACCCGCCGAGATGCTCGACGACCTCACCGCCGTCCATGAATATGACGGATTCATCTCCCGGTTTCTCACCCCAGAGTGACCGTTGCCCGAACCACTCAGCCGCTGGGAGTGCGGAGCCGGTAGCGAAGATAGAGTTCACTCGTCTCGTCGTTCCCAATCACCGAAAGCAACGTCGCCCGCGGAGCGTTCCTCCGTGAGTACGGCTCCCCGCCGGCGAGCACGGTGAGCGTGTCTCGCCCGCCGACCAGCGTCGCGCCGAGTGTCAGGAAGAACTCATCGATCAAACCCTGCCGGAGCAATTCATCGTTCAATGTGGGGCCACCCTCGACCACGAGCAACCGCACGCCCCGCTCGCGGGAGAGATAGGACACCGCCTCCTGCAGGCCGCTGCCATTGCTTGATATCGGAACGACGGTGGGACCGCGCGCCTCGATCTCCCGCGTCCGTTCCGGGCTGATCGCACTGCCAAAGATCACGGCCGCGACGCCCGATCCGTCGAAATAATCGCCGGTGAGGTCGAATGTCGCCCGCGTTGTCACCAAACAGCCGATCGGGAAGTCGGCCTGCTTGCCATGGTCGCGCCGCCACTGCACCAACGAGGGATCGTCGATCCGCGAGGAGGCGCCGCTCTTCCGCATCGTGCCCGCACCGTTCATCACGGCATCCGCATGTGCCCGCAATTCCTGCATCCGGCGCTTGTCCTCGGCGCTGCCCAGTCCTTGCTCCGTGCCGTCCAGCACCGCCTTCCCGTCGATCGACCCGACCATATTGACGATGATGTACGGACGGTCCGCCGGTGCAACCGGAAAGGTCAGGTCCAGATAGGGCCGGGTTCCTGGGGTGAAGCGCGCAAGCTCCATCACAATCCTCGTCTCGTCAGGCGGCCGTCACCTTCTCGATCCGATCGACGACGCCGAGCAACTTCCGGATACGAATGCGATCCCCCGCCTGAGGGTCCGGGTAGATCACGTCGAACGAGAAGCGTGCCTCGTACAGCATCTCCGGCGTCGCCACCGGCGAATAGGCGATGCGATACCAACGCACACCGTGGAGGTCATAGGGCTGAATTGCGCGGATCACCGCTTCTTCCATCGCCATCTCCCATCGTCGTCCGGTCACGGACCACGGGCGATGAGCACGCCCGAATCCTGCCGCAACGGCTCGATCGCCGCGTCTCGCAGCACCGCGCCCGCATCAGCCGCCCCGACAAGGAGCACCCGCACGTCACCGCCCGGCACCAACACCCGTCGCACCTCGTCCGCCATCTCCGCCAGGTCCGCCGTTGCCGCGATCACCGCCGTATCGATCACATGCGACCGCACCGGTATCCCCAGGGCCGGCGCGCAGCGGACCGGCCGCCATGTATCCCCCGGCGCTGGTTCCCGACCGCCGGCGATCACCAGCCCCGTGGGGCCGGCGATCGAAGCCAGCGACGCCAGCAGTTCGATCTCCCGTATCGTGCAGAGTACCGTGAAGCCGCGGCCGCAACCATCCGTCAGCACTGTGACCGCCGCCGGGTCGATCACGACTGCGCCTCCCGTCTCTCAGGACGCCGTCTCTCGGCCATCGTGTAGCCGCGCGGAGACGCGCGCATAGGTCTGGTCGAGTGATTCCGGCAGAACCTTCGTCTCGGCCAGCACCGGCATGAAATTGGTGTCGCCCGTCCAGCGCGGCACGATGTGCATGTGCAGGTGGTCGGGCACACCAGCGCCCGCCGGACGGCCGAGGTTCATGCCCACGTTGAATGCGTCCGGCCGGTACTCCTCGCGCAACGCGCCGACAACCGTCTGCGTCACACGCATCAGTTCCGCCGCGGTCGCGGGATCGAGCGCGGCCAGGTCATGCTCATGCGCATACGGCGCCACCAATACATGACCGGTGTTATAGGGAAAAAGATTGAGCACCGCATAGACCCGCTCGCCGCGAAAGACGATCAAGTTGCGGTGGTCGGCATCCTCCCGCGGCTTCTCGCACAGGAAGCATCCCGTTGCAGCGTCGGCCGTGGTCACATACGTGCTCCGCCAGGGTGTGTAGATTCGCTCCACACCGTCAGCGTAGAACGGATCGCGGCTAGGTCATAGAACTGGACGACAGCCACCGCCAAACCTCAACCGCCGCCACGTGTCAGCCGCCGCCTGGGAGCGCGGGCTTCTAGCCCGCACATCTCACGCCTCGACAGGGGAAACCTGCGGGTTGGAAGCCCGCGCTCCCAGGCGGCGATGCAACCACTCCAGCGGTTCCTTGAGTCGTATCGGACTGCGCCGTCGACGACTCACTGCCTCGCCGTCACCAACTCCAGCGAGTTCGCCACCCGGATCAGTTCCTCCAGCCCGACGATCGGGCTGCTGAGATACCAGCCCTCGCCATTGGTTGCCGGTATCCCGAGGGTGATCTCCGTCCCCTCCCACACCGGCCCGCCCGCAATGCTGCCCGTGACACTCGTCGGATGGCCGATCACCCACACCGCTTCCGTGCCGTCGGCGAGCCGCACTCTCCCCGCTCGATCATCGTCGGCGGTCAGCGGCCACACGCCCGCTCCCGGTCCTTGCGCCAGCAGCAGCACCGCACCATGCTCCGTCGAATAGAACCAGGTGAACAATTCGCCGAATCCCTGCGCCCGTCGCTCAGGCACATGGTCCGGCTGCCAGTTGACCGTGAAGGGGGCGACATCGGCGGGCAAATAGGCAGGATGCCGGATCATGAACATCTCGCCGAATCGCTCGACCGCGCCCGGCAGGCCGGCCAACGGTTCGCGGTCCGGAACCCCTGGGTCTTCTGGGCGCAAGAGCGGTGGCAGCGAAATGCTGTTGTGGCCGCCAATCGCCGCGAACTGACCGCTCGACCGCTCCGTCGTCCTTTCACCGGCGGAGGTCCGGCTGTCTCTGGCAACCTCCACCGATCGCGTAGCGCCCGAGGGGTCGTCGCCGCGCCCGCCGATCCGCAGCATTAACACGGCGAACACCGCCGCGATCAGCACCAGCCCACCGATATTCAGAATCCGCTGCCCGACAGACGCCGCCGCATCACCCTCGTCGGCCGAGGGTTCAATCTGAGGTTGCCGCTCACCGTCGCCCGACATCTGCTCCATGATGACCGGAGCATACCGAACCCAATGCCAGCGTTGCTATAGTCCCCCTGAAACCTTTGTGCCCCTCTGCGTCCTCTGCGCCTCTGCGGTTCATATCGCCGTGATACGCTCAATCCATGAGCATCCGGGGGAAGGCAACGAACCCGCTCAACGCGGGACGATGGTCGTTTGCGTCGTTCGTCTTGAGTCAGACGATCGGCTCGTTGCTCTATCTGCCGCTGGCGCGGCTGCTGACACCGGACGACTTCGGATTGATCGCGGCGGCGGGACTGATCGTCACCGGCCTGACCCTCGTCGCGGAGGTTGCCCTCACCCGCTCGCTGATCCGGCTGTCCGGCGACCGCGACGAGCTTGCCCGGGCGGTGCTCGCCCTCTCGATCATTGGTGGCCTGCTCGCCGCCGCTCTCTGTGCGGTGCTGGGGTGGCCGGTTGCCGTGATCTTCGACGAGCCGGAACTGCGCCAGCTTCTGCCGCTGATGTCGTTGAGCATCCTCTTCACATCACTCGGCACGGTGCCGCACGCGCTGCTCTCCCGCGAGCTGGACTTCCGCCGCAAGACCTTGCCGGAAACGGTATCGATCGGGACCGGCGGGTTGGTGGCGCTGCTCGCCGCGCTCGCCGGCGCCGGCGTCTACAGCCTCGTCTTCTACGCGCTGATCCGCACCTTCTTGAGCAGCGCGGTTGCCTGGTACGTGATCGACTGGCGTCCGTCGTTCCGGCGGCCTGATACCGCGACCATGCGGCGCGTGCTCAGCTTTGGCCTCCCCGCCAGCGGCGGCGACCTGGCGCTCTACGCCCGGCTCAACGCCGACTATGCGATCGTCGGCCGCCGGCTCGGCGCCGATCAGCTCGGTGTCTACTCGCTCGCCTGGACCTGCGCGGTCGGACCCGCCGCCCTGATCACCTCCTTCTTCGGCGGCGTCGGCTACGCGACCTTCGCCCGGCTGCAGCGCGACCGCGACCGGCTGCGCGCCATCTACCTTGCCGCCACCCGGCTGATCGCCTCCGTCGCGCTGCCGCTCTTCCTCGGTGCGGTCTTTCTTCGCTACGAGATCGTCGTTGTGCTCTACGGCGAACGCTGGCTGGGCATGGTCGGCCCGCTGCTGCCGCTGTTTCTGCTCCAGAGTCTGCGCGAGGTCTGCCGCCCCGGCGCCTCGCTGACGCTGGCAACCGGACATAACCGTCTCTACGCGGCGTGTGGCCTGATCGCGTTGCCACTCACGGTTATCGCCGTGCTGGTCGGTTCGCGCTACGGCATCGTCGGCGTCGCCTGGGCGGTGCTGATCGCCGTCGGCGCTTCCTCGATCGTCTGGCCCTCGATCGCCATCGCCGTCCTGCGCCCCAGCGTCGCCGAGCTCTGGCGCGCGATCCGCGGACCGCTGCTGCTCACCGCCTCGAGCACGCCGATGGTGATCATCGTGCGGGTCGCGCTCGAGGCCACGCCGGCGCCGACGGTCCTGCGCCTTATCGCCGCGATTCTGGCTGGTGCTGCCGGCTTCGGCGTGGCGTTGTACCTCCTTCGCGACTCGTTCCTCGCCGATCTCGCCCGTCTCAAGGAGCCGCTTCCCGAGGAGGAGGCAACCGCTTCAGAGCGGCTACCAAGCACAACCCCGCCGCTCTCTGTGTCATCCCCTGCTACACTCGCCGTACCCGCCGCCGACGGTTGATCTCGAATCCTGCGCGGCGCGAGGAGGCGTCGATGCCGGCCACCAGCTTTCGGCTGTCCCGCGACCGGGTTCACTTCGCCTGGGACAACAGTATCGCCCCATTGCTGACGATCGACTCCGGCGATACCGTCACCTTCGAGACGCGCGAGTCCTCCGACGGACGCTATAACCGCGACACATCGCCCGCCAATCCGCCGACCGGACGCCGTGGCACCGGCCATCCCCTCACCGGACCCGTCTTCATCCGCGGCGCCGTACCGGGTGACACGTTGGCGATCGAGATCCTGGACCTGCGACCGGGTGATTGGGGATACACTGCCTTCGTCCCTGGCCTCGGCCTGCTGCCTGATGACTTCGACAAACCCTACTACCACATCTGGAACCTGTCTCACGACCCCGCCCCCTACTATGCCGGCATCCACATTCCGCTCGAGCCCTTCCTCGGCGTGATGGGCGTCGCCCCGGCGGAACCGGGGTCGCACAGTACGATTCCGCCGGGGCGCCACGGCGGCAACATCGATACCAAGCAGCTGACAACCGGCTCCCGGCTCGAGCTTCCCGTGCTGGTCGAGGGCGCCCTCTTCTCCTGTGGCGACGGTCACGCCGCCCAGGGCGACGGCGAAGTCTGCATCACCGCGATCGAGTGCGATATGACCGCCACGCTGCGGTTCACGGTCCAGAAGGGCCGCCACCTCCCCGAGTTTCAGTTCCGCACCGCCGGACCGCTGCTGCCCCGAACCAACAGCCGCGAGTGGTATGTGACGACCGGTCACGGTCCCGACCTGATGGAGGCGGCGCGCAACGCCGTGCGCCATATGATCGCCCATCTCGTCGCGACCCACGGGCTCACGCGTGAGCAGGCGTATATCCTCTGTTCCGTCGCGGTCGACCTGAAGCTGAGCGAAGTGGTCGACGCCCCCAACTGGGTGGTGAGCGCCTTCCTGCCGATGTCCCTTTTCGATTCATAAACGCCGGCGAAAGTTGAGCGAAACGCCCAACGCCTAACAGCTAACGGCTAACGCCTAACGGCTAGGACCGCCGCACGCGGTGACGCTGTTGACGCGGTTCCCGCGGATCGTCGTGTTCTCCACGGCGACCGCGCTCGCCGGCGTGATGCAGAGGCCGATATCGGCGTTGTTCAGGATCGAGCTGTTCTGCACGGCGCCGGCGGCGCCGTCCTGATATCGAACACCCATCGCCTGACCGTCCTCGATGGCGCTGTCGCGCAGCACGAGTTCCCCGGCCTCCGACACGAGGACACCGGTATCGATCGTCCCCTGCATCCAAAGCCGATCCGCCATCACCGACGCCTCCCGCCGGATCAAGATGCCGATGCTTGCCGCGTCGTTCACGGTCACATCTTCGAGCGTCGCCGGCGTGCCGTCGTCGATATGAATCCCGACCATCGGCTCATCGACCTGCACGTTCCGCAGCGTCAAATCGCCGATCCGTGCCGCATACAGGGCGGTCGGATTGCCGCCATGAATGAGCACGCCGTCGAGCACGAGCTGCGCCGCATCCAACGCAATCATCGCATCAGCCGGTCCTGGGAGGTCCGCCGTTCCGATCTCACTCTCCCGCAGCGTCAGCCCGGCGGCGCCCTCCGTGACGCCGGCCGCGATGCCCTGGCTGTCGAACACGCGCACGCGATCGCCGATAATGCTTGACCCGTGGCGGATCAGCATCCCAAAGTCCGTGCTGCCGGTGATCGTCACATCGGCGAGCGACACCCGCGCCCCTTCGTCGGCATGGACCCCAAAGCCGGAAGCCTCGATCCGCACGTTGCGGAGCGACAGCCCGCGTGCCCGGCCGGCGTAAACCCCGGCCGGCGCGCCCCCCCGAATCGTCACTCCCGTGATCGTGAACCGCTCCGCGTCCGTGACCGACACGGTGTCATATCCATCGGATTGGATCACCGTCGATCCGACATCCTCACCGCGAACGACCACGCCCGCACTGACCGACCGCTGGACCACGAAGGCGTGGTGCACGCCGGGTGTCAGGCAGACGACCGCTCCGATCGGTTGGACCGCAATCGCCGCGCCGATATCCTCTCCCGGCGTCAATGTCACCCGACACGCCTGCTGATCGACGCTGCCGCTCATCGCCGCGTCGATCGACGCGCGCATGTCGGCGCGGCTTGGCGTTCCGGCGGGTGACTCCTCCGACCGGAGGCAGGCCGCGACGCCGAACACGAGCACGGCGCTGGTAACGAGGGTCAGTCCGGTGCCGATTGCCAGCCAGAGCAACGATCGCATCGTTTCGGTATTGTACGCCGTCGCCTCCTCCACCTTAGACGGGTTGGCTGATCGGTGCGAAGATCGCCGTCGCGGGTAGGATCTCCGTCTCAGGCTGACCCTCGATGCCGATCTGCTGGACGCCGGGCATCAGCCGCCCCTCGACGAATGACTGGAACGCCTCGGCTGACTCCCAGACATCGGTGACCCGCAGACCCTGCTCGTCAAAAGCCGCGACATGAAAGAGGCCGCCGGCCGGCTGATCGCCCTCCCAGTTCACGAGTGCCCGCGCGCTCATATTGTTCGGGTGTGACCCCCGCCCACCGCATATGCATCACCACTGGCATTGACGTTCTCCTTTTCATATGCACAGGTGAACCCCATACGAAGCCAGCCGTAGTCCGGATCAATCGGCCGCTTGTGCTGCGGTCACATTCATCCAAGGGCGGATAGCAACAAGAGTCAGAAGTAACCGACAGTAGGTATGTGCTGGTCATTCTGGTTCGCTCGGTCGTAGTGGCGCTGCTCGCAGCATTGTGCTGGGTGCCGATCGTCGTCGCCTTCGTCGTCTGGGGTTTCCAGGGCGGTCTGATCTTCTCGGCGGCCTGGCTTGCCGTCGGCCTCATCGCCCTCTATTGGCGCGTCCGCTGACGCGGAGATGGGCGGGCGCGCCGGCCGGCGCCAGGTACTCATCCACGTGTCTCGCCCATCAGCTCGACCGTGGCGCTGCCCCGCAGATCGGCGGAGGACGCCCCCACCAGAATCTCGAACTCGCCCGGTTCTGCCATCCAGTCCTTCAGCGTCGGATCCCATGCCGCGAACGCTCGATGTGGCAGCACGACGCGCGCGATCCGCTCCTCACCGGGCTGCAGTGTGATCTTGGCGAAGCCCTTCAATTCCTTCTCTGGACGTAGCAGGCTCGACTCCAGATCCCGCACATACACCTGCACCACCTCGCGTCCGGCGCGCTCCCCCACATTGCGTACCGCGACCGCGACCGTCACCTCCTCCCCTGGTCCAAACGACGCCCGGTCCACGGTGACATCGCCGTAGGCAAAGGACGTATACGACAATCCGTGGCCGAACGGGAACCGTGGCGCCACCCGCCGCCGTTCGAAGCCACGGTAGCCGGCGAAAACCCCCTCCCCATACGCGACGGCGCCCGCCTCGCCGGGATAAGTCAGGTCCGCCGGGTTGTCCTCGACCCGCACGGGAAAGGTATCCGGCAACCGCCCGCCTGGGTCGGCCTCGCCGAACAGCACATCCGCCACCGCATCGCCACCCTCCTGGCCGGGATACCAAATCTGGAGAATCGCGGCGACCTCGTTCGCCCATGGCATCGTCACCGCCGACCCGGCATTGACCAACACGATCGTGCGGGGATTGACCGCTGCCACCCGCCGGATCAGTTCGTCCTGATCGCCGGGCAGATCCATGCTCACCCGATCGGCGCCTTCCGTCTCCCAGTCCGCGTTCAAGCCAACCACGACGACGGCTGTATCCGCCCGCGCGGCGAGCGCCACCGCCCGCTCCAGCTGATCCGCCGGCGCCGGCGGCTGACAACCCGCGATCGCACCCTGGACCATCTCCCGCGTCGTCGTTTGAAACTCCAACACGATCGCATGCGCCGCTCCCGCCACCAGTTCGACGGTCGCCTCGACCTCGCTGCTCCCCCGGCCGTAGAACGAACTCCCCTTCGTCTGCGCCGTCCAGTTGTCGACCACGACGGCGCCGTCGAGCCGGAGCCGGCTCAGCCCCGCGCTGGTTAGAGTCAGCCGGTATGGTCCGCTCTCCTCCGGCACGAACGTCGCCCGCGCCCGCATCGAGAACGGCCCGTCGATCACTCCCGGTGCGAAGTCCCCCGTCCACGAGAACTGGAGCCTCCGCCCCCGGTACGAGTGGATCGGCTCACCCTCGAACTCCAAACCCTTGAAGAACTCGACCAGCACGCCGGGCACCGGACCCGCATCGCCGTCGATGCTGAGCCCCCGCTCGAACGCCGGTGTGCGCCGGTGGATGCGGCACCCCGGCTCGAAGCGGACCTCCATCTCGGCACCCGCCCGCGCCGCGATTCCATCAAGCACCGACACCACGTGATGCGGTTCGACCCGAGCGCTGCCCCCACCCAGCACGGAGAGCACATCCGCATTCGGACCGATCACCGCCAGCAGCCCGGAACCATCGGCGTCGAGCGGCAGGACACCGCCCTCGTTCTGTAACAAGACCATGCTGTCCCGCGCCGCCCGCCGAATCAGCACCCGGTGGTCTGGATCATCGATCGACCGCTCGTCCGGCTCGGCGGGGTCATCCAGCGCCCCGGTGCGGGCCATCAACCGGAGCAGCCGCAGCACCTTGTCATCGATCGTGGTCTCCGCCACCTCGCTGGCTTCAACAGCCGCACGCAGTGCCTCACCGAAATACCGGGGCGGCCCCGGCATCTCCAGATCGAGACCGCCATTTGCCGACGCCGCCGTGCTCCGTGTCCCCCACCAGTCGGACATCACCAGGCCGTCAAACTCCCACTCACCCTTGAGCAGGTCGAGCAGCAGCGGCCCATTCTCGGCGGCATAGGTTCCGTTGATCCGGTTGTACGCCGACATCAGCGCCCACGCGCCCGCCTCCCGCACCGCCGCCTCAAACGGCGGCAGGTAGATCTCCCGCAGCGCCCGCTCTCCGACATCCGAGCTGATCGTCATCCGCTGATACTCGGAGTCGTTGCAGACGAAGTGCTTGACCGTCGCCGCCACGCCCTGGCTCTGCACCCCCTGGATATAGGCGGCCGCCATACGCGAGGAAAGAAAGGGATCTTCGGAGAAGCACTCAAAGTTGCGCCCTGCGAGCGGATGACGATGGATGTTGACCGTTGGCGCCAACAGCACCCGCGCCCCCTTGCTCCGCGCCTCCTGCCCCAGCGCGGCCCCCACCTCCCGCACCAGGTCCGGATCCCAGGACGCACCGAGCGCACTCCCAGAAGGGAAGCAGGCCGACGTTGCCCCACCAAATCCCGCACCCCGCGCCCCCAGCGGCCCATCCGTCATCTTGATCGCCGGAATCCCCAGCCGCGGCACCGCCGTCGTGTGCCACGACCCCGATCCACCAACGAGCGACAGCTTCTCCGCCAGCGTCAGCCGCCGCAGCAGCTCCCCGATCCGCTCCTCGATCGCCGCTCCGCTCCGCACATCCATCGCCATGTTGACCCCTCTTCAAGAAGTGCTGCCGGCGCGCAGCCGGATCGTCGCCGCACACGCTGGCAGCACTGATATCAAAGGTCGATACCGAGGGTCAACGTAAGAATGCGGCCCTCACTCCCGACCCCTCGCCCGCCGGAGCCAGCGAGGGGAGCCACACTCAGCCATGAACGCCAACACGTACCTCAGCACAATCTGTCCAATCGAAAAGTTGGCGCTCCTGATCACTTTAGGCTCCCCTCTCCCGCCGCGCGGGAGAGGGGCCGGTGGTGAGGGCCTCCCCCCCGGGGGGGGCCCTCCCCACCCCGCAACACATCGCGCGCAGGATCATACCGCCATGCTGTACGACCGCATCGACCACATCGTCCTACCCATCCGCTCGCTCGAGGTCGCCGCCGAGCCGTTCGCCCGCCTCGGCCTCGCCCTCTACCCCGGTGTCCGCCACGAGGGCCGCGGCACCGAAAACCGAGGCTTCTTCGTCGGCGGCCCCACCAATGAGTTCTACGTCGAACTGCTTGGCATCTACGACGCCGCTGCCGCCCGCACCGCCGGCCTCTCCGCCTACGTCGACTCCGCCGCCGAGACGCATGGCCTCGCCTCAGTCGTCCTCCGCGTCGACGACATGGCCGCCACCGCGAACGCCCTCACCCCCCGTGGCCTCAAACTCGAACCTCAAGAGGTCTACGCGACCGACGGCCGCAAGGTCTGTGACGTCGCCTCCCTCGGCGATCCCGCGCAATCCCTGGTCGAGCTTCGCGTGATCCAATATCCCGACAGCGGCCCCGACCGCTCCCGCCGACACAGCGAGGCGGGCCACCTCAATCACACCTTCCCGCTGAAACGCCTCGACCACCTCGCCGCCGTCGCCCCCGACCTCGAGGCCGCGACCCGCTACTGGACCGACGTCCTCGGCATCCCGCCCACCGGCGAAGTCGTCAATCCTGCCATCATCATCCGCCAGTTCCAGATCGGCGACGCCATCATCGAACTCCTCGGCCCGGCCACGCCCGACAGCCCGATCGCCCAACGCCCGCCCGGCCCCGCGAGCATGGCCGCCTTCGAAGTCGATGACCTCGACGCCGCCGTCGCCGCCGCCCGCCAGGCCGGCTTCTCTCCACCCGACCCCGCCCCCGGCCCCCTGCCCAACACCCGCACCGCCACCATCCCCGCCGCCGAGCTGTCCGGCCTCGGCCTGCAATTGTTGCAATACAACGAACGTTGAAGCGTAGCTTAGAGGATTATTCTGGAGTATAGTGCATTGCCATTCTTGTCATCCTGAGCGATGCGAAGGATCTCGGACACTGACTAACCTCCAAGATCTTTCGCATCGCTCAGGATGACAAGGTAAGTCGTTTTCGTAGGCACAACCGATGCGAAAGGGTAATCGCTCATGCAGTCTCGTGTGCGACTCCAGATCACCTCCCGCACCACATTCGCCGATGGCATGCCGTTCGGCGAGAGCGGCCCTTACGAACGCATCGCCGGCCGCGTCGAGTTCGCAATCGACCCAGATGAGCCTGACAATCAGCACGTCGTCGATCTTGCCCTCGCACCACGCGCCGCCGAAGGCAGGGTCACGTACACAACGGACATCTTCATCCTCACGCCCGCCGACCCCGCCCGTGGCAACCGACGCATCCTCTACGACGTCAACAACCGCGGCGACAAGCGCGCCCTCCAGTTCTTCAACGACGCCGAACACAGCAACAACCCAACCACCGCTGCCCACGCCGGCAACGGCTTCCTCCTGCGTCGCGGCTACACGCTCGTCTGGTCGGGCTGGCAGGGCGACCTCCTCCCCGGCGAGAACCGCCTCACGATGTCGCTGCCCATCCCCACCGAAGCCGGCCACCCCGTCACCGGCCTCGCACGGTCCGAGTTCATCGTCGATACCCCCGGCGTCTCCTCCCTGCCTCTCAGCGGCAACACCTACACCAGCAGCTACGAATCGGTCTCCCTCGACACATCCACCGCAACCTTCACCGTCCGCGAGTACGAGACCGACCCCCGCGAGCCGATCGACCCGGACGCATGGCAGTTCGCCCGTCTCGACGCCGCCGGCACACCCGTCCCCTCCACCTCGCATTGCTACCTGCCCGAGGGCTTCCGCCCCGGCTGGATCTACGAGCTCGTCTACACCGCCATCGACCCGCCCGTGCTCGGCCTCGGCTTCACCGGCGTCCGCGACCTCCTCTCCTTCCTCCGCTACGCCGAAGTCGATGCAGATGGCACCCCCAACCCACTTCGCCGCGACGGCGCTTCCATCGAGAAGGTCTACGGCTGGGGCAGATCTCAGAGCGGCCGCTTCCTCCGCGAGCTGGTCTACCGCGGCTTCAACGTCGATCTCCAGGGTCGCCCGGTCTTCGACGCGATCTGGCCCCACGTCGCCGGCGCCGGCCGCGTCTGGCTCAACGCCCGCTTCGCCCAGCCGGGACGCTTCCCCCGCCATCACGCCGACCACCTCTACCCCTCTGACCAGTTCCCCTTCGCCTACCCGGTCCTCACCGACCCCTTCACCGGCCAAACCGACGGCATCCTCACCCGCCCCGACACCGACCCGCTCGTCCTCCATACCCAGACCTCCGCCGAATACTGGTCCCGCCGCGGCTCCCTCGTCCACACCGATGCCCACGGCAACGACCTCCCCGACGACGCCCGCGCCCGCATCTACCTCTTCGCCGGCTCGCAGCACCGCGCCGTCCCCAACGGCGCGCCCGAATCCGGCCCCCACCAGCACCTCTCCAACCCGATGGACACCGCCCCCCTCCTCCGCGCCCTGCTCGACGCCCTCGACGCCTGGGCCACACACGGCACACCACCCCCCGACAGCCGCATCCCCCGCCGCGCCGACGGCACCCTCGTCACCGCCGCCCAGGTCCGCGACCAGTTCCCCGCCATCCCCGGCGTTGTCCCGCCGGCCGACCCCAACCGCCTCTTCGTCCAGGACCACGGCCCCGACGCCGCCCGCGGCATCTACGCAGTCGAGCCACCCATCGAAGACCGCACACGCGAATACACCATCCTCGTCCCCGCTGTCGACGCCGACGGCAACGAACTCGCCGGCATCCGCATGCCCCAACTCGCCGTCCCCCTCGCCACATACACCGGCTGGAACCGCCGCCCAATCGGCTCTGCCGAACGCGCCCCTGCCAGCATCGTCGGCAGCTACCTCCCCTTCCCCCGCACCGAATCCGATCGCCGCACCACCGCCGACCCCCGACCCTCAATCGAGCAACGCTACCCAACGCGTGACGAGTACATCCACGCCATCAAGCACGCCGCACAAGATATGGTGAAACAGCGATTGCTGCTCCAAGAAGATGCGGCCCGCATCGTCGAGAAGGCCGCGTCCGAATCAGCTCGCGCTGAGCCGGTACCGTAGACGAGTGTCGCGCAGCCGTTCCCGCCGACCGGCGACCCGGCCCGGCACTGGGTAATCGAACACAGCCAAACCTGATTGACGTGCCTTCGACGGAGTGGAGGATATCGGATGGAGGCGAGCGCATGACGTTCGGCGGTGCGGTGCTCCACAACATTCTCCACGACGGGGAACATCGCACCGAGGTGCTGCATATCCTCGCCCGCTTCGGCGTGCCGGATCTGCCCGAAGTCGATCATGGGCTATGGGATCATGTGAGGCGGGGCGCCTTGCTCTAGCGACCATGCGTGCCCGCTCGTATCCCCTCGCTCTGGTATGCCAGAACCCGTGGTAATGAGGAGTCGCTCACACGAGTCGCGCCTTGAGAAACTCCAGCGTGCGGTTCCAGACGAGATCAGCTGCGGTGGCGTCATACTCCGGCCGGTTGGGCTCGACGAACCAGTGGCCGGTGCCGGGATAGACGTGGAACGTCACCTCACGCCCCGCCACGTGGATCCTTTCCTCCAGCGCGCGCACTCCCTCCAGCGGCTCGAAGGCGTCGTACTCCGCGAAGTGACCGAGGTAGGCGGCCCGCGCCGCGCGGTAATCGCCGTCGTCGGTCCCGTAGACCGCCACGGC
>JBFXAN010000063.1:0-34584 GCA_050184225.1 Dehalococcoidia bacterium | reverse complement strand
GGACGCGACGAGCGGAACGCATTCGAGGCCGCCACCGGCCGGATCGAGCAGTACCTGAGCGATACGATTGAACCGCGCCATCCCGGACTGGCGATCTTCGCCGCCGCTCAGCCAGAATACCTCTTCGCGGTTCCACTGCCAGCGCGGCCGGGCCTGGAGGTCGTCTGGGATCCCCTGCCGGCGCTGGCCACCCTCGAGATGGTGCTCGACGATCATGAGCGGGTGGCGGTCGTGCTCAGCGACCAGCGCCGCGCGCGGCTGTTCACCATCTTCCTCGGTAGCATCGAGACATCCGAGCAGTTCGAGAGCGCCGACCCAGGCAAGCGGAACGTCGCGGGCATCGCCGGAAATTATGCGGGCAGCCATAGGAATCAAATCCTCAGCCATGCCCGGCGGACCGCCCACGCCGCCGTCGAACTGCTCCGGCAGCATCCGTTCGATCGGCTGCTCCTGGGCGGGCCTGAGGAGTCACAATCGGTGCTGCAAAACGCGCTCCCGCGGCCGCTCCGCACCCGGCTGGCCGGCGCCATCTCCATGAGCATGGCCGCGTCCGACGCGGAGGTGCTGGCGGCGGCGCTCCAGGCGGCGGCGGAGATCGAACGAGCCGCCGAGGTGGCGCTGGTCGATGAGCTGATCGAATCGGCAACACCGCAGCGAGCGGCGCTCGGCCTGCATCCTACCCTGGAAGCCTTGAACGAGGGGCGGATCCATCACCTGATCATCGCGGAGGGATTTGATGCGACCGGCGGGGAATGTCCCGCTTGCGGCTGGCTGGTCGCGGGGCTTGATCCGTGCCCGCACTGCGGCGGGCAGCCGGCGGCGGTGCCTGATCTCCGCGAACATGTGGTCGACCGAGCGCTGGATCAGGGCGCGCGCATCGAAACGGTGTCCGGCGACGCCGGCGTGCGGCTCATGGTCCACGACGGTATCGGCGCGCGGGTTCGCTATTAGGTAGGTGCAGGTTGCGCTAGACGTTCAGTCCGAAGCAGTAGCGGTAGTGGCGGCGCTCCGATGGTGGAATGGAGTGGCAGATGATGGAGGAGCATCAGACGCAACAGATCCTACTTCCCGACGAAACGCCGGTTGATTCGCTGGAGGCGTACCGGGCGCGCGGTGGTGGTGAAGCGCTCGCGCGGGTGGTCAGCATGGAACCCGCCGCGGTGATCGACGAGGTACGCCGCGCGGGACTGCGCGGTCGGGGCGGCGCCGGTTTCCCGACGGCGGTCAAGTGGCAGGGAGTGCAGCGCGATCCCGCGGCGGTTCGATATGTCTGCTGCAATGGGGCCGAGGGCGAGCCGGGCACCTTCAAGGATCGCTGGCTGCTCCGCCTCAACCCATACCAGGTGGTCGAAGGGTTGGCGATCGCTGCCCATGTGCTAGGCGCCCGAACCGCATACCTCTGTGTGAAGCGGTTGTTCGAGCAAGAGATCGCCGCGGTGCGGCGGGCACTCGACGAGATGCGCGGCGCAGGGCTTGTCGGCGATGCGATCGAGATCGTGCTCGGCCCCGATGAGTATCTGTTTGGTGAGGAGAAAGCGCTGTTGGAGGTGGTGGAGGGCGGCCTGCCACTGCCGCGGGTGTTTCCGCCGTATATCCACGGCCTCTTCACCGGCGCCTACGGCGGCCCGCCCGGACAGAACAACCCCACGGTCGTCAACAATGTCGAGACGCTCGCACATGTACCATCGATCCTCCGCCACGGTGCGGACTGGTTCCGGCGTTTCGGTACGGCGAACACGCCGGGGACGATGGTGTTCACGGTGTCGGGCGATATCCAGCGTCCGGTTGTCGCCGAGCGGCCGCTCGGCCTCAGTCTGCGTGACCTGATCGAGGGGGTGGCCGGCGGACCGCCACCCGGCCGCCGGGTGAAGGCGGTGTTCCCCGGACTTGCCAACGCCGTCATCACGCCCGACCTGCTCGATACGCCGCTGGACTTCGATGCAATGCGTCGGGCGGGAGTGGCGCTCGGCTCCGGCGGCTTCATCGTCTACGCCGACGACATCTGCATGGCACAGATGGCCGCGATCTTCGCGCGCTTCCTCTTCGTCGAATCCTGCAATCAGTGCCCGCCCTGCAAGCTCGGCGGCCGCACGATCAGCGAGCGGTTGGATCGGCTGCTGGCGGGCGCAGCGGAGCCGAGTGATCTCGACGAGATCTATGCGGCGACGACCTGGGTAACGAACAGCGCCCGCTGCTTTCTGGCGACGTCACAATCAGTCGTGACCGCCAGCATCCTCAACGCATTTCCCGAAGACTTTCAGGCCCATCTGGCCGGCCGCTGCCCGCTGCGGCACGACCGCATCCTGCCGAAGATGACGGACTACGTTCCCGGCCAGGGGTTCCGCTACGACGAAACCTACGCGTCGAAGCAGCCGGACTGGACCTACGATGTCCCGACGGGCGAGAGCACACCGCGCTGACCCGGCCACATAACCTGCCAGCCAATTGAAGGATGCCGTCCGGCACGCCGGTTCAGAGCGGTGCCGGACGGCAGTCGTTCACGAACGGCGAGAGCGCGAGGCGCCCGCGCGGCCCATGGCCTACGATTGCGGTATGCGAGGCACGTCCCTGTTTGGTGTACGCTCCTGGGTGTCCATCCTCCTCGTCGGTGTCATCGCCGGCATGCTGATGGTGTCTGCCGCGTGGTTCTTTCAATCGCGGGACGATGCACCCAGCCGGATCGTGGAAGCCGGTCCGCCGGCGGCGTACCAGCCCAACATGCCGATCTCCTTCGCTCTCGACGACTTCTATCTCATGGCCCTGGAGAGCGGTGAGTTCGTGGCGCTCTATGCCTATCCGCCCGGCTACTTCGGCCATGTGCGCGGGTGTCGCATCCGCTGGGAGCCGGACGCGACGTTCAGTGCATTACGGCCCATCGGACTCCCACCCGGTGACGAACTCGCTACACCAAATCCCGAAGGGCCGTTCGAGCCGATCGAGGCAACCGGCCTGTGGGTAGAGCCATGCGGCGGGTCGAAGTGGGATTCGACCCGCCGGTACCTCTTTGGCCCTGCCCCGCGGGACCTCGACCGCTTCCCGGTCGAAGTAACAGATGCGGGAAGAATCAGCGTTGACACGCGCCGCCTACAGTGCAGCGGGAGTCCGTGCGAGCGCGTCCGAGCCGAGAGCAGCGGGCAGACGGTCCTCATCGTCACACCCACGCCTACGAGTGAGGAGCGCGTGCTCGGTCCCGGCGCCGGCACGACAAACATCCTCCTCGCACGCGATACCGCCTTCGGTGCCGCAATCCTCCGCGCTGAGGCCAGCCAAACATACGGGTTGACATTGGTCAACACCAGCGCGGCACTCCACAGCTGGCACGTGCTCGGCGTCGAGGATGTGGACGGCAGATCGATCGCCACCCCGCTCGTCCAGAGCGGACAGATGGAAACGGTCCGCTTCACGGTGGCGGAGCCCGGCACCTATGCGTTCCAGTGCGACGTCCACCCGATCGAGATGCATGGGCACCTCATCATCGAATAAAGCATGACCATGAGATGGGGCCGCTACTCGTCGGGCTCGTCGTTCGGGCGAGACCGTAGCGAGCGGCGGAGGACACGGACCACGCTGGGCGGGCCGGGCCAGCGTCGCGCCCGCACGGTGGGCTCCTCCGGTGCACCCCGCTCGAGCTCATGCGTCTGTGGGTCGTAGCGCCCGCGCAACTCATCGCGCGCCGTTCCCTCCCAGAGCGGTACGCCGACGAAGTACGCGGCCCGGCCGATCATGTGCGCGGCCACCGGCGCCGTCACGAAGAAGAAGGCGATCGCGGCGAGCGAACGGGTCGTGATGCCGATGCCGGGGAAGTAGACCCCGACCGCCAGCAGCATGCACCCGACGCCGAGTGTCGTCCCCTTGGTTGCCGCCGACATCCGTGTGAACAGATCGGGCATGCGTACGATACCGAGCGCCGCCAGCAGCAGAAACGCCGCGCCAACCAGCAACAGGAGAGTGCTCACAATCTCATTCATTTTCGGCCCCCCGCTCGACGTATCGGGCGAACGCGACCGTGCCGAGGAAGGCGATCAGCGCTACGACGATAGCCGCGTCGAGAAAGACGCGCTGTTCGACATCGATCGCATACGCGGCGATGAAACCGACCGTGATCACGGTGATCAGGTCGAGCGCCACCACCCGGTCCGGCAGGCTCGGACCGCGCGCGAGCCGGGCGAAGGCGAGGAGTAATGCGATGGTGAGCATCGCATAGACGATGTTCATCGGTTGAATGACGCTGAGTAATCCATCCCAATTCATCGTGTCACCGTCAGGATTCGCCGTTCGTAGCCTTCTTTGACGCTGCGCCGCACTTCCTCCGGGTCATCGAAGTGCATGACGTGGAGATAGAGGGTCTGTCGGTCCGCCGACACGTCGAGGCTGAGCGAGCCGGGGGTGACGGTGATCAGGTTCGCCAGGAGCACAATCTCCGCGTCGGTGTACGCGTCGAGCGGGATGGCGATCACGCCCGGCCGCAGCCTGAGGTTGGGCCGCAACACATCGTAGGCGACCCGCACGTTCGACCGGACCAGCTCTCGGAGGAAGAAGGCGGCGAGGCCCAGCGCCTGGACCATGCGCGGCCCGTAGTTGGCGGTGCCGATCACCCGACGGGCGAAGAACAGCACCAGGAACCCGACGACGAATCCAAACACCAGGTTCTCTGGCGAGAAGTTGCCGGTGACCGCCGCCCAGACCACGGCCAGCAGGATGTTCCATAAGAATCCGGTCATACGCGTACTCCCAGCACCGCCTCGATATAGCCCGTGGGGTCCAGCAACTGATCGGCCGCCCGCTGTGACATCGTGAAAACCGGCTCCGCCGCAATACCAACGATCACGGTGGCGACGGTCAACGCGGCGATCGGCGCCAGCATTCCCCAGCGTCTGACCGGCGCGAGCGTAGCAAGGCCGACGCCGTGCCGCTCGGTTTCGGCAGGAGGCGCCTTCCAGAAGGCCGCTGCCCAGACCTTTACCATGGATAGCAGGGTGAGCGTGCTCACGAGCAGCGCAACGGCGACGATCGCATAGTGCTCGGTCACCAACCCCGCCTGCACCAGCGCTACCTTCGCGAAGAAACCGGAGAGCGGCGGGATGCCGGCGAGCGACATCGCGGGAATGAAAAACAGCACCGCCAGCATGGGCGCGCTCTCGTAGAGACCGCCCAAGCGAGGCAATGACTCGGTATGGCGGAGTCGTTGAATCACACCGCTGATCAAGAAGAGGTTCGTCTTTACGGCAACGTCCTGAACGATGTAGAACACCGAGCCGGCCAGCGCCAGCGGGGTGAGGATGCCCAGGCCCATGAGCATGTAGCCGATCGTGCTAATGACTTGAAACGAGAGCACGCGCCGGATTTCGACCTGGGCGATCGCGCCGAGCACGCCGCTGATCATCGTCAGGGCGGCGATGTAGAGGATCAGCGTGTGCGTGTAACCGACGTCCTGCACGAAGATCAGCGTGAACATGCGGATCAGTGCGTACACGCCGACCTTGGTGAGCAGGCCGGCGAAGATTGCCGACACCGCCGCCGGCGGCGTGTGATACGAGGCAGGCAGCCAGAAGTAGAGGGGAAAGACCGCCGCTTTGATGCCAAACGCGACGAGAAACAGCATCGCGACCGTTGTGACCAGCCCCGGGTTGCCGACGTCACCGCGCAGCTTCACGGCGAGATCGGCCATATTCAGCGTGCCCGCGATCGCATAGAGCACGCCAACGGCCACCAAGAAAAACGCCGAGGCGATCAAGTTGAGCGTCACGTACTTGATCGCGCCCTCCATCTGGGCGCGTTCGCCGCCGAGCGCCAGCAGTACGAAGGACGCGATCAGCATCACTTCGAACCAGACATAGAGGTTGAAAATGTCGCCGGTGAGGAATGCCCCGCAGACACCCATCAGCAGGATCAAGAGGAGCGGATAGTATCCAAACGACTCCCGCCGTCGATCGATCGTGACGAGCGAGTAGACGACTACTGCCACGCCGGTCGCGCCGGCGAGCACGACCATCGCCGCGGAAAAGAGGTCCGCGACCAGGGTGATGTCGAACGGCGCCGGCCAGTTGCCGATGTGGGCGGCTTGAATGCCGTCCCGCCAGACGGAGACAAACAGGCCGAGGCCGGCGAGGAGCAGGAGCACCGCGCCAACCAAACCCAGCACCCGCTGTGCCGCCTGCCACTGCCTGAGCAGGAAGGCGAGCGCCGCTACACCGAGTGGAATTACCAGCGGCAGGATCAGCCAGAGGTTCATCGCTGCTCTCCGCCTAATTCCCCATCGCCGGCGCCGCGCGCGACGGGTCGTGTGTGAGGTCGGTGGGCGCCAGGTCGTCTTCAAGCTCATCGGCCGGAGCCATGAGTTGGTCGGTGGACTGCATATCGTCGAGGTCATCGCTGCCGACGGTCTGAAAGGTGCGATAGGCGAGCGCGAGCAGGAAGGCGAGGACACCAAAGCCGATCACGATCGCCGTGAGGATCAGGGCCTGCGGCACCGGGTCGGCGTATGTCCCGGTCAACTCCTCCGCGCCATCGGCAACGAGCGGCGGCCGGCCGGGGGTCAGCCCACCCACGGTGAAGATCAGAAGATTGGCGGCGTTGGTCAGCAGGCTGATTCCGAGAATCACCTGCGCCAGGCTGCGCCGTAGCATCAAGTAGATGCCGGCCGCGTACAAACCGCCGATGACGAAGGCGAGCACGGTCTCCATCTCACTCCTCCGCCAGGGTCAGAATGATGGTCAGCGTCACGCCGAGCACGACCATGAACACGCCAAGGTCGAACAGCAGGGGTGTCCCGACGGTGGTTTCGGGCAGGCCCAGGAGCCGCACCGTACCCCATTGCGCGGTCAGGATCGGCTCTCGGTCGAGAAACGCAATCACCCCGCTGGCGATGGCGACGAGCAGACCAGCGGCGATCAACGTCCGCGGATCGATCCGGAGCGCGTGGCGGGCGGCGGCCGGACCATCGGCGATCGAAAACAGCGTGAACGCCGCCGCCGCAACCAGTCCGCCGACGAAACCGCCCCCGGGCGCGTTGTGCCCGCGCAGCAGCAGGAAGAAGGCAAAGAGCAGCAGCAGCGTGAACAAGAGCCGGGCCGACGTGCGCAAGATCAGGGATGTCAAACCTCATCACCTCGCATGTCGGGCGCTCGTTCCCATTCGGGGGCAGGCGATTCAGAACGCGATCGGTCGCGATCGCGGGCACCTGCCGAGCCGACGATCCGCCGCGTACGCCGGTCTCTCGTCCGTGGCCGCAGCCGCAGGAGGGCAAACACTCCGAAGGCCGCGACCGAGAGGACGGTGATCTCGCCGAGCGTGTCGAGCGCGCGGAAGTCCACGAGAATAACGTTGACCACGTTCTGGCCGTGCCCGCCCGGCACGCTCTCCTCGGCGTAGTAGGATGCAAGCTCCGACTCGCCCCGGCCGGCCGAGGCCGCCAGCACGAGGGCGGTCATGAACCCGCCCGCCGCCAGCGCGATCACGATGTCTCGCGCGCGGGAGACTCTACCTGACAGGCTGCGGAGCCTCGGCAGGTGGTAGAAAACCAGCACGAACAGGATGACAGTCAGCGTCTCGACCATGAACTGGGTCATGGCCAGGTCGGGTGCGCCGAACCAAATGTAGATCAGCGCGACGCCGTAGCCGACGACGCTCAGCGATGCGACCGCGGCCAGCCGCGAGGTTGAGGCCGTCGCGTACAGGGCCGCCAGCAGCATCACCACCACCAGACCCACCTGGTAGGCGCGTACATCGGTCCAGCTTCCCGGTCGCTGGAGCGCGTCTTTGCTGATGATCGTGAAGGCGCCGAGCCCGATCGCCGTCGCAATCGTGACCATCAGATAGACGCGCAGACGGCCGTTCTGCAGCATGACGGTCTGCACACGGGCAAACCTCTGAACCGACCTTAGCGCCAATGTGTAGATCCGGGCTGGTCCCCAGGAGAGAGCAGCCGCCATCCACGGCGTCGCGCGGCGGAGCGCCGGCCAGCCGAGATAGAGCCCGGCGCCGGCGACCACCGACACGACACTGACCGCAAGCGCCGGATTGAGCCCATGCCAGAGGGCGAGATGCAGCCCCGCCGGGGCACCGAGGACGGCATCAGCCGCCGGGATAACGAGGGTGCGCTCGGCCACCTCCGGCACCAGCCCCAGCACCACGCCGAGGACCGCCAGAAGCGCCGGACCAAACCACATGCCGGCGGGCGCTTCGTGCGCCTGTTTCGGCAGCGCCGGCGCCACCCCGACGAACGGACGCACGCCGGTGATGCCCGCGACCGCGACGAACAGCGCGCTGGCGAGGACGACGGCGAGCACGAGCAGCACGCGGGCCGTCTCTGTTTCCAGGACCGCCTCGTTGAGCAACTCCTTGCCGATGAAGCTGAACACGGGACCGAACCCGGCCATGGACACGGCCGCCAGCGCCGCCGCCGCCGACGTCACCGGCATCGCCCGGCGCAACCCGCCGAGCCGGTCCACGTCACGCGTGCCGGCCTCGTGGTCGACTGAACCCGCGACCATGAACAAGGCGCCTTTGTAGAGCGCATGTGCCAGCAGGAAGACGATCGCCCCGGTCACGGCGACGGATGTGCCCAGGCCCAGCAACAGGACCAGCGTCCCCAGGGCGCTGACGGTGGAGTAGGCGAGGATGCGCTTCAGATCGGTCTGATAGAGCGCCACCAGGCCGCCGACGAGCATCGTGACCGCCCCCGTCGCCGTCACGAGGACGGTCCAGGTGTCGGTACCGCCGAGGATCGGGCTCATGCGGGCGAGCAGATAGACGCCCGCTTTTACCATCGTGGCGGAATGGAGGTAGGCGCTGACCGGCGTTGGTGCGGCCATCGCGCCCGGCAACCAGAAGTGAAAGGGAAACTGCGCCGACTTGGTGAACGCCCCCGCCAGGACCAGGAGCAGGATCGGCAGGTAGAGGTCATCCGCGCGGATCGCCTCGCCCTGAGTCCGCAGGATTGAGATCTCCGGCGAGCCGCCCACCTGGCTGAGCAGGATTAACCCTGCCAGCATCGCCAGGCCACCGGCGTTCGTCACCAGCAGCGCCTGGAGCGCCGCCGCGCGGGACTCGGCCCGCTCGTGGTCGAAGCCGATCAACAGGTACGAGCTGATGCTCGTCAACTCCCAGAAGACGAAGAGGGTGATGACGTTGTCGGCCAGCACCAACCCGAGCATCGACCCCATGAAGAGCAGCAGGTAAGCGTAGAACAGACCGAGATCGGCCCGGCCGGCCATGTAGCCGCCGGCATAGATCAAGATCAGGGCGCCGATCCCCGTGATCAGCAGCGCGAAGAGGAGGCTGAGGCCGTCGAGGTAGAAGGAGAGCGAGACGCCGAGGCTCGGTATCCAGCCGTACGACAGCGAGACGGTATCCCCGTCCGCGATCCGCCCGCCGAAGCTCGCAAAGTAGACCGCGAGACACGCCGGCAGCAGCGCCAGCAGCCAGCCCGTCCGTCCACGTCCGATCCGGTGAATCGTCGGCGCCATGCCGGCAGTCACAAACACGGACAGGATAGCAACACCCATGCGCGTATCGTCCATTTTCTCAGGCTTGGAGGCCATTCCCGCGGGTGAGTGACACGGCCGACGTTGGGAGGTACAGCCTCGGTCGAGTCCAATCGCGGATGGACGCAATTGAACGTGCGTGGGGTCTTACCAGTATACGGGCTGGAGCGGCGGCGTGTGCCCGCTTCTCAGACAAAGGCTTCATCACGCCCTGAGCGCGCGGACATCCTGTCCGCAACCTGCCGAAAACACCTGGCGGACAAGATGCCCGCGCTCCCAGGGCCGGGGCCTGTACTTGACGTATCGGTGCGATATACTGCGCGTGAGTTCCATGGGATCGCCGGTTGCTACCGGAGGGCTTCGCAGACTGCGGAGAGAAGAGAGGAGATCATGCAACTTCGGAACGTCGTCATCGTTGATGGCTGCCGCTCGGCGTTTGGGCGCGGTGGCCGCGGCTCACTGGTCGGCACCCGGTTGGACGATACGGGCGCAAAGATCATTCGGGCGCTACTCGACCGCAACCCCAAGGTCACGGACGCGATGATCGAGGACATCGGCCTCGGCAACGTCGGTGGTGCGGGCGAACTGGCCGGCATTGGCGCCGATACGGTCGCGCATCTCGCCGGCCTACCGCATGAGGTTTCCGCTTTTGACACGAACCGCCAGTGCGGCTCGAGCATGGAGACGCTGCACCGCGTCGCCCAGTCGATCCAGGTCGGCGCGACCGACTGTGGTATCGCCATCGGCATCGAGCGCATGGGCCGCGGTCTCGGTGGCGGACGGCCGCCGTTTGAGAAGAACCGCATCACCGAGTTCAACCCGCAGCGGATGAAGATGTCTGAGGCGCAGCGCAACCTCGCGCCCGATCATTTCCAGAACTTCTCCGTCGCCTTCCCCGATTACATCCTCGATGCGCCCCCCGTGACGTCGATGACCCAGACCGCGCAGAACGTCGCGGAGGTCTACAACCTCTCCCGCGAGGAGATGGACGAGTTCTCCGTCCTCTCGCACAAGAAGGCGGCGGAGGCATACGAGAAGGGCATCTACAAGGACGAGGTGATCCCGCTCGAGATCGAGCTTCCCGTCTTCGATGACCAGGGCAACTGGGTTGCCGACGAGCGCGGCAAGACCGTCGTCTTCGACCGTGACGAGTGCATCCGCGCCGGCACCAATATCGAGACGCTCTCGCAGCTGAAGACGGTCAACGGCATCGTCTCCTACGGCAACAAGGAACTGGTGATCACCGCCGGCAACTCCTGCCCGACCAACGACGGTATCTCCGCCGTGCTCCTGATGAGCGAGGAGAAGGCGGCTGAGCTGGGCCTGGAGCCGCTGGCGCGGATCGTCGGCTACGGCATCAGCGGCGTGAAGCCGCAGGTGATGGGCCTCGGCCCGGTGCCGTCCACGAAGAAGGCGCTGAAGCACGCCGGCCTGACCCCGGACCAGATCGACCGCGTCGAGTTCAACGAGGCGTTCGCCGCCCAGGTGATCCCATCCTGCAAGGAACTGGGCATCCCAGTGGACCGCGTCAACGTCAACGGCGGCTCGATCGCGATCGGCCATCCACTCGGCGCCACCGGCGCGCGGCTCGTCCTCACCGTCGCGCATGAGCTGCGCCGCAGCAACTCGAAGTACGGCCTCGGTACGCAGTGCATCGGCGCCGGCATGGGCATCTCGACGATCATTGAGAACATGAGCGCGTAGCCAGCAGCGATACGCGAACTGAGCGCGGCGGGGGCGATCGATCGCCCCCGCCGCCGTCGTTCCAGAGTAATCCATTCACTGGTCCGGAGGATTGGTGAAGCATACCGACGAACCATTGCCCCCGCTCGATGGCGCGTCACTGGCTCCAATCGTCCGACGGATGCTCGTTCGGCCAACGGCCACGGTGCAAAGCTTCAGTGTGCGTCGGCTTGAGTACGCCGCCATCAATCCCATTTCGGGCGGTATCTATCACGTCGCAGGAATTGCACGCGATGGAGTTGTCACCATCCCTTGGTCACTGGTGGCAAAGATCGTCCGCGCGCCGCATCGAAGCCACCCGGCTGCGAACGACAGCGATTCGGGCCAGTACGACAACCCTCGCGGATTGTCGTACTGGCGACGCGAGATTCTCGCGTATCAGTCCGGATTGTTCGATGACCCGCAGAGCGGTATGCGAGCCGCGCGATGCTACGGCATCTCTGAGCACGCTGATGAGGCCGCAGTGATCTGGCTGGAGGACCTTTCCGGCGAACGCCACGAACGCTGGGATACGGCGGACTACGGGCGCGCCGCCAAGGATTTGGGTCGGTTCAGCGCGCATCATGCCGGGCGGCCACTCGCGTCGCATCGTTGGCTTCATCGTGGGTGCCTGCGGTCATTGGCGAGCATCCGAGGAGCGGGGACTCTGGACCTGCTCGCTCGACCGGAAACGTGGCAGCATCCACGCGTGCGTCGCTATTTCGCCGAATCTCACCTCCATCGACTGGTCCGTGTATGGCAAGAGCGCGATCTCTATCTCAATGCTCTCGATCGTTTACCGCAGACCTTGTGCCATTTCGACATCAGTCGCCACAACTTGTTTCTGTTGGATGGGTCCAATGGTCGGCGTCAAACGGTAGCGATCGATTGGGCATCTGCCGGCATCGGTGCGCTCGGCGAAGACCTCTCATTGCTCGTTCCGCCTCCCTTCTTCCGGCTTGAAGAAGACGTTACCTGGCTCCCGCAGCAGGCGGAAATGGTGTTCGACGGGTATATGTATGGGTTGGTCGAGGACGGATGGCGTGGCCCAGAGCATCTGGTGCGGTTGGGCTATACAATTGCGGTTGCGCTCCGCACCGTCTTCATCGCGCCCACGTTGCTGGCTATGCTCGACGCCCAGGCACGCGCGTACGAAGAGCGACGATGGGGAGCGTCGCTCGAACAGCTAATGGCGTGGCGCGCGCCGTTGACCTACTGGCTACTCGATCGCATTGACGAGGCACGCGGACTCCTTCCTATCCGTTGACTTCTAAAACCCATACATTATAATCACCTCGTGACCTGGGACGTTGAGTACACAGATGAGTTCTTTGCGTGGTGGGGCACGCTCTCCGAGCGCGAAGAGCAGTCGGTACTCGCAGCGGTGGAGTTCCTGGAAACGCGCGGACCCGGGCTCGGCCGCCCTATGGTTGATACGATCCGCGGATCGCGTCACGCCAACATGAAGGAACTGCGGCCGCGTGGTGGGAATATCCGCATCCTCTTTGCATTCGATCCGCGGCGAATTGCAATCCTGCTCATCGGCGGCGACAAGACCGACCGTTGGCAGGAGTGGTACGGGGAGATGATCCCGCTCGCTGACGCACTCTATGATGCACATCTCAGAGAGATAGCGACGGAAGGAGGGAACTAGTGGCCAAGAAGTTCCGCGACCTTGTCAAGCACATCAACGAGGATCCAAATCGGCGCGCGCAAGTCGACGAAGAGAAGCGCGCCATAGAAGACTCCTTGGCACTGGGCGCGTTACGCGAACATCGGGGCGCGACGCAGACTGGGATTGCGGGTTCACTCGGCACGTCACAAGCGAATGTCTGGCGGATTGAGCACGAAAGGGATATCTATCTCTCAACGCTCGGACGGTACGTCGCGGCCCTAGGCGGACATCTTGAGATCAACGCAGTCTTTCCAGACGAGACAATCCACCTTCTCCCGCCAGTAACCGCTGACTCAATTACTGCTCGACGATAGCCTTCAACACCCGAACCACTACCAACCAGTTCGACGACACTCCGACCGTCACGGCGACAAGCCGGTGAGGGTCGGGGTGGGTTCATAGATATATCGCTGTATGGGTTGGCGTCAGCGGAGTTCCGTGCGAGTCGCCGACGCTTGAACGCTCGTGTCAAGCTCGTCCGAAGGTGGTGGGACGGCCGGGCGGAATGTTCCGGTGATCAACCGGGCACCGCGCTGGAAGGTTAGATACGCCCATGCCCATTGCATGAGGACCAGCAGCCGGTTCTGGAAGCCGATCAGGAACCAGAGGTGCACGAACAACCAGGCGAGCCAGGCGATGAAGCCGGAGAGCCGCAACCGGCCGAAGTCGGCCACGCCCGCCGCGCGGCCGATCGTCGCCATGCTGCCGCGATGGACATAATGGAACTGCCGGCGCGGCGCGGCGGTCAGGTCAGCCGTGATCATCTTCGCCGCGAACGCGCCTTCCTGCATCGCCACGGGAGCGGTGCCGGGCAGCGGCTGCTCGCCTTGGTGGGCGTATGAAGCGAGGTCGCCGATTACGAAGACTTCGGGGTGTCCGGGAATGCTCAGATCCGGCTCGACAATGACGCGACCCGACCGGTCCAGGGGAACACCGAGGCCGGCCGCGAGTGGCGATGCGACAACGCCAGCGGCCCAAAGCACGGTCCGCGCCGGCAACCATTCATCGCCGATCGCGACACCCTCCGGCGTGACCCTGGTGACGAGCTTGTTTGTCCGCACCTCGACGCCGAGGCCGCGAAGCTGCTCGGCCGCCTTTCGCGACAGACTCTCCGGATAGGTGAGCAGCACCCGGTCCGCGCCCTCCAACAGGATGATGCGGGAGTCGCGCGGGTCCATCGCGCGAAAGTTGCCGGTGAGCGTGTCCCGGGCGATCTCCGCCAGCGTTCCCGCCAACTCGACCCCGGTTGGCCCGGCACCGACGATGACGAACGTCATCAGCGCCTGCCGCACGTCGGGGTCCGGCTCTCGCTCGGCCTCCTCGTACGCTCGAAAAATGCGACGGCGGATCTCGAGCGCGTCCTCGATCGTCTTCAATCCCGGCGCCTGCCACTCCCACTCCGGGTGACTGAAGTAGCCGTGCCGAGCGCCGCTGGCGAGGATGAGATAGTCATAGGACAGTTCGAACGAATCAAACGTGACCCGCCGCAGCGCCGAGTCCACCGACACCGCCTCGCCGAGGATCACGCGCGTGTTGCGCTGCGAACGCAGGATCTGGCGGATTGGGATCGCGATCTGGCCCGGCGAGAGGCCGGCGGTGGCGACCTGATAGAGCAGCGGCTGGAACAGGTGGTGGTTCTTTCGATCGACGAGTGTGACCTGCACGGCGGCGTCCTTCAACGCCTTCGCCGCCCACAATCCGCCGAACCCACCGCCGACGATGAGCACGTGCGGCCGCTTCCGGCGATCATGGTGTGTTCGATCATCTCGGGCACGGTCAGACATATACGGCGCTCCACTTCATCTCAATGGTGCGTCAACGATTGCATCATTGGAATACATCGAACGACTCTTCTACCCCGTCCGTGATACCGTCCCCAGCAGAATGCCGCGCGAGATCGAACAGCGCAGAGGTACACAAACATGACCGATTTCGTCTCCATCCCGCCGCAGGATTTCAGTCTGCTCGATCGGCCGGAAATCCTGTCGATGATGTTTTATCCACGTCCCGACGCGTCGCCGGCGCCGGCGGGTGCCGAGGATCTGATGATACCGGTCGGAGAGGGTGTTGCCGTCCACGGCCGCTGGCATCCACTCGCACCGGACGCGCCTGCCGTGCTGTTTTTCCACGGCAATGGCGAGGTTGTCGCCGACTACGACGGGATCGCGCCGGTCTACCATCACTATGGACTGTCGCTCTTCGTCGCCGATTATCGCGGCTACGGGCAGAGCGGCGGCCACCCATCCTTCGGCGCCATGCTTGCCGATGCCCTCATGGTCAATCATGCCTTTCACGAGACGGTCGATCGGGCTGGGGGCGGTCCCCGATTTCTGATGGGGCGGTCCCTCGGCGGGTTCTCTGCCATCGAGATCGCGGCACGCGCCCCGGAAGGATTCGCCGGCCTGATCCTCGAGTCGGCCACGGCCGGCGCCCGTGGCTGGAATCGCTTCAGCCGTTCGGGTGACGATCCGGCCGCATGGGACGCGCTGCTCGAAGGACAGCAGGCGAAGCTGCAGGCGGTGACACTGCCGCTGCTGAGCATTCACGGAGAGTGGGATGAGCTGATCCCGGTTGAGACCGCTGTTGAGATCCAGCAGCGCGTTGGATCAGCGCAGAAACACCTCGAGGTCATCCCCAGGGCGGGCCACAACGATCTGCTCTATCGAGGACCGGAGCAGTACTTCGGCGCGATCAGCGCATTCGTCCGCGAGCACATTAATGCATGATTGCATAAGAAGCAGCGCAACTACCATGTCATCCTGAGCGAAGCGAAGGATCTCGGAGGTAACTTGCGTCCGAGATCCTTCGCTTCGCTCAGGATGACAAGAGCTTGGCGATCGCATGAACCATGATTCGGTAGCTTAAGCGGGAAACAGCGACGCAAGGGTGTTACGGGCAGGGACCGACGAGGTTGTGCTTCGGCAGAAACTCGGTCAGGGTGAGGCCGGAGGCGGCGACCTCTTCGGAGAGGGGCAGGCCGACATACCGAATGTGCCAAGGCTCGTAAATGTAGCCCGTCACGGACTCCTTCCCCAGCGGGTAGCTGAGCACGTATCCGAACCGCGCGGCGTTGTCCGCCAGCCAGCGGCCCTCCGGCCAGGTGCCAAAGGCTTCGGTTAGTTCATAGGGCGCCCGTTCACTGGTCACGTCGACCGCCAGGCCGAGCTGATGCTCGCTGTTACCCGGCGGCGCCACCTGCTTCTCTGCCACGGTCTTCCCAAACGCGGCGATCTCGTCCTTGAGGATGCGCTCCTGCTCCTGATAGGTACGGAAGCCGGAGAGGACGAAGAGACTGTGTCCCTCCCGCGATGCATCGTCGATCAGACGCACGACTGCATCGGTTGCCTGCGTCCGGAGTTGGACATTGTTCCCGGCGAGGATACGGGACGGTACCGGGGTCAGGTCGGCCGGAACATATCCGGCCGACAGTCCTTGTGTCTTCGTCACCAGGCACTGGGGATCGCCAGCCACAACCGCGGCCGCCGGCGCCGGCGTGCCGGACTCCGAGTCTTGGCCGCGGGCCTTCGGCGTAGCCGGCTCTTCGGAGGTGGCGCCTTCGTCCGGCTTGTCGTCGCCTCCTCCTATACGGCCACACGCGATCGCCACGCTGCCCAAGCCGAGCGCCGCCAGCCGGAACAGATCACGACGGCCGCGGCGACGAAGAAAGACGTTCGTCCTCATTGAAATTCGCCTCGCTCCCCACCACCGTCCAGCCTACGGAAAGCGGCCCGACGCCCGCAAATCGCGCGGGTCATGCACGCGGATACCGGCCATCGTCGCGCCGTCACTTCTTGCGCCCCGCGCCGATCGGTGCGTACCATCGCGGCGGACCGAACGTATGGAGGAACGCCATGGACCCATTGCCTGATTCGGTGCTGGATGAGCTTCGCGCGTGGAATACGCCGTCGATCTCAAATGCGGTCGAGCTGTTCAGCGTTCGGCCGCGCAACGAGGGCTTCGCCTCGGGCGAGATCAAGTGCATCTTTCCGCACTTTCCGGTGATGGCCGGCTACGCTGTCACGGCGACGATCCGCGCCGCCACCGAGCCACCGCCGGACGCCCGCGCCCGCGTGCTGGCGCTGTACGACCATGTCCTCTCGATTCCCGGCCCGCGGGTGGTCGTGATCAAAGACCTCGACTCGCCGCAGGCGGTCGGCTCGTTCTGGGGCGAGGTTAATGGCAACACGTTCAAGGCACACGGCTGCATCGGCGTCATCACCGACGGCGGCGTCCGCGATGTGGACGAGGTCGAGGAGATCGGCTTTCACTACTTTGCCCGGTCGGTGATCGTCTCGCACGCCTATGTCCACGTCGAGGAGGCCGGCATACCGGTCGAGATCGGCGGGCTTACGATCCGGCCCGGCGACCTGATCCATGCCGACAAGCACGGCGTGATGACCGTGCCCCACGACATCGCCGCGCTGATCCCCGAGGCCGCGCGCCGGATCGAGGAGCGCGAGCGGGCGCTGATCAATTATTGCAAATCGCCGGAGTTCACGTCCGAGGGACTGCGGGCGCTGCAAAGCTCGCTGCCGCAGCCGAGGGCGCCGGAACGAGCCGAAGCCGCCGGCACGTCGTATGCCTGAGACTGTGATCGAGAGCAATAAGACGAAGACACCATGTCATCCTGAGCGACAGCGAAGGATCTCGGACGCTGTCTGACCTCCGAGATCCTTCGCTGTCGCTCAGGATGACAGGCTTTGCCGTGATCCGTGGCGAAGATGCGCTCTGAGCGGCGGGATTGCCGCCGTTGGGAAGGGACGAAGAGGATGACCACACCGACCGAGTCACAGACCAGCGAGATCGAGGCAAAATACCTGCACTATACCGCTGCTGAGTTGATCGACTTCACGGCGCAGGTACTGACCGGCTGCGGCATGCCGGAAGCGGACGCGCGGCGCGGCGCCGAGGTGCTCGTCGACGCCGACCTGATGGGCATCGACTCTCATGGGATCGCCCATCTCGCCACCCACGGCGGCTACGTCCCCGGCTTTCGCAGCGGCAGCGTCAACCCAAACCCGGAGATCCGGGCGGTGCGGGAGACACCGTCCACCGCGCTCCTAGACGCCGACCGTGGCTTTGGTCCTCTGGTCGGCTTTCGGGCGATGCAGCTGGCGATCGACAAGGCGAAGGCGGTCGGGTCGGGCACCGTCGCCGTCACCAACAGCCGCCACTTCGGCGCGGCCGGGTATTACGCAATGATGGCCGTACCAGAGAACTGCATTGGCATGGCGATGACCAACGCCGGTCCGTGGATGGCGCCGGCGGGCGCCCGGAAGAAGATGATCGGCACCAATCCGATCGCGGTCGCCGCGCCCGCCGGCACAGAGCAGCCGTTCCTGATGGACATGGCCACCACCACCGTGGCGATGGGCAAGCTCGAGATCGCGTTGCGTGAGCAGAAGCCCATTCCCGCGGGCTGGTCGCTCGACGGGGAAGGACGGCCAACCACCGATATCCCGACGGTGTATCGAGAAGGCGGTCTCACGCCGCTGGGTAGCACGCCGACGACCAGCAGCTACAAGGGCTACGCGCTCGGCCAGATGGTCGATCTCTTCTGCGGCATCCTCTCCGGCGTCGGCTACAGCATCATCCTGCCGCGTGGCTCAGCCGGCCATTTCTTCGTCGCCTGGCAGGTCGAGGCGTTTCAATCACTGAACGACTTCACCGCGATGATGGACGGCATGCAGGCGGCATTCCGCACGGCCGCGCCGGCCGACGGTTTCGATCGGGTACTCCTCCCCGGCCAGCGCGAATTCGAGACGCGCCGGGAACGCGAAGCCCATGGCATCCCGCTGCACACGTCCGTCTTCACCGCGCTCAACACCCTGGCGGACGAGATGGGCCTCGCACAACCCACGCCACTCGACTGACCACCCTGTCATCCCGAGCACCAGCGAAGGACCTCGGACACAGTCTCACCGTCGAGATCCTTCGCTGATGCTCGGGATGACAGGGTGATCGTTCACTGCACAAAATCAGGGCGTCCCCGCCGGACGTTCTCCCGGTATTGGCGGCGCCGAGAAGACCGGGGAGGGCCTCGGCGTTGGTGCCGGTGTTGGGGCGGGCGTGCGCGTGGGCGCCGGGGTCGGTGCCGGCGTGGGTGCCGGGGTCGGCGTGGCGGTCGGGCGCGGCGTCGGTTCGGGTGTTGGCTCCGGGGTCGGCGTCGGTGAGGGCATGGCGGTGCGCGTCGGTGTGGGGGTCGGCGTCGGTGACGGGCGAGGTGTGGGCGTCGGTTCCGGGCGGGCCGCGATCACCGTCACGGGCAGGTCGCCGCGGGCCGTATCGCCGTTGGGCAGCGTCACACTCACCGGATGGCCGCCGGCCTCCACCCCCGCTGGCACGACCGCGGTGAGCAGCGCGTTGTTGACATAGGTCACCTGCGCGAGCGGCCTGCCGCCCAGTGTCACCGAGGCGCCGTCGCGGAAGCCGCTGCCGATGATCATCAGAAACGCGTCGTTGCCGGCGCGGATGTCGGTCGGAACCACCTGGGTGACGCCGAGCGGACCCGGCGACTCATCGCCGTTTCGACACGCGGCAAAGAGCACGGCAGCGAAGGCAAGCAGCACGATCGGCAGCAGACGGTTCATGGAGGGGCGTTCCCCACACTGACGATGAGGTTCACGCTCTCCCCTTCACGAAGTGATTCGCCCGAGTCGGGGCTCTGACTGACCACGGTGCCCAACGGCGCCGCATCCGATTTCAGCTCGACATCGCGCACCCGCAGCCCGACATCGCGAAGCCGTTCAGCGGCCGCATCCAGGCGTTCCCCGGTGACCGATGGTACATCGACGGTCCCACCGGCGTTGTCTCCGGTCAGTGTGATCGCCAGGACGACGATCAGGGCAACAACGACCGCCAGGAGGGTTCCGGCAATCGTCAGGAACAGCCACGGACGGCCGGACGACTCCTTCTTCACCGGCACCGTCGCGCCGTCCCGAACCGGCCGCGAGGGAGTGGCGATTCGTTCTGTGATACCGGCGGGCGGTACGCTCGACCGCCGCGTCCGCACGTCGGTCTGATCGGCGAGATAGCCGCGCAGGGCGTCGGCAAACGCCTTGGCCGTCGGGTAGCGCGTGCCCGGATCGCGGGCCAGCCCCCGCATCACGATCTCGTCAACCTGCTCGGGAACGAAGGGGTTTCGCTCCCGCAGGCGCACCGGTGTCTTGACCAGCTTCTGGGTAACGACCGTCTGGAGGTCATCGCCGGAGAACGGCGGCGTGCCGCTGAGCATCTCGTAGAGAACGGCGGCGAGGCTGTAGACATCGGTGCGCCCGTCGATCGCACTGCCCTCCACCTGTTCGGGCGAGATGTAGCCGACCGTACCGGCGACCGTGTCGGACAGCTTCACCGTCTGCGTGAGACTCTGGGCGATGCCGAAATCCACGATCTTCGGCTCGCCGTGGTCGCCGAGCAGCACGTTTCCCGGTTTCATGTCGCAGTGGACGATGCCGCGTGTGTGACCGTAATTGAGGGCATCCGCGAGCCGAACGGTCAGTTCGGCGGCACGATGGGGGTCGAGCGGAGCCTCATGCTGGATGATGTCCTTGAGCGTGTCGCCGGGGACATACTGCATGACGATGTAGCGCAACGAACCTTCGACGCCGGCATCATAGACATCGACGATGTTGGGATGCGAGAGCTTCGCGACGGCGCGCGCCTCCTGCAGAAAGGCGTCCTGATCGCCCTCGTCGACGTCGCCGGAAAGCACTTTGACCGCGACGGGACGGTTGAGCAGGTTGTCCTCTGCCAGGTAGACCGTCGCCATGCCGCCGCGAGCGATCACCCGCTGAATCACATAGCGTCCGGCGATCACGGTTCCCCCCGCACCGCGGGACGCGGTGCCGGGCGCGCGGGCGGACGGCTGGTCGTTCATTCGTTCGGCACTCTCATGGCCGCGCGGCCTCGATGATACACTCCTTCCAGTATGGCAGATGCTTTGCCGAGCGGTGCAATCCGAGGTTCCCCAGTGTGACGGCCTTTACCTTTTCTCGCATCTCCCCGGGCGCTCTCATCACGCACCGGTGGGCTGAGCGGCTGTTGCTCCTCCCGGCCGGCGCGTTCCTGGTCGTCGGCGCGCGGGCGCTGGAACGCTCCGAGGCCGGTGCGCCGCCCGACATCTGGCAGATGGTGACGATCTTCTGCGTCGCGTTTCTGCTGGCCCATCTCGCTGTCACCCTGCTAACGCCGAACGCCGATCAGGTGTTACTGCCGATCACGGCGATGCTCTCCGCAATCGGCCTCCTGTTCGTCGCCCGCCTGGAGCCGGACTTCGTCGCCAAACAGGTGAGCTGGTACGGGATCGGCATCGCTGTCATGATCGGCGTGCTCGTGTTCCTGCCCGATCCGCGCGCGCTTCGGTCGTACAAGTACATCGCCGCGAGCGCCGGCCTCGCGCTGATGGTCGTGACGGCGGTCGTCGGGCAGGAGATCAACGGCTCGCGGCTCTGGTTGGGCGTGGGTGGCTTCAACTTTCAGGTGACCGAGGCGATGAAGCTGCTGCTGGTGATCTTCCTCGCCGGCTATCTCGCCGACCGCAGGCTGATCCTCGGATCGGTCACGCGACGCTGGCGCGCCGTCCGCGTGCCGACGCTTCCCTACCTGATCCCGCTCGGTGTGATCTGGGTGCTCACCTTCCTCGTCTTGATCTGGCAGCGCGACCTGGGCGCTGTGCTCCTGCTGGGCGGTGTCACGCTGCTGCTGCTCTACGCCGCGACCAACCGGATCGGTTTCATCGTGATCGGCGTCGCACTGGTCATCCTCAACGTGTTCGTCGCCTACCACCAGTTCGACTATGTTCGGGTCCGGATCGATGTCTGGCTGCACCCGCTCTCCGATGCGACCGGCGGCGGCTACCAGCTGGCGCAGTCGTTGTATGCGCTCGCCCACGGCGGCATGTTGGGCGCCGGACTGGGCAGCGGCTTCCCCGAATACATTCCGGCGGTGCACACGGACTTCGTCTTTGCCGCCGTCGCCGAAGAGTTGGGTGTGGCCGGCGCGATCGGTTTGATCGCGCTCTACCTCCTCTTCGCGGCACGCGGGCTGCGGATCGCGCTGCTCCAGCTGAACGACTTCGGCACACTGCTGGCACTGGGACTGACCGGCATTCTTGCCTTGCAGAGCATCATCATCATCGCCGGCAATCTCTCGCTGATCCCGATCACCGGCATCACCATGCCATTTGTCAGCTACGGCGGGTCGTCCATTCTCGTCAACTTTGTCATGCTGGCGATCCTGATGCGGCTCTCGGCCATGGCGCCGCGGACCTAGCTCCGCACGAGAAACCGCGCCGACACCAGACCGACCTGAACCACATCGCCGTTGCGTAAGGGGGCACGTCCCGTGACCCGCGCGTCGTTGACGAAGGTGCCGTTTGTGCTGCCGAGATCTTCCAGCCACCAGCGGCCCCCCGTCACGCTGATCAGCGCGTGCCGCGATGAGACGCTGTCCTCGTCGAACCGGACATCATTGCCCGCCGCCCGGCCGACCGATGCGCCGCCGACGACACCGATCCGCTCGCCGCGAGCAACCGGCGCCCGGCCGGGGTCCAGCACCTCGAACACTGCCTGGCGGCGCCGCTCCACCGCCGCCGGACGAAGTTCCCGCCATGCCACCACGATGACGAGCATCAGAAAAAGATAGAGCAGTGACAGCAGGGCAAGCCGAAACAAGAACAGGGGAGACGCGTCCAGTGGCTAGCCTCCCTGTACGAAGCGCAGCCGCGTGTGTCCGACCTCGATCAGATCGCCGTCGCGGAGCACATGCCGCCGGGTGATACGGCGCCCGTTCACGACGGTGCCGTTCATACTGTCCAGGTCATGCAACGAGAAGCCCGCCGTATCCTGATCGATCTGTGCGTGTCGCCGTGAAACCTCGGCATCGGCAAGCGCGAGGCCGCTCGACGTGCGCCGGCCGATCACCAGGGCATCGCCGTTCAACGAAAGGCGCGACACAACCGTACCCTCGTCGTTCAACACTTCGAGGACCGCCGGCGCCTGTGCCATCGTTGGTCCCAGACGCGGTACGGGAACCTGGGTCGTCAGCGCCGGATCTCGCACCCGCGCGATGGTGCGCCCCGGTTGGCTTTCACTGAAGCGGGTCGTCACCTCGATCGATCCCGGCCGCGCGCCTTCAGATTCGACGATCACCACGAGAATCGGCGCGTTGACCGATAGACCGCGCTCCTTCACCACGCGGGACAGATACTCGGCATACTCGCGTTCCAGCGTCCGCCGAACCGTCCCGAGCTGGGCAAAGTCATCCGGGTGCAAGCGCAGCGCATACCCATCAGGTGCGAGAACGCGGTCGGCCAGCGGCAACGCATCCGTCTCGAGGGCGCGGGTGAGGACCGCCGCAATCTCGATCGGATGCAGGCGTCGTTCGGTGAGCAACCACGCCGGACGTTCGACCAGATCCTGAATAAACCGCTCCAACCGGGCAAGCGCCTTCATGTTCTCAGTATACGGTGGTGCACAGTCGATCTCTGCCGTCCTATCGTCGAAGCGCGGCCTGCATCACGGCGCCGGCGATCGGCGCCGCGACCGCCGACCCTTGACCCGCGTTCTCGACGACGACGGCGACGGCCACCGCGGGGTCCTCTACCGGTGCGATACCGGTAAACCACGCATGTGGTGGCTCCCCCGGCGCGTTTTCGGCAGTGCCGGTCTTGCCGCCGACGGCGACACCGGGGATCGCCGCGCCGCCGCCGAACCCTTCCTGCACGGCCGTGGTCATAAATCGGCGGAGTGTGGCCGCCGTCTCCGATCGCATCACCTCCCGCCACCGACGGGGGCGCTTGTCCTGTAAGATTTCGCCGGCCGGATCCTTCACCTGCTGGACAAGATAAGGCTGCATGATGGTGCCATCGTTGGCGACAGCAGCCGCAACCAGCGCCATCTGCAGCGGGGTTGCCGCCAGTTCACCCTGACCGAACGCCGTCGTCGCCAGCAGCACGTCGTTGAAGGCCTTGCCCGGTTGCAACAGCCGGCTCGGTGTCACGGGCAGGTCGAACGGGATCTCTTCCTCGAAGCCAAAGCGGCGCGCCTGAGCGACGAGCGTCGGCGCGCCGACCTTCAGCCCGATCTCGGCGAAGTTCGCGTTCACCGACCACGCATAGGCGTGGGCGAAGTCGTACTCACGCACGTTTGGGGGTACACCGGCGCAGGCGATCACAAAGCCCTGGACGACGACACCACTGGGACATCGGAAGGTGCTCTCCGGCCGGAACTCTCCGGACTCCAACGCCGCCACTGCCGTCACCGACTTGAAGATCGAACCGGGTGCGTACTGTCCCTGGGTCGCACGATTGATCAGCGGCGCATCGGGATCGGTCAGCAGGGCTTCGCCTGTCTCTTCGATTGTGGCGGGATCGAAGCCCGGCGACGACACCATCGCCAGTACCGCACCCGTACGCGGATCGATCGCCACCACCGCTCCGGGCCGGTCGCCCAGCGCTTCGGCGGCGGCCTGCTGAACACGGGTGTCGATCGTCAGCACCAGATCATTGCCGGGCAGCCGCTCGCGGGTGAGATCATGCCAGAGTTGTTCGAGCGGCTGCCCGCTCCGCGAACCGCTGAGTTGATCGTTGTACTGCTCCTCGATGCCGCTGACGCCGTACGTACGGCTGACGTAGCCGAGGAGATGCGCCAGCGATGGCAGGGCATACATCCGAGCGCGGCGGCCGTCATCGCCCGTTGCGCTCCAGGCGAGCCGGACGCTGTCGGCGGACCAGATCGTGCCGCGTTGTTCCCGCGCGCTCAGCTCGGCGATGCGCGGATTCCCCGATCGGCTCGCAAGGTCATCGCTGCGGACGACCTGCCAGTAGCCGGCGCCGAAGCCAAGCGCCAGAAATCCGAGGAAGATCACCAGCGCGGACCAGCGGATCTGTCGTGCCATATGGGCAGTATACTAAAGGTGTGCGAAACTACTCTGACACGAACAACGACCGACTGGCTCTGACGCGTATTCGTGGTACGCGCCTTATCGTGGTGGAGTACCGTCAACCTGCGGGTAGCTTTCAATGCAGGTGCGCGGTCCCAGACCTTCCCAACCGTTGAAAGTCTGGGTTGCAATCTATTAACTCGCAGTGCATAATGCTTCCATCTCGTCTCCCTGCTGGTTCGCACGGGAAGCCGTGGAGGAAAGATAACAATGTCGTCTGTGGATGTTACACCGCAGCCTTCAGCAGCCTGGCGCCAGTTATATCTCACATATGCCACCCTCTTCAAAGCGATCGAGCGGGCGATCGCACCAACCGGCGCAACGCTACCACAGGCGCTGGCGCTGGCCACGATCAAGGCCGGTCCCTGGCCAATCACGCCGTCGCGGCTGGCCCACTACCTCACGCAGGAGACGCAGTCCGTCACCGGGCTGATCGACCGGATGGAGAAGCAGGGCTGGGTGCGGCGCGTCCGCGACCTCCCCGATCGTCGCGCGATCCGGCTCGAACTCACCGAAGCCGGTGAGGCGAAGCTGGCCGAGACGATTGGCCCGAGCACCACCACCGAGGCGCGCTTGTTCGAGCTGCTTTCCCCGGACGAACTTCAATCGCTCTCGAATTTGCTGGAGCGCATCTATCAGGGCGCGATCAGCCATATCGGGATGGAAGCCCTGCAACCGACGGAATCGTAGCAAGACTGCTGCCTTCGCCGAGGTTCAGCAGCCGCGTGGGTAGCGGCTCTACGCTCACGCTCAACCCGCCTTCCGCGCGACCGGAAGGCGTGCGGCTGCCTCTGCTATGATAGGGCCGTGTCCGAACGCACTTTCGGCGGTGCATCACCATATGTCATTCGCGTGCTCGCCTTTGCCGGGCTGGTCTTCGCGCTGCTGACCGTCGTCCTCTTCCCTGTGCTGCCCAGCGCCGTCGATGTCTCTGAGGGAGATATCGCCGCCCAGACGATCCGCGCGCCGCGGGCGCTGGCCTATGACTCCGAAACGGTGCGGGCACAGTTGCAGGACCAGGCAATCCGCTCAGTGCGCGAGGTTGTCACCTACAACGTCAATGTCAAGAGCGATCAGCTTGCCCGGCTCACCGACGTGGTCAATCGCGCGGGCAGCGTGCGCGATGCGCCCGGGCAAACCCGCGGCGCCAAGGAGGACGGACTCGGCCGGGTGCCCGGCCTGAGCCTGACGATGACGCAGCGTAGCAACCTGCTCGATCTCTCCTCGGAAGGCTGGCGGCAGATCGTGGACGAGTCTGTCCGTGTGCTCGGCTCGATCCTCGAGGAGCCGTTTAGCAACGCGGAGATGGAAGACCGCCGCGCCAGCGTGCCGGCGCGCGTCTCCGCCGGTCTCACGGCGGCACAGGGCGACCTCGTCGTGGCGCTGGTGCGGCCACTAGTCGTCCCCACGCAGCGGATCGACGAGGTCGAGACGCAGCTCGCCCGCGACCGCGCGGCGGCGGCGGTCGGACCGCAGACCGTCACCTATGCCCCCAATCAGGTGATCGTCCGTGAAGGCGAGCCGATCGACGCCGCCAAGCTTGAAGCGCTCCGGCAGGCGGGGCTGCTGAACGTGAGCATCCACGGCGGTGATGTGCTCGCCGTCGTCCTGATCGCCCTGCTCGCCGCCGCGTCGCTGGGGTTCTATCTGATCGCCCTCAAGCCGGTGGCGTTCTCGTCGATGCGCCGCCTCGTGCTGGTTGCGGTGCTGATCGGCGCCGTCACGCTCGCGGCCAAGCTCTACCTGCCACTGGTAACGCCGGATTCATCACATCGGTTCTACGCGTTCGCCTTGCCGGTCGCGCTCGTGCCGCTCCTGGTCGCCACCCTGTTCGAGGCGCCCTTCGCGATCGTGATCGCGGCGGTGCTGGCGATCGTCAGCACGTTCACCGCTGTCTATCTCCCGGACATCGGCGGGATTGTCGGCCTCAGCGGCAGCCAACCGCTGCAGATGACGGCGACGTTCTTCTTCGCCGGTCTCGCCGGCGTCCTCGCCATTCATCGCGCCGAACGACTCAACCGCTTCGTCCTCGCCGGCGCTGCCGTTGCCGTCGCGACGTTTGTCTCACTCGCCGCCTTCTGGGCGATCGATGACCTCCGGCAGCGGGACGACTTGCTGTGGATGGCGGGCAACAGCGCCGCCGCCGGAGCGTTGACTGCCCTGTTCGCCGTCGGCCTGCTAGTGGCGCTCGGCTCGGTCTTCGACGTCACCACCCGCCTCCAGTTGATGGAACTGGCGCAGATGAACGCCCCGCTCCTGCGCCGGCTCCAGGAGGAGGCGCCGGGGACATTCCATCACAGCATCATGGTCGGCAACATGGCCGAACGCGCCGCCGATCGCATCGGAGCGGACAGCCTGCTGGTCCGCGTCGGCGCGTACTATCACGACATCGGCAAGATGGGCCGCCCCGCCTTCTACATCGAGAATCAGCTCGCCGGTGAAAACCCGCATGACCGGCTCGACGCCACCGCCAGCGCCCGCATCATCCAGGAGCACGTCCGGCACGGCGTGGAACTTGCCCGTCGCCACCGCCTGCCGGAACGGGTGCGGGCGTTCATTCCGGAACATCACGGCACGCGGCTAGTCACATACTTCTACCGGACGGCGCTGCGCGACAACCCCGACGCCGATCCGGCGGACTTCACCTATCCGGGACCGCGGCCCCAGAGCAAGGAAACCGCGCTGGTGATGCTGGCGGACTCGACCGAGGCAGTGGTCCGGGCGAATCAGGACCACTCGCAGGAGACGATTGACGCGCTGGTCGAGAGCGTGATCGCCGAGCGCTTGTCCGAAGGTCAGTTCGACGATTGCGACATCACGCTACGCGACCTCCGCGTGATCGCCGACTCGTTCAAGAGCAGCCTCCGCGCCATCTACCACCCGCGCATCGAATACCCGGCCGCCGTCGCGAAGGAGACAGGGCCGGCGCCGGACCAATCCGTGGAGGAAATGACGGCCGTGCCCACGGACTACGTCGATGGCGGAGGCGAACACCCTGCCTCAGTCGCGGATTCCGATGAAAGCGGCGTCCAGCAAAGTGGCGTATCGGTAACGCGGTGAGCGTGTCGCCGGGAGTGGCGCCGGCCACCGCGTGATCCTTCGAGTGATCTCTCACAACCGAGTCGAAGAAGGAACACGACGATGACCGCCACTGGAAGGATCGACCCCGGGCGCCTGCAACAGATCGCACAGGCGTCTCCGGATCTGCTGCGCGAGCTGCTGCAGGCGTTCGGGAACGCGCTGCTGTCGACCGAGGCGATGACCGCCGAACAGACCCTGCAAGCCATCGCGGCCAGACCCAGCCGCCACGAAGAACCAACCCAGATAGACCACGTCAACGGACTTGACCCCGATGAAAGCGGATCCGGCGCCGTCACGTCGCGGGCCGCCCGGACGTAACCACCTGTCACGCCCTCGCGCGTTGTGTCATGCTTGAAGAGTCGGATCGACCCGCACTGTGAGGGGCCTGACCATGCGCTTCGCTGTCCTCGTCTTCCCGGGAACCTGGTCTGATGGCGACTGCCACTACGCAATCACCGAGGGACTTGGCCAGGAGGCTGACTACGTCTGGCATCGCGACACCGATCTCAGCGGCTTCGATGCCGTCATCGTTCCGGGCGGGTTCTCGTACGGCGACTATCTTCGGTGTGGGGCAATCGCCCGCTTTGCGCCCGTGATGGATGCCGTGGCCGCGCACGCCGCCGCGGGCAAACCGGTGATCGGTATCTGCAACGGCTTCCAGATCCTCTGCGAGGCCGGCCTCCTCCCCGGCGTGCTCATGCGCAACGAGAGCCTTCAGTTCCGCTGCCAGTGGGTCAACCTCCGCACCGAAACGATCCGCTCACCATTCACCAACGAACTGCGTGAGGGCCAGGTGATTCGGATTCCGATCTCCCATGGCGAAGGCCGCTACTATGCCGATGACGAGACGCTCGCCCGTTTGCGAAGCAACGACCAGGTCGCGTTCCGCTATGCCACGCCGCAGGGTGAGATCACCCAGGAGGCGAACCCGAACGGCGCCGCCGACAACATCGCCGGAATTCTCAACGAGCGCCGCAACGTGCTCGGCATGATGCCCCACCCGGAGCGCGCCAGCGAGGCGCTGATGGGCGGCGACGATGGGCTTTTCATCTGGCGTTCGATGCTGGCCGCCGTCAATGTGCCGCTGCCCGCCTGATCGCACCGACGAATCGGTTTCGCGACAACACGCCCCACTGACGGTGAACTGATGGTTGACGACGCCACGCTGCACCAACTCTCACTCTCCCGCGACGAGTATCACTTGATCGTCGAGCGGTTGGAACGGGAGCCGAACGAGGTCGAGCTGGGTATGTTCGGGGCGCTCTGGAGCGAGCATTGCGGTTACAAGAACTCACGGCCGCTGCTCCGCCTGCTCCCGACACAGGCCGAGCACGTGCTGACGAAAGCGGGCGAGGAGAACGCCGGCGCGGTCGATATCGGCGACGGCTGGCTGGTGGCGATGAAGATCGAATCACACAACCATCCCTCGGCGATCGAGCCGTATGAAGGCGCCGCGACCGGCGTCGGCGGCATCGTCCGCGATATTTTCGCGATGGGCGCCCGTCCGATCGCGCTGCTCGACTCGCTCCGCTTCGGTCCGATCGCACCGGAGGCGGACGCCGGCGACGCCGAACGGATCGCCCGCAGCCGCTATCTGTTCGGCGGCGTCGTGGCAGGAATCGGCGGCTACGGCAACACCCTCGGTCTGCCGACAATCGGCGGCGAAACCTACTTCGAGCCGACATACGCCGAGAACCCGCTCGTCAACGCGATGTGCATCGGCGTTGCCCGACACGGCAGCCTGATCCGGGCGCGTGCCGACGGCCCCGGCAATCTGCTGATGCTGGTCGGCGCCGACACCGGCCGCGACGGCATCCACGGCGCCACCTTCGCCAGTGTCGAACTGGACGAGTCGTCGGAGGAGCGGCGACCGGCGGTCCAGGTCGGCAACCCCTTCATGGAAAAGCTGCTGATCGAAGCCTGCATGGAGCTGCTCGACCGCGGCCGTGACTGGATCGTCGGGCTCCAAGACCTCGGCGCCGCCGGCCTCACGAGTAGCGCGATCGAATGCGCCGCCCGTTCCGGTACCGGCATCATCATCGACATCGATCAAGTGCCACGACGCGAAGCCGGCATGACCCCCTACGAAGTCATGCTCTCCGAATCGCAGGAGCGGATGCTCGTCGTCGCCCGCCGCGGCTTTGAGGATCGGGTCCGCGCTCTCTTCGATCGGTGGGACCTGCACTGTGCCGTGATCGGTGAGGTCACCGACGATGGGCTGGTCCACATCCGCGAGCACGGTGTCGACGTCGCCCGCCTACCGGTGGCGGTGGTGAGCGAGGCGCCACAGTACCGCCGCCAGGGCACGCCGCCGCCGTGGATGGCCGGCCTGCATGCCTACGACCTCGACGCCGTTGCCGATGTCGCGGACGAGGACGAGCCGGATCGTGACCGCTCGACCGGAACAACCCCAGCCCCGAACGTCTACATCGCGCCGGCGGTGCCGGGGCGGCCGGACGGACTCACCGCGCGGCCCAGCACCGCCTCGGTCATGGATGAGCCGGCGAACGTCCGCGTCGCCCCGCCGCCGCGGACGGCCGAAGAGACGCTGCTGCGTCTGCTGGCCGCGCCGAACATCGCCGCACGCCGGTGGATCTATCGACAGTACGATCATCAGGTGCTGACGAACACGGTCGTTCCGCCGGGGGGCGATGCCGCCGTGATCCGGATCAAGGGCACGCAACGGGCGATCGCGGCGAGCACTGACGGCAACGGCCGGCTCTGCTACCTCGACCCATTTACCGGCGGCGCGATCGCCGTCGCCGAAGCGGCGCGCAATGTCGTCTGCACCGGCGCCGTGCCGATGGCGGTGACCAACTGTCTCAACTTCGGCAATCCCGAGAAGCCGGAGATCTACTACCAGCTCGAGCAGGCGATCCGCGGCATCGCCGCCGCCTGTGAGACGCTGCAAACACCAGTGATCTCGGGCAACGTCAGCCTGTACAACGAAACGCTCGGCGAGGCCGTCTATCCCACGCCCGTGATCGGCATGCTCGGCGTGATCGACGATGTCCGCTACCACACCGGCGCCGGCTTTGTCGCCGACGGCGATACCGTGTGGCTGCTCGGCGGCAGCGACACGCCACTCACCGGCAATGCCAAGGATCTCGCGGGGAGCGAATACCTCCGCACGATCCGCGGTGCCATCGCCGGCCGGCCGAGCATCGACCTCGATCGCGAGGCGGCGGTCCAGCGCGTCTGCCTGGAGGGCATCCGCCAGGGTGTGATCCGATCGGCGCATGACTGTTCCGACGGCGGGCTGGCGGTGGCCCTGGCCGAGAGTGCGATGCTCGGTGATCGCGGCTTGGATGCGGCGTCGATCGTTGTCAGCGGCCGGCTCGACGCCGTACTGTTTGGCGAACAGCAGTCGCGGATCGTTGTCACCTGTCGCGCCGCCGACAACGACGCGCTCAGCCGGATTGCCGCCGAGAACAGCGTAACGCTAACCCGGCTCGGCACGACCGGCGGCGATCGGTTTCGCCTGACCTCGGCGATCGATCTGCCGCTGGCCCAGATCGAGGAGACCTACGACACCGGTATCGCCGTTGCCCTGTCGTCAAATCTCACGGACTGACATACAGGCGGCGCGTGGCCCGCATCGGCCGAATTCGACAGGAGGCGATCATCTCGCAACCACGCCGCGTCGGCCTCGGCGCCACGCGATCGATCGGGAGGTCGGATGGAACTTTCGAACTATCCGTGCGAGTCATTGAGCTTTAGCGGGCTTGGAGCTTCGGGCGAGACGGCTGCCGCCGCTGCCGAGGCGCTTGCCGAGGGGCTCAATTCATGGGTGTCCGCGCACGCCGGCCGGCGCGTCCTTCAGGTGACGCCGGTCGCCGTTCAAACCGGCGGTGATGCTGCCCTCGCGGCGCTGATCGTCCATACCGCCGGTTCCGAGCTCGGCGGCGAATTGGCGGAGCAGGTCGCCGCCGCTGTCGACGATGCGATGGAGATGGCCTCCACCGAGGAGCGCAATGGACAGATTCGGAGCGGCCGCAACGGGGAACGCTAGCGTCCGCGTTCGGCTGCGCGCCCGCCCAGCGCGCTGATCAGGTCCGCGGACGCCTCGGCCGGAATGGTCACCCATCGCTGGATCGCGTCGAACCAGCGCGTACTCCCGGGCCGCGGGCCGAGCCAGCCCTCCGGTTGAAACGTCAGCCGCCGCCGGACAAACTCGGCGGCGATCACCAGCTTACGGTAGCTCCCCTGCGCCGCCTGGGCATCCGCCTCTTCGATCAGCAGCGACGCCGCATAGACCAGGTACAGCCGCTCGGCCAGGTCGCGCGCCGGGAGCTCACGTTCGTCGCCCGGAAGCGCGTTGACCCGCTCGATGCTGCCGCCGAGTCGTTCGAGCATTGACCAGACAATGGATGAAAGTTCTCTGACGGAAGGATCGCCGACGCCGCGTAACCGCCGTTCGATATCACCGACCAGCACCACATCAGCGCCCTCCCGGCCGATCGCGCGGAGCACATCCAACGCGATCACGTTGGTCGATCCTTCCCAGATCGACCCCAGGTGCGCGTCCCGCAGCAGGCGTGGATCAACCCAGTCCTCGATGTATCCGTTACCGCCCCGCACCTCCATCGACTCGCCCGTGGACCAGCGGGCACGCTTGCAGATCGACAACTTGATCAGCGGTGTCAGAATCCGGAGGAGCTTCGCATCGTCGTTACTCCCACGATCAGCGCGGTCGTACACCGTGCCGGTATGGATCACGGCGGCGATGGCGCTCTCGCTGTCGAGCGTCAGATCAAGCAACGTTTCCCGCATCAGCGGCAGTTCATCCAGCGTCCGGCCGAAGGCAACCCGCCCGCCGGCATGGACCGTCGCCTCCAACAGTCCTCGGCGCGTCATCGCCGCCGCCCGCATCGCGTTCGACAGCCGCGACGAACTGACCATCTCCATCATCTGGACGAAGCCACGATCGAGCGCTCCGACCTGATAGGCGAACGCGCCGTCGAGCGTCACCTCGCCCGACGCCATATCCCGCGTGCCGAGTTTGTCCTTCAGCCGGTTGATCCGATGGCGGTTGCGCGTGCCGTCCTCCCATTGCTTCGGCACGAGAAACAGGCCCAACCCGCGCGTTCCGGACGGCGCGCCCTCCGGCCGTGCCAGCGTCAGCATCAGGTCGGCGGAGACATTCGAGCAGAACCACTTGTCGCCGTACAGGCGCCAGGTGCCGTCCCACACGGCGTTGGTTTCGGTGGCGCCCACATCCGAACCGCCCGCCTTCTCGGTCATGAACTGGGCGCCCTGCAGCAAGTCGTCCATGCGCGTGGCGGTCAACCGGGGAACGTAGCGCTCGCGCAGTTCCGGTTCGGCGAACCGGCGCAGGACACGCGCGAGCGAGTCGGTCATGTTCACCGGGCAGAATAACCCGAACTCACTCTGAATCAGGACATAGCTGAGCGCATACTTGACCGCGTGCGGGACGGTGCCCGCCCAGCCGAACAGGCCGGGCCGATGCGAGATCGCCGTCAACCCAAACTGCTCGAAGGCGATCCGCTCCATCTCGTGGTAGGCCGGATGATACTTGACCTCGTCCACCCGCTGCCCGCGGGCGTCGTAGTGAACGAGGCAGGGCGGGTTCTTGTCGGCGATGCGGGCAAGCTCGTCCAGTCGCCCGCCCGCGACGGCGCCGGCCTCGTGCAGGACGGGCAGCGCCAGCGTCAGGTCTGCCGAAGACAGGTGCTGTTCGAGCACAAACCGGAGATTAGCATCCGCCTCGAAGAAGTTGATACCGGCGGTGTCCGGCATCCCGCCGGATTGGCGGCGATCCGTCCGTGTTTCGAGCGTCATGGCCTGACCCCGTTTCTGACTACTCGGCTACTCGTGGAGTTCCGGCGCGTGCAGCGCTACGAGCATGTCCGCCGCGTAGGCCTCGGTTTTCCAGGGGCCGAGGTCGGCGACCTCGGCCACATCGGCCGGCGTGTGCGGCGTCGCCCGGGAGAGCGCCCGCAACGCCGCATTCGAGACAACCATCTCCGGGTCGATCCCGCGCTCGGCGGCGCGCGCCTTTCGCCAGGCGCGGAGGGCATCGTAGCGGAGCACAATCCGCGGGTCGGGCCGCGGGCCGCTCGGTCGCGGCAGCGGTGGCGCCGCGCGACGGCCGCGCCGGATCGCCTGCAAGAGGCCGTGGCCGTAGCGATCGACCTGAAGCGGTGAGAGGCCCGATCGCCGCAGTCCGGGCAGGTCCACGGGCGCCTGCTTGCTCAAGGCGACGAGCGCATCGTCGTTCATCACCTTCACCGGCGGCCGATCCTGGGCGCGGGCGCGGCCGTCGCGGAAGATGTACAACTCCCGCAGAATCGCCCGCTCGTGTCCGCTCAGCTCGCGTGCTGCCTTGATCCGCCAGAACGCCTCGGGATCGAAGACCCGTTCTTCGGATGTGACATGGGTCGCCCGCTCAAACACCTCGGCCGCCTCGACGTCGCGCCCACGTGCGACCAACTCGGCGCCGAGCAGGTCGCGGAGCCGTTCGAGATGGCGCACGTCTTCACCGGCGTAGCGAAGCGCCGGTGATGGAATCGGGCGGCTCCCCCAATCATGTCGCTGAAATCGCTTGTCGAGCGTGACGTTGAAGTGCTGCTGAAGGAGGTCGGCCAGGCCAAATCGCGGATAACCGAGCAGCCGCGCCGCCAGCATCGTATCGAAGACGTTGACCATACCCACGTCGAA
>JBFXAN010000062.1:0-34703 GCA_050184225.1 Dehalococcoidia bacterium | reverse complement strand
CCAACACCATATTTCCATACACGCCGCTCTACCTAACTACGAATCACTGCAACCGCCAGAGAAGACGTGCCCCCCTGGGAGCGCGGACATCCTGCCCGCCGGTCATCCCACACCTATGCGGACTGGATGTCCGCGCTCCCAGGGGCTTACGATTCGACCAGCCCTCAGAAAGAGACATGGCGCCGTGGTGTCTTGATAGTGAAATCCGACTACAGGGCGCGAGCGGCCGTAGGCTCGTGCCATTCCGGACGGCCGGCGGCCCGGCCGAGCGCGGAATGACGCACCAGCCAGGACGCGCCATCGAGCGCGAGGCTGAGCGGCCCGGCGCGACGCTTGAACCCGGCATAATCACCTTCACCCCGGATGATCCGGCAGAGCAACGTCCAGAGCAGGTCACTGCGGCGGAGCAGCGCGACGTACAGCGGCGGCGCCAGATTGAAAACATCCTGGAGCTGTGAGGACACGCGCAGGTCCGGCCCGAGCGTCTGGTCGATCTCGCGTTCATAACCGCTCAGATCGCCGGCACGACCATCGACCGCCGCGAGCGCGTGGCCCGCGGCGGCGCGCCCACTGGCGATCGCCGCGTAGATCCCTTCACCGGACAGCGGGTCGACCAAGCCGGCGGCATCGCCCACCAATGCCACGCGCCCGCTGACAATTCGCGAGCCGCGGCGGCGGACGGGTAAATGATGGCCGCGCAGTCCGCTGAGCTGGTTGGGCGAGAATCCGTAATGACGTGTGACGCGGTCGAGGTGGGTGCGCAGCGTCGGGCCGGTGTATTTCCAGCCACCGACGCCGATGTTGACGTGGTCGCCCTTGGGAAAGAGCCAGCCATAGCCGCCCGGAATCAGGCCGAGGTCCAGCGCCGCCGTCGATCGCCACGCGTCCGGGGGTTCGACCGCAAAGCGGATGTTTCCTTCGACGGCAACGGCCAGGTCTCGCCGTCCATCGAGTCCGGCGGAGCGGGCGACGACGCCGTTCGCGCCGTCCGCCCCGACGAGGACGCGTGCCCGATAGGCATCGCGCGCGGTCCGCACAGTGACGCCGCCCCGGTCTACCTCGACGGCGCGCACGGCATCCCGCTCGTGGAGCGTGGCGCCCGCTTCAACCGCTTGCTCGACCAGGAACGCGTCGAGGCGGGCACGCTGGGTCATGAAGGTGAGCGGCCGGTCGTATCGTCGCGTGAAATCACCACGGGTCCGCAGGCTGAAGCGCACGCCGGTCACGGTCCGCTCGACCACCGGCCCTAAGTCGAACGGTAGCAGCGCGGCCGCCCGCACGTTGACGCCGCCGCCGCAGGGCTTGTCACGCGGGAACGCCGCCTTGTCCAGCAACAGCACCGACGCACCAGCCGCCGCTGCCTCCCGCGCCGCCGTGCTCCCACCGGGACCGCCGCCTGCAACGATCACGTCATACATCATTCCCAGGGTACGGGATTTCACCACATAGACGCAGAGATCAGTATTGTCATGCTGAGCGCAGCGAAGCATCTCGCCGCCGACGGTTACCCAGCGACGAGATGCTTCGTCGCTGCGCTCCTCAGCATGACAACTATTAACTTTGCGTCCTCGGCGTCCTTCGCGTCTTTGCGGTTCAAATCAAGTTACACTCACCCCGAAGGGGCGAAACAATGACAGAGCAGGCGACATTGATCGCCGGGGTATATGAGTCACAGCATCCACTGGTTCGGGTGAAGTTGACCGCGTTGCGCGACCAACGAACGGAGCCACTCGCCTTCCGGCTGCGCGTGCGGGAACTCACCTGGCTGCTCGCGTATGAGGCGCTGGCCGACCTGCCCGTCGCGGAAACGGTGGTGACAACGCCGCTGGCCGAGACGGCCGGCTACCGGCTGGCGCCGCGTTTGGGTTTGGTGCCAATCCTGCGCGCCGGTGTCACCATGGCCGACGCGATGATGGAACTGGCGCCCACGGCCCAGGTCTGGCACCTGGGCCTCTATCGAGACGAAACCACCCACCGGCCCGTCTCTTACTACAATCGCCTGCCGCCGAAGCCAACGGTCGACGTGGCCCTCGTGCTGGACCCGATGCTCGCTACCGGCGGCTCCGCCATCGCGGCGGTTGATGTGCTCAAGCTCTGGGGCGTGCCGGAGGTCCGCTTCGTCGGTTTGATCGCCGCGCCGGAAGGGGTGGCCGCGCTCCACACACACCACCCCGACGTTCGCATCCACATCGCCGCGGTCGACGACCATCTCAACGCGGACGCCTTTATCGTGCCCGGGTTGGGCGACGCCGGCGATCGTCAGTTTGGCACGAATCTCGACTCCTAGCCTCAGTGCCCGCGGCGGCGTCTGCCGCACAGGGCAGTTGTATCGAGGACGGCTCAATCGATGCGCGCCGCTGAGCTGATCGCCCGCAAGCGCGACGGACTCCCACTGGCAGACGCCGAGTGGGATTGGTTCGTGCAGGCGTTCGTTCGCGGCGACGTGCGCGACTATCAGATGACGGCGATGCTGATGGCGGTCTATCTACGCGGGATGCGGCGCGAGGAGACGCTCGCCCTGACGCGGGCGATGGCCGCGAGCGGCGATCAACTCGACCTCGGTGGTCGGCACGCGGCCGACAAACATAGTTCCGGCGGCGTCGGCGATAAGGTGACGTTGATCGTCGCGCCGGTAGTCGCTGCCTGCGGTGTGCCCGTGGCGAAGATGAGCGGCCGCGGTCTGGCACATACCGGAGGCACATTGGACAAGCTGGAGTCGATCGCCGGCCTGCGCACGCGGCTCGCGCCGGCTGAGTTTCTTCGCGTTCTCGATCGACACGGCCTCGTCATCGCCGGCCAGTCCGAGCGGCTCGCGCCGGCGGATGCTTCCATCTACGCGTTGCGTGATGTGACCGCGACCGTCGACTGCATCCCGCTGCTGGCCACGAGCATCATGTCCAAAAAGCTGGCGGTGGGGGCGGAAACGATCCTCCTCGACGTCAAGATGGGCAGCGGCGCGTTCATGCAGTCGCTGGCAGATGCCCGCCGGCTGGCCCGGCTGATGGTGGAAATCGGGCGCGACGCCGGCCGCCGCACGGAGGCGGTCGTCACCGATATGGACGAGCCGCTCGGTCGAGCCGTCGGCAACGCGCTCGAAGTCCGCGAAGCGGTCGACGTGCTTCGGGGGGAAGGTCCGGCCGACCTACGTGACCTGTGCCTCGACGAAGCCGCACACCTCCTCCACCTTGCCGGCGGTGCGGCCAGCCGTGCGGCCGCGCGGTCGGCGGCGGCGCATGCGATCGCATCCCATCGCGCGCTGGATATCTTCACGCGCATGGCGTCAGCGCAGGGCGGCGACCCCCGCCACATCGCCGAGCCGGAACGGCTCCCTGTGGCGCCCGTCATACGCGAGGTCCGCGCGTCCCGTCGCGGCTATATCGCTCGTCTCGACGCGCTGCGCATCGGCAGGTTGGTTATGAGCCTCGGCGCGGGACGCGCGGTCAAGGACGGCTCGATCCGGCACGACACCGGTATCGTGTTGCGGAAGGTCCACGGCGACGCCGTCGATCCTGGCGAACCACTCGCGGAGATTCACGCCGGGTCGGCGGCAGCAGCAGACGCGGCGGCGGCCCACTACTCGACGGCGGTGACATGGTCAGCGGAGCCGCCCGCGCCGCGCCGGTTGATTCTCGCGCGCATCAAGTGAGCTGCTCACGGCGCCGAAGGAGTCACATCATCCGGTCCGAAGGCCAGCGGCAGCAGTGATGCAAGCGGCCGCGCTACCGGCTTTCCATCCTCGCTCAGAATCACCGACATCTCCGGGCCAAACTCGTGCAACACCTGACGGCACGCGCCGCAGGGGGCGGTCACGCCCGACGGATCGCCCGCGACCGCCACGGCGGCAAGCCGTCGATGTCCGGCGACAACGGCGGCGAAGACGGCGACACGCTCGGCGCAGACGGTCAAACCATACGACGCGTTCTCGACATTACAACCGACAAACACCGCATCACCAGCCAGGACCGCTGCGCCCACTGGGAACCGGGAATAGGGCGCATAGGCCCGCTCACGCGCGGCCTGTGCTGCCGCGAGCAGCCGTCCGGCGACCGCCGGCGAGATGGTTGCCATTGACGTTCCGTTGACCTTTCCTCACGCTCTCCCAAAACCGCCAACGAGAACAGCCAACGAGTGCCTTTGCATTGATCGATCGACACCCTGGAAGCGCGGGCATCTTTGCCCAATGCCGTTTAGTTAAGCGATTCCAGCGACGCCGCCACGGGTGCACCGCCCGTCCCGACCCCGGCGTCTGGATTCGCGCGGTCACCACGGTCCTCGCGCAACCGGTCCGTCGCAGACTCGTCAGTTCCTTAACTAAACGGCATTGGGCAGGATGCCCGCAAGGTCGCTCGACATCGTAGCGGGCAACGATGTCCGCGCTCCCAGGGCGTCGGCAGATCGCTTGTCCGCGGGGCAAGGGAACTGGTCGATGCCATGATACGCCGGCAGGAGCGGATGAGACCCCGTTCAAGCGGAAGCGTCATAATCGACCATGGGAGTTTCGCCAATGAATTACACTGCAATTGGATTCCCGTTCGATGGTCCCTGCCGTTGTATGAGGCTCGATTCCGTTTGCTAGGGAGGGCGCTGCATGGCGACTGTACGCATCGATCACGTCTGGAAGCGATATGAGAGCGACGTCATCGCCGTTCGGGACGTCACCCTCGAAGCCCGCGATGGCGAGTTCCTCGTGCTGGTCGGCCCCAGCGGCTGCGGCAAATCGACCCTCTTGCGCATGATCGCCGGACTCGAAAGCATCTCCGGCGGGAGCGTCTACATCGATGATCGCCGCGTGAATGATGTGCCGGCGCGGGACCGCGACATTGCCATGGTCTTTCAGAATTACGCGCTCTATCCACACATGACCGTCGCCGACAATATGGCCTTCGCGCTGAAAATGCGTGGCGTGCCCAAGACCGCGATCAAACAGCGGGTCGAGAATGCAGCAGATATCCTCGGCATCAAGCCGTTGCTCAACCGGCGTCCCAAACAACTGTCCGGCGGACAACGCCAGCGGGTCGCGCTTGGCCGCGCCATCGTCCGCGAGCCACAGGCGTTCTTGATGGACGAGCCGCTCTCCAACCTCGACGCCAAGCTCCGCGTCCAGACGCGGGCCGAGATCGTGAAGCTGCACCAGCGGATCGGGACGACCACGATCTACGTCACCCACGACCAGGTTGAGGCGATGACGATGGGCACGCGCATCGCCATTCTGAAGGAAGGTGTGTTGCAGCAGATCGATTCCCCGCGCCGCATCTTCGATCATCCGGTCAATGCGTTCGTCGCCGGCTTCATCGGCAGCCCGGCGATGAACCTGATCAAGATGCGCGTGACCGGAACCGAAGGCGGCGGCCTGGCACTGGTGCGCGACGACCTCCAGTTCGTCCCACCACCGCGACATGCACGCGCCCTTGGCCCATATCGAGATCGCGACATCATCGTCGGCCTGCGGCCCGACGCCCTGACCGATCATCGATCAAGCGCCGAGCACGCCGCCCAGGTTCCCGCCGTCGTCCAGGTGATTGAGTTGCTCGGCAGCGAGGCGTATTGCTATGCGACGATCGCCGGCGAAACGCTGGTCGCCCGCGTGGCGCCATCGTTCATCCATGCGCCGGGCGATCAGGTCCGCCTCTGGGCAAACCTGGACGCGATGCATCTCTTCGACCCCGAGACAGAAACGAGCGTCCTGGAAGGCACAGCCGCGATCGGGGTGTCGTAGATCGTAACGGTCCCCTCCCCAACGCCTTGGGGAGGGGAGTCTCTATCAACCGAGGCTACCAGTATCTCGTCTGGATGACCGCGGCGGGCAGTCACGATCAACCGTCGTCACTCAGTTCTCCCCTCTCCGCGCGTCAGCGGGGGGAGGGGCCGGGGGAGGGGTTTCTCGAACGACTCAGCAAAGACCTCCCCCAGAACGCGCCCATCGGCCTCCTGTGGCCCATCGATGCCGATCGCGCAGGCGAGCGTCGGCGCCAGGTCGATCGCTCTCCCTCCGTGCAGACAGTAGCCGGGGCGGATTCCCGGCCCATGCATGATGAAGGTGGAACGCATCGTGATCGCGCGCTCCGGATCGTCCTCATCCGGCAGATAGCCGTGCTGGCCGAGCAGCGGCGCGTCGCCGATCACGGATTCAGGATCAGCGCCGTCGAATTGGTAGGGCGGCGCCGCAAAGACGACTATGTCGCCCGTCCGCGTGGGATGCAGCATGTTCGCCGGACCCTCCCCGGTTTCAACCGCGCCGATCGCTGAACCATGCAGCACGCGCCTGACCACGGCCGCATCCGGTTGGTCAGGATCGCGGAGCGAGCCGATCGCGGCGTCGATCCCCTGCACGAGCGTGGGCATCTCATGCGGTTCGACCACGCCCTCCGGATCGCGGCCCTTGAGATTGAGATAGATATTCGCGGTCCCTCCCACGCCATACGCCACGGCCTGACTCGTGGCGAGCGGTCGTTGTGAACCGTCGCGTTCCTGCCATCCGTTCTCCTGCAGCAGCCGGTTCAGGTTGACCGACTTCCAGGCAGGGGCGAAGCCGTGATCCGAACTGATCACCGTCACGGTGTCTGCCGGCATCAGCGCGCGGGCGTGAGCGAAGAACGCGTCGGTCCGCTGATACGCGAGCCGGATCAACGCCTCATAGTGGGCGGCACGCGCCGGGTCGTATCCCGGATAGTCCGGCGAGATCCGCGCGAGGAACTGATGGCAGAACTCATCGGTGACGGGCGCGCCGACGAGCAGGAGGTCCGGCTCTGTTTCCGCGACGAGCCGCGCGAGCACCGGGACGGCATAGTCGAACCAGAGCAGCGCCTGCTCGACATACGTTTCTTCATCGACGATGCCGGCCTGCAGCGGGCCATAGTCGGCGGTGACTGGCGGGGGTAGATCCCAACCGGCCACCCGATCCTCCAGTTCCGCCGGCCCGGCAAGCGGGCGGGAGAGGGCTGTGCAGTACAGCCGCACGCGGGAGAGATCCGGTTCCAGGTCCATGCACTTCATCCAGAGCGACGCCTTTCGGCCGTCGGGCAGCGTCATCACACCCGGCGCCCACTCGCCGGCTCGCAGCGTGACCAACGACACAGCTGCGTCCGGCGCTTCCGCCACCGTCAGCCGGTCGTATCCCGCCGCGGTCGAGGCGGTCACCAGCAGATGCAGCCTGCGATTGGGGTTCTGACCCGCATCCTGGGTGGGCAGCATGAAGTTGGACGCCATCGGGGGCAGAGCGCTCGCCGGACCCGACGGCCACTCCGACGCCGGACGAAAAGACACCACCGACGCGAACAGGTGGTGACCGGGCAGCGGTCCGCCTTCCAGACCGTCCGCCACGAAATTGGCGGCGGTCCCGCGCGCTCCGAGGAACGTCCGATAGGACAGCACCGGACCGCTGACGCGGGATGGGATCGTCGATGCCCATTCAAAGGACAGCGTCCGCAATCCCTGTCGTTCCGCTACCTGCACGATCGTTTCCACCTCGAGCAGGTCAGCACCGAAGCCGCGGCGGCCGACGTTGATCGGCTCGCCGGGCATGTGAAACGTATTGTTGATCGAACCGGTCTTGCCCGACCAGGCGCCAGTGAGCAACGTCGCCCACCCCGCGCCGGTGTTCGTCGGCATCGGCGGCAACACACCGTTCGCTCCACGAACACCATCACGCAACAGCGCCGCCATCGCCGGCATCGCCCCCTCGGCGGCGAACCGCTCGACCAGATCCTGACGCATGCCGTCGGAGACAAAGAAGAGAGCGGACGGACCCCTCCCCCGGCCCCTCCCCCCGCTGACGCGCGGAGAGGGGTGCACTGGTCTGACAGCGGTGCCAGCGTCGCCTTCGCGAGCATCTGGCGGTTGGCTGGATGACGTTGGCACTCCCACCTGGCGAGGCACCCCTCTCCGCGCGTCAGCGGGGGGAGGGGCCGGGGGAGGGGTCCGCTCCACTACGCCAGCCGTCCTTCCCAGGCCGGAGCGCGGCCCAGCGGGAAGCCGAGGTCGATCGCGGTGCGTAGCGCGTAGCGGTCCGTCATGCCGGAGATGAAATCCACCGCCTGGCGTTCGATCGGGTCGTCGGGTACGGACCAGCCGGCCGGAAGTTGCTCCGGATGCGTCCGGTAGAACTCGTAGAGGAAGTAGATGATCTCCTTTGCTTCGTGCACCTCGCGCTCGCGGTCCTGGCGCAGGTAGACGCGCTCGAACATAAAGTCTCGCAGGTGATTGACCGCGTCGCGGATCGGGGCGCTCATGCTGATCAGCGGTTTGACACCGGGGTCGATCTGCGTCCGGCCGGATGGGTCTGACCGGCCCGACGCGGGCCACGAGGCGCGGACGATGTCTGTGACGATCGTGCTGATCCGCTCCGCGTGGCTGCGGCCCAAGCGAAACTGTGTCTCTTCCGGGACTTCGTCCTCCGTGAGAACGCCGGCCCGGATCGCATCGTTGATGTCGTGATTCAGATAGGCGACCGCGTCGGCGATCTTGAGCACCTGTCCTTCGAGGGTGGAGGCCGTACCCCAGGCTTCGGCAAAGATGTCCTCGCGCACCTTCGAGCTTTTCTCGATGCCCTCGCGCGTCTCCCAGGTGAGGTTGAGGCCGCGACCCTCGTTCTCTAATACTTCGACCACGCGCCGTCCCTGTTCGTTGTGACGCCAGTTCGCACCAAGGCACTGGGCCAGCGCTTCCTCACCGGCGTGGCCGAAGCAGGCATGGCCGATGTCGTGTGCGAGCGAGATCGCTTCGGTCAGATCTTCGTTGAGGTTGAGGGCGCGGGCGATCGTCCGTGCAATTTGCGCGACTTCCAGGGTATGCGTCATCCGGGTGACGAAATGATCCCCCTGCGGCGCGATGAAGACCTGCGTCTTGTGCTTCAGCCGGCGGAAGGACTTGCTGTGCAGGATGCGATCGCGGTCGCGCTGATACTCGGTGCGGAGCGGCGACGGCGCCTCCGGGCGATCGCGTCCCCGGCTGGTCGCCGCCCGCGCCGCCCAGGGCGAGAGCGCCGCTTCCCGCGCGGCGAGGTTTCCCACAACCAGCGCATCGACCGGGTCCATCTCGGCTTCAAGCGTCATCACCTTCATTATCCACGAACCGGCCCCATCTGCGCGGCCAGCGGCGGCGCGGTCTGATCCGTCCATCCGTGGCCCTCGTATCGGTCCCTGAAGGTCACGTCGATGGCGATCACGGCGGGCGCGCTGCCCAGGCGACAGGCCGACGCGGAATCAGTGCCGTTCGGCAGCTATACCGCGCTGGCGGAGAGCGCCTGGATGGGTGGCGCGCAGGCGACCGATGTGCTGGACGCGGCGCGGGCCGGCCGGTCGATGCCTCGGCGGATCGTCTGGCCGCGAATGCCGCCGATCCGCCTGCGCGGACTGCTGACGCGAGAGTTCAGCATTGGCGAGGCCGCGTTCATCCTGATGGCGTCGTTCTTCCTCTCGGCGATGCTCGGGGCCGTCCGGCAGGTTCTCTTCAACGCGCAGTTCGGCGCCGGGCAGCAGGCGAACGCCTACTACGCCGCCTTTCGATTGCCGGACACACTCTTCAGCCTGATCGCCGGCGGCGCGCTCTCCAGCGCAATGATTCCGGTGCTGATCGGCGTCCGGCGCGACGACGGCGAGGCCGCCGGACAGCGGCTCGCCGGTCTGGTGCTGACATTGTTGCTGGCGGTCTTCAGCCTGATCGTGGTCGCCGGTCAGATCCTGGCGCCGGCGTTTGTCACCCGGATCCTCGCGCCCGGCTTCGACGCCGAGACGAGCGACCTGACCGTGACCCTGACCCGGATCATGCTGATGCAACCGCTGATTCTCGCGGTGGGCAGCGTGGCCACCGCCATGCTCAACAGCCGCAATCAATTTCTGCTCACCGCGCTCTCGGTGATGAGCTACAACATCGCGTTGATCGCGGGCATCCTCGCCGCGCGGGCCATACCAGGGCTCGGCATCTACGGTCCTACCCTTGGTGTGATCGGTGGTGCGGTCCTGCAGGTGCTGATCCTCCTCCCGGGTCTGCTCGCGCGTGGGTCGCGGCTGCGGCTCGCGTGGCATCCGGGCGACGCGCGGCTGCGCGAGGTCGTCCGCCTGCTCATCCCGAACGGCCTCGCCGTCGGCGTCGGCTATGCCGGCTTCATTCTGGATACGGCGTTCGCCTCGAAGGCGGAGGAGACGGCAGCGCTGCCGGCGATCCAGAACGCCTGGTTGTTGGTGGGACTGCCGATCGCCCTGCTCGGTCAGGCGGTGGGACAGGCGGCATTCCCGCGGCTGGCGGGACATGCCGCCGCACTCGAATGGCGGGCGATGCGTCGCACGCTCTTCGTCGCCCTCGCATCGGTGATCGGACTGGCGCTGCCGGCGTTGCTTGCGCTGCTCGTCCTGGGGCGAGAGACGATCCGAATCCTCTTTGAGCGCGGCAAGTTCGATGCCGCCGCCGGCTCGCTGACCTATGATGTGCTCGCCGTCTACGCGCTCGCGCTGCCCGCATATGTGGCGACTGAGGTCGTCACCCGCGGCCTGATCGCGCTGCGTGACACGCGGACGCCGCTCGTCACCAACCTCGTCCAGACCGCCGGCCGCGCGGCGATCATGGCGGCGCTGATCGGGTCCGTCGGCGCCGTCGCCGTGCCGCTCGCGTTCGCGGTGACGGCGGCGTTGGAGATGGTGGTGCTGGCGGCGATCCTGCTGGCACGAGTCCAGCGCCGTCTGACCATACCGACGCCGGCCGGGTAAGGTGGGACGTCAATCGATTGCGGGTGATACGGACTGTGGTTGAACGTGATACCAGATCACGGGTCAGCGGCGCTTCGTTCGCTTCAGCCGTTTGCGTGCCATTTTCAACGCGGCGTCGACGACGTTCCGGCGTAAACCGGCGCCGTGGGCCGGCATTCGCTCGCGTCGGGCCTTCTGCTTGCGTTCGCGCCGTTCCTGGCGTGTCTCCGCCCGATCATCGTGGTTCATCGCCGGGTGGCTCCGGCGCAGTGGTGACGAGCTCGACAGCCTCGCGCACGAGCGTCATCGGCACGTCGTCACGGATCACCGTGCGGCCGGGGCCGTCGAGCAGAATCCAGCGCAGGCTCTTGGCGCTCACCTTCTTGTCAAGACGCATCGCCTCGATCACGGTATCCGGATCGATTCCCGGCACGCGTAGGGGCAGGCCATAGCGCGCGATCAGCCGGTTTTGTCGCTGCTCCTGCTCGGCGGAGAGGAGTCCAAGCTCGCGGCCGATGTGCGCGGCCGCGACCATGCCCACCGCCACCGCCTCACCGTGCAACAGCGACTCATAGCCGGTCGCGGCTTCAAGCGCGTGGCCGGTCGTGTGCCCGTAGTTGAGCGTCATCCGCGGGCCGGACTCACGCTCGTCCGCGCTCACGACCCGCGCCTTGAGCGCGATGCTCCGCCGCAGCACACGCGCCGCTGGTTCCGGTTCGAGGGCGATCAGCGCCTCGGCCTCGGCCTCCAGCCATGCCAGCAACTCCAGGTCCATGATCAGACCGTGTTTGATCACCTCGGCCCAGCCGGAGATCAGCTCCCGCCGGGGGAGGGTCGGCAGGAGCGCGGCGTCGGCAACCACCAGCGCGGGCTGATAGAACGCGCCGATCAGATTCTTGCCCTCGCGATGGTTAACCGCTACTTTGCCACCGACCGCCGCGTCCACCATTCCCAGGAGGCTCGTCGGCACCTGGATCAACGGCAATCCGCGCAGATAGGTCGCCGCGACGAAGCCGCCGAGGTCGGTCGCCACGCCGCCGCCGAAGGCAAGAATGGCGTGCGATCGTTCAGCGCGGTAGGTGACGAGGCGATCGTAGACCTCTTCGGCGGCGGCGAGCGTCTTGCGGCTCTCCGAGAGCGGCAGCGCGTGCATCACCGGCTCGACACCGCCCGCCCGTAGCGCCCCGGTCAGCGCCTCACCGTGGATGCCGGCCACGGTCGCGTCGGCGACAATGTGAACGGTGCGGCTCAGCCCCTGCTCGTGGAGCCAGGCCGGCAGCCGGTTGAGGATATCCCAACCGGCGTAGGCAGGATAGGCGCCGCCCGGCGTTTGGACCCACGCGGCAAGGTCGGGCGTCGTCGAAGCACGCGGTTCGTGATTGGTCATGGTCGTAACTCGGTCACTCCGGTGGCTGTCACGCGGTCCAGCCGGTTGGGATCGGAAAGCAGCGCCGCGCTCCGCTCGCGCCATAGCTCGACGATCGCCTCCGCCACCTGCTGTTTGGTCAGGTGATCGGTTTGGATACAAACATCCGCGAGCCGATAGATCGGCGCCCGCTGTTCGTACAGTTCCGCCAGCCGCGCGAGCGGATCGCCGCCTGCCAGCAAGGGCCGGGCCGCGCGGTGGGGATTGCCATGCGCGATCCGATCGTACAGCGTCTTGATATCCGTCTCCAGGTAGACGACGAAGCTGTGCCGCCAGAGCCGTTCCCGGTTGGTCGCGTCGAGTACGGCGCCGCCGCCGGTGGCGACCACCCAGTTGTCGCCCTTGGACAGCTGTGACACCGCCTGCCGCTCGATCGTGCGGAAGCGTTCTTCGCCCTCGTCGCGGAAGATCTGGGGGATCTCACGGCCATCGAGCGACACGATCAGGTCGTCGGTGTCGCCGGACATCCACCCGAGCCGTCGCGCCACCAACCGGCCGACCGTCGATTTGCCCGTACCGGAGAGTCCGATCAACACGATCCGGCGCGGACTGGCAACCTCGTCGGGCATGGTCGATACCGCCTTCGTGCGCGATGCCGGCGTGAATGCTCCCGCCAACGAGATTCTATACCGCCGGCCCGGCCGGACCACAGCCGCCGGCGCCAATGCGAGCGGCACGATATTCCGGCGGCGCATGGTGAGACAACACTGGTATGAAAAACCGCTCGCGTGCCTCCTTCGATCTGCGACAATACGAGATGAAGGTATCGATCGATGACAGCGCCATTCATTTCTGATCAACCGAAGCGGCAACCGGCCGTCTCGCGATTCGACATCCTCAAGCGTGGGCTCCGACACCGGTGTCCGAACTGCGGCGCCGACGGCGTCTTCCGCGGGCTCTTTCACACGAACGTCCGCTGTGATCGGTGCAACTTCCTCGTCGAACGCGAAGATGGCTTCTTCCTCGGTGCGATGGCCCTCAACTTCGCCGCCGCCGCATTTCCCATGGTGATCGTCTTCGTGCTGGTCTTCATGGAAGCGATCAGCGTCCCCCTGGCGATGGTGATCGTGATCGTCTGGGGCCTGATCGTGCCGGTGCTCTTCTACCGCACGTCGCGCAGCCTCTGGATGATGCTCGTCTACCTCTGTATCCCCCAGCAGCTCCCGGCCAACCAGCAGCGCGGCGCCGCGTACGACGAACACTTCTGAACCGTGGCCTCGCCTCAAGCGGAGTGCCGGGCAGCACGCGCTGACTCCGCACGCCTCAGCGCGACAGCGCCAGCACCAGCCGTCGCTCGTCATCCGGCGTGAGGTCGGGGTTGTCCAATCTCGCCGCGCGGAGGGCACGGATCACCCGCCCGAAATCCGGCCCCTCACGCACGCCGAGCTCTTTGAGCGTGGCAGAGGTGAGGTGCGGCCGCACGTGACGAAGCTCGTGAAGATACTGCGCGGCGATCTCCCCCCGGTGCGTTCGCGGCGTGTACCGGACCCAGGCAAGCAGCGCCGGTTCCGGCAGTGGATCGAGCTGCGCCACGATCTCACTGCGGCGATGCTCGCGCCGCGCCAGGGCGGACAACGCGGCCCGCGTCGAGGGTAACGCCCGCACGGCCCGCCCTTCTGCCGCGGTCAACGCAAAGCGGTCGATGTAGTGTGCGAGTGGCCCCGCACTCCAGTGCAGCACCGGCACCAACCAGGGCAGGACACCATCATCCCATTCGGAGCGAGTCAGACGGCGCCAACTGGCAACGATCGCGCGTGTGTACCGGAGACCCGCTACGAGCGCTTCGGCTAGGCCCATCGTTCCGGCCAGCGTCAGCATCCGGTCCGGTGCGCGCTCGGCAAAGCCGCGAAGATATTCATGCCGCACCCGCGCGGGCGAGATCGTCGACAAGAAGCCCCGGTCGCGTGCCGCCAGCGCCCACGTGCCCGGCTCCAAGACGAACTGAAACCGTGCCGCATAGCGGGCGGCACGAAGCAGCCGTGTCGCGTCATCCCGAAAGCTCGCATCGTGCAGCACGCGGATCAGACCTGCGTCAAGGTCCGCGACACCGCCGAAGGGATCGAGCAGCTCCCCACGCCGCCCGCCGGTGAGGCCGGCCGCGATCGCATTGACGGTGAAGTCGCGCCGCGCCAGGTCGTCGTGGATGCTGGCAGGCGTCACCAGAGGCAGCGCCCCGGGCGATGGGTAGTCCTCCCGCCGCGCCGTGATCAGGTCGACCTGTGTGGCGCCGAGCGAGACGGTCGCCGTGCGAAACGCATCGTGAATGGTCAGCCGAGCGCCGCCAATCATTCCGGCCACGGCCCGCGCCAGATGACGCGCGTCACCCTCGACCGAAATGTCGAGGTCCGGTGATGACACTCCGAGGATCGCATCGCGGACGCAACCCCCAACCAGATAGCTCGACACCGACTGGTGCCGTACGGCATCGCGGACCGCGCTGAGGATGTGGCGTCCGTCGTCACCGGCCGCCGCCTCGATCAACCGCGGGATCTCGGGTCCAGATACTCGCATCGGGAACCAGTGTACCGAGGCAAGCGCCCCCGGACGGCATCGCATTTTCTTGACACGTGCAGAGTGCGTTCCTAGAATCAGGATGGCGTCCGGGGTGGGAAGGGACGACGAGTCATTGCATGCGTGCTCGGTCCTCCGCGATGCCGCACCCGGCCCCGCCGTGTACTCCGCGCGTCGCGATGACGCCGTCCCGCCGAGCCGGTGCGCTCACCAGGGGGCGGCGTTTGTCTATCGGTCACCATAGAGGTTCCGTGCGCACCGACCTTCGATCGCTGCAGCGACGATTGCGCGTGAAGTTCCACGATCCCGCGTTGCTCGAACAGGCGCTGGTTCATCGGTCGTATCTGAACGAAGCGCCCGAGCCGGGCACGCTCTCCAACGAACGGCTCGAGTTCCTCGGCGATGCCGTCCTTGGTGTCGTCGTCGCCCGCTGGCTGTTTGTGCAGTATCCGGATCTTCCGGAAGGGCGCCTCACGGAACTGCGGTCGCACCTGGTCAAGTCAGAGACGCTCGCGCTCGTCGCCGCACGGCTGCAGCTCGGCGACTACCTCCGGCTCGGCCGCGGCGAGGAGGCGACCGGGGGCCGCACGCGCACGCTCAACCAGGCCCGGGTCCTGGAATCGGTGATCGGCGCCGTCTTTCTCGATCGGGGATTCCGCATCACCGAGAAGTGGTTGCTCCGCGTCCTCGATCCGGAGCTGACCGCGCTCGGCCACGGCGAGATGCCGGAGGACGCGAAGTCCCGCTTGCAGCACGCCGCGCAGATGCGCTTCGGCAGCACACCCCGCTACCGCGTCCTCCAAACCGAGGGACCGGAACACGACAAGCGGTTCAGCGTCGAGGTCGTGATCGGTGAGCGGCCCTTCGGCTTCGGGCGCGGCCGGAGCAAACGCACGGCCGAGCGCGAAGCCGCCATTGATGCGCTCGCATCGATCGAATCCGAGCTTGGCGGTGAATAAGGCCGCCGGCGTCACCCACCTGTTCCCTCCCCTATCCGCACCGGCCGGGGAGAGATCGTGTATCTGAAGAGACTCGAGATCCAGGGTTTCAAGAGCTTCGCCGCTCGCACCATCTTCGAATTTGGCCCCGGCATTACCGCCGTTGTCGGACCAAACGGAAGCGGTAAGAGTAACGTCTCCGATGCGATCCGCTGGGTGCTCGGCGAGCAGAACCCCCGCGTGATGCGCCTTCGTCGTTCCGAGGATGCCCTCTTCGCCGGCGGACACAAGCGCGCCCCCGCCGGTCTGGCCGAGGTCAGCCTCTGGCTCGACAACGCTGAAGGCTGGCTGCCGGTCGCCTACGATGAGGTGGTCGTCACCCGCCGTCTGCATCGCTCCGGCGACAGCGAGTATCTGCTCAATCGCAACCGCGTCCGGTTGCGTGATGTCGCCGACCTCTTCCTCCGGGCACGCGTCGGACAGAACAGCTACGCGATCATGGGTCAGGGGTTGGTCGACCAGGTGCTCAGTCTCAGACCGGAGGAGCGGCGGGCGCTGATGGAAGAGGCCGCTGAGGTCCGGCGGTTTCAGGTGCGGATCGAAGAGGCGCAGGATCGGCTGGCCGCTACCCAGGACAATCTCGAAAAGGTGGACCTGATCGTCGCCGAGATCGCGCCGCGCCTCGGTCAGCTCGAACGCGCCGCGCGTCGTGCAGTCGAACATGGCCGGCTTGTCGAAGATCTCTCCGAAGCGCTCAATGCCTGGTACGGCGTCCAGTGGCAACAGCGCGAAGAGGCGCTCGTCGTCGCCCGCGCCGCCTACGATCAACACAATGCCGAGTTCGTCGCCGCCGGTGCGGATGCCGATCAACTGGAGAGCCGCATCGGCTTCGTCCGCCAGGAAGCATCCCGGCTCGCCGCCGATGTGTCGAGCGCCGCCGATCGACTGCGCGAGCTGCGCGATCAGCAGCATGCCGCCGAACAGCGGCGCGCGCTCGACGAGGAGCGCCTCGGCTTCGTCCGGCGCCGTCTCGCCGAGTTAGGCGCCGAGGTCGCCGATCTCGAGCGCGAACGCGAGGAAGTTCGCGAGACGTTGACGGAGGCAACGGCAGCTGGTGCTCCGGCAGACACTCTCGACACAGCCAGAGCGGCACTCGCCGACGCTCAGGCCGAGCTCCGATCGGTCGAGGAACAGGTCGCCGTCATCCGCCGTACCGCCGGCGAGGCCGAACAGGACGAGCGGCGGAAGGCATCGTCGGTCCGTGAGCTGGATGAACGGATCAACCGGCTCGGTCGCGAGGCCGCCGCCGCACAGCGCGACGGACCCGCTCTGATCGCACGGCGCGGCACGCTGCTGACCAAACTCAAACAGATCGGACACGACACGCTCCAGCTCCGCCGCGTCACCGTGCTCGCCGCGCGTGAGGTTGAGCAGGCCGACAGCCAGCGATCCCTCGCCGTCCGGCGGTTGGAGGACGCCCGTGATGCGGTTGCCGCCGCATCCCGCCACGCGGTCGACCTGCGCCACGCGGTCGACGAACAGACGCGCCACTTCGCCCTGCTCGAGCGGATGCGCGATCAATTTCGTGGCATCGACCACGGTGCGCAGTCGGTGCTGACCGCCGCACAGGATGCCGGCCTCGCCGGCCGGCCGTCCGTACTTGGGCTGCTTGGCGAAAAGCTGCGCGTGTCGAAGGGTATGGAGGCCGCGATCGAAGCGTCGCTGGCCGAGCATCTCTCGGCGGTGATCGTCCCGCACGCGCGGGACGCGGTTTCGGCGTTGCGCCTTCTCTACGAATCCGCCGGCGGCCGCGCGACGATCGTGCCCCTTGACGCCGTCCGCACCACACCGCCGCTCAATCCCGCCAAAGAGAAAGGCGTCCTCGGTGTCGCGTCCCGGTTCGTCAAGTGCGAACCACAGTATCGAGAGTTGGTCGATACCCTGCTCGGCCGCATCGTCATCGTCGAAGATCTCGATACCGGCCGGATGCTGCTCAAGCGCGGGCTGCACACCGTCGTCACGGTCGATGGTGTCGTCCTGCGGGCGATCGGCTCGATCACCGGCGGCCGCAATGTCGTCGAGGGCAGCCGCTTCTCCTTGGAGCGGGAACTGGAAGACATTCCGGCAGAGATCGACCGGCTCCTCTCCGAGCAGGAGCAGCAGGAAGCCGCGATCGCCGCCGCGAAGAGGCAGCTGCACGAGCGGGAGCGGACGCTCGCCGCGGCAAACCAGGAGGTCAGCCACGCCGAACGACGGTATGCCCAGGCCCACACCCAGATGCTCGCCCTGCGCGGACAGCTCGCGCCGATCCGGGGCGAGCTGCAATACGTCCGCAAGGCACTCGCGCAGGCGTCGACCCGCGCCGACGAGCTCGTCGCCGAGCGGACGGCGTTGGCGTCACGCCTGACCGAGGCACGGGCGGCGCTGCACGCCGCGCGACAGGGAGCAATCGCGGCCCGTGCCGGGCTTGCCGAGCCGGCATCACAACGCGACGCACTGCTGGGGCGCATCGCCGAGGCGCGCGGCGCCATCGCGGCACTCGAACAGGAGCAGACCTCGATCGCCGCCCTTCGCGAGAGCCGCCGCGCGGCGCTCGCCAAGATCGAAGAACGGATGACCGCCCGCCGTCGCGAGGCGCAGGCCCGCTCGACCGAAGTGGAAGCGGCGGTCGCGGACCGCCTGCGGCTCGATGCCGAGATCGCATCCCTCGCCGAACGGGGTGCCGCCGCCGAAGCGGCGCTCCTTCCCCAGCAGGAGCAGCTCACCACCCTCAACCGCGAGCTGGCCGGCCTCGAACCGTTGTACAACCAGCGCCGCTCCCGCCTCGCGGATCTGGAGCGCCGCGCGCTCGCTGCCGAAAATGACGTGCACCGGCGCGCCCAGGATCTCGATCGTCTCCGCGAAGAGATGACCGAGGAGGGTTTTCTCTTTGAGGAGCCGGAGCCGCACGAGGAGGTCGCCGCCCACCTACCCCGGCCGGCGGTTCTCACCGGCGCCGGCATCCGTCCACTGACGGCCGTCGTCGCCGAGCGCGTCGCCGTTCTCGACCCCACCGAACTGCATGAACGGGTGCGCTCGCTCCGGGCGCGCATCCGCAATCTCGGTGCGGTCAACACCGCCGCGCAGGCGGACTACGAAGAGACCAAGGAGCGCCACGACTTCCTCGTCACCCAGCTTGCCGACCTCCGCGAGGCGGAGACGGGACTGCAGGAGACGATCGCCGAGCTACGCCACACGATCCGTGAGCAGTTCCGCGAGACGTTCCAGAAAGTGAACGCCGACTTTCAAACGTACTTCAAGACCTTCTTCGGCGGCGGCAACGCCCGGCTGGTGCTGACCGAACCGGAGGACTACGGCGAATCCGGCGTCGATATCATCGCCCGCCCGCCCGGCAAGCGTCTTCAGAGCCTCACGCTCCTCTCCGGCGGCGAACGCTCGATGACCGCCGTCGCCCTCCTCTTCGCGTTGCTCGAATCGAACCCCGCACCGTTCTGCGTCCTCGACGAAGTCGACGCCGCCCTCGACGAAGCCAACGTCAACCGCTTCGGCGACGCCCTCAAAGACCTGGCGACGCGCTCCCAGTTCGTCGTGATCACCCACAACCGCGGCACGATCCAGGCCGCCGACACGATCTACGGCGTCTCGATGACCAACGACGGCGTCAGCAACATCCTCTCCCTCCGCCTGGCCGATGTGCCCGAAGAGTAGTACATTTGTGCGACAGGCCGGACGATCAACAATGCGAATCGGCGGGCGACGCGCGGATGAGGAGCGGCTGAACAGTGAACATAACAGGCATGCAGATCGACGAGTTCCTTGCGCGGTACGAAACGGCGGCGAATAGTCACGACTTCGCTCGCGTCGCTCCCTTGATTCACCCCAACGCCACCTTCAGGTTTACGGACGGCGACCATCAAGGCATTGATGCCATCCGTGCGGCGTTTGAATCCACCTGGAGCGCGTCGGATGTCAAGGATGAGCGCTATGTCCTCACCGACATCAAGATCGTAACCACCGACACCCAGTCGGCTTCCATCACCTACACGTACAATTGGTCGGGAGTTGCGGACGGGAAGCCGTTCAGCGTCCGTGGTCGCGGCACGAACGTCATCGTGCGGAATGGAGACGGCCTCCAGTTCATCCACGAGCATCTGAGCAGCTAGCTTCGTCTCAACCTTCCTCTCGGTCCGTCTCCATGGATCTTCGTCAAACCTCACATCCGCTCTTCGACCTCGAACTGCTTCAGCGCAGGACCGAGCTGTCGATGGACGATCGCCGCCGGCTCGCGGGAATTTGCGGCGTCACGATCACTGCCGCACATAACGGGCAAGCGGTCTACATCGGCAGCGAGGTATCGGACATCCTCGCGCCTGCTGTGGTCGATGCCGTCGAGCGATCGCCGCTCGCACCCACTCCTGACCGCGAACCTCCCGCGCTCGGAACATGCCGGCGGATCTTGGCGTCCTGCTGTCCGCGTCTCACACTCGATGCCGGCCCCGCCTACCTGATCGAGCCTCGTGTTCCATTTGCCACGCGGCCCGACATCGTGCGCTCGGACACATCGAGCAGCGAATCTCTGCGGCGCCTGAATCCCGGCAACTGGGAGCACGACGAGTGGAACGATCTGCTGGATGGCGCCCTTGGTCCGTGGGCGATGGCCGTAGCCGGCGGGAAGGTTGTCTCCCTCTGCCACACCCCGTTGCCGATGACAGAGTCCGCGGCCGAGTGCGGCGTCTGGACCCACCCCGACGCCCGCGGCCAGGGCTACGCCGCCGCGGTGACCGCAACCTGGGCCGATATCCTCCGCCCGAGCGGCCGCCTCCTCTTCTACGGCACCGACGTCCAGAATCACTCGTCGCAGCGTGTGGCCGCTCGGCTGCGGCTCCGCCTGATTGGCTGGACCTGGAGCCTGATCGCCATCGACCCCACGCAGCGCAGCCAGCGCCATCCACTCAGCCGGCCTGCCTCCTAACCGGCGCCTGTGCTCTTGTAGGATCTGGATGTGGGGAGTAATCAGCGTAAGTAGAGGGAGGTTCTCTGTGGCGAAGCTGATCTACTTGGCGATCGCGTCGCTCGACGGCTATATCGAGGACGAGAATGGCAACTTCGACTGGGCCATCCCGAGCGACGAGGTGCATACGTTCATCAACAACCTCGAACGGTCAGTTGGCACCTACCTCTACGGGCGTCGGATGTACGAGACGATGGCCGGCTGGGAAACTGACCCTACCCTCGCCGAACACTCACCGAACATGCGAGACTTCGCCGCGATCTGGCAGGCGGCCGACAAGGTCGTCTACTCCAGAACGCTGGAAACGGTATCCACCGCCAGGACGCGGATCGAGCGGGACTTCGACCCTGAAGCGATCCGGCAGATGAAAGCATCAGCCGAACGCGACCTCGGCGTGGGCGGTCCCGATCTTGCCGGCGATGCATTCAAGGCTGGACTGGTCGACGAGTTGCACCTGTTCGTCACGCCGATCGTGGTTGGTGGCGGCAAGCAGTCCCTCCCCAACGATGTTCGCCTGAACCTCGAACTACTGGACGAACGCCGGTTCGGCAACGGCATGGCCTTCCTCCGCTACCGCACCGTGACGTAATCAGCTCGCGACGCTGCGTCGACATCGAAGATCGTGCTCCGGCGGCCGTGGCCTGAGTGAGGATGGCAGCAGGAACCGCGCCGTCGTGCGCGGGGTGGGTCGCCGATCGTGATACCATAACTTCGTTAGCCTTCTCATTCGGAGGACAGCCCCTGTTTAAGCTCTTTCGTCGCAAGAAGGAAGAACCAACACCCGAACCTGACGAAACCGGAGCCGAGGCCGCTCCCGATGGCGCCGTCGCCACGCTGACGGCAGAAGCACCGGTCGAGGTTGACGAGGAAGCACCCGTCGACGAATTCCTCGAGGCGGGCGTCGAAGCCGAGGTGCCGGAAGCCGATCTGGAACAAGAGCCGGAACTGGCCGAGGCATGGCCCGAGGCCGAAGGCGACGAGCTACCGGAGGAGTTCGTCGAGAAAACTGACCAGGCGGTCGAGCGCACCCGCCGCTCCTGGTTCCGCCGCCTCGTCGGCGCCTTCGAACGCAGCCAGATCGACGACGAGCTTTGGGAAGAGCTCGAGGAAGTCCTCGTCGGCGCCGACGTCGGACTGGAAACAACCGAGAAGATCCTCGATGACGTCCGCGAGCGCGTGAAAAAGGACGGCGTCAAGCAGCCGTCGGAAGCGCGTGAGCTCTTGAAAGACGTGCTCGTCGAGATGCTCGATACGGGCGCCGAGAAGGGTCAGCTCTGGGGTACGCCCGAAAGCAGCCCCGCCGCCCCCGCCGTTATCCTCGTCGTCGGCGTCAACGGCGTCGGTAAGACAACGAGCATTGCCAAACTCGCCGCCGCCTTCAAGCGGGACGGCGAACGCGTCCTGCTCGCGGCCGCCGATACGTTTCGTGCCGCTGCGATCGACCAGCTGAAGCTGTGGGGACAGCGTGTCGGCGTCGAGGTGATCGCCGGCCGGCCCAACTCCGACCCTAGCTCCGTCGTTTACGATGCGATGGAGGCGGCCCGCGCCCGCCGTGCCGATGTTGTCATAATCGACACCGCTGGAAGGCTCCATACGAAATACAACCTCATGCAGGAACTGGGCAAGATCCGCAAGGTCACCCAGGCCAAGGACGAGTCCGCCCCGCATGAAGTCGTCCTCGTGATCGACGCGATCACCGGCCAGAACGGCCTGATGCAGGCGAAGGCGTTTGCCGAGTCGGTTGACGTGACCGGGATCATCCTTTCCAAGCTGGATAGCACCGCGAAGGGCGGGATTGTCTTTGCGATCGCCGATCAGCTGCAGATTCCGGTACGCTTCATCGGCACCGGTGAGAAGGCGACCGATATCGCACCGTTCGACGCGCGGGAGTATATCGACCGACTTTTCGCCTAACGGAGTAACCTCACCACCAAGGCACTATGCCTCCACGACTAGATGAAACGTGGCGCCTTGGTGGTCGATCATTGAGCTGAAACGCGTCCATCGGACGCCTCGTTATCTCTGTACGATCCGCGCCGCGCGAGAGCATGTTCCGTGACGACCGACCCATTGACCGCCGTTCGCTCGCCCAGGGAACCGCTCGCCGATCCATCTGATCACGTGGCCGAGGTGCAGCGGCCGTATCCCGGAATCACGATCGCCGTCGAGCCGCTCGCCTGGACCGTGGTCATGGTCATCGCCGCCCTCTTCCGGCTGCTCGATCTCGGCATCCGCCCCCTTCGGCCACAGGAGAGCCTGCCCGCACGGGCGGCGCTCGAATTCTCAACCGGCGCCGTCTCTCCCGATTGGCTCGGCGACCTTACCTCCGGCCTCGCCGTGCTCATCTTCCGCGTCTTCGGCGACTCAATCACAACGGCGCGGCTGATGCCGGCGCTGCTCGGCGTCCTCGCGGTCGCATGCCTCGCGCTCTATCGGCCCCTGCTCGGCCGCGGCGCCGCGTTGATCGGCGCGCTGCTGATCGCCGTCTCGCCGGTCGCGGTGGCGGGCGCCCGCTCATTCGGTCCGGAGGCCGCCGCGCTCCCGCTCGCCCTGCTGATGCCGCCGCTGGCCTGGCAGGCCCTCATCCTGCGCCGCCACGCGGCCATGCCCCTCCTGGCGCTCGTCACCGGCCTGGGACTGGGCACCGGCGCGCTCGTTCCCGCGATGATCGTGATCGTCGTCCTCTGGATGGCGGTCGAGCTGGGCTGGCTCGACGGCCGCGCCGCGCCGGTTGCGCGGTCCCAGCCATGGACACGGCCGATGATCCTGCTCTCTGCCGCGTCGCTCCTTCCCGGCCTGCTGCTGGCCCTCACGCGCTACGGCGCGGGGTTCGACCGGCTGACCTTGTCGGCGGTCCGCGCATGGGATCTTCCACTGCCGGTCGTGACACCACAGCTGCCCTGGCATTGGGTGCCGGCAGTCCTGTTCGCGTACGAGCCGTTGGTTGCTGTGCTCGGCATCGCCGGCGCCGTGTTCGTCGCCCGCCGCTGGACCGCGCCCGCCGCAATCGGTGGCCGGTTGCTGCTCCTCTGGGCGGGAGCCGGCCTCGCGATCAATCTCTTCTGGCTGCGCAGCGATCCGGCGCACCTGCTCATCACCACCATTCCACTGGCGATGCTCGCCGGCATCGCGACCGCCGCCGGTTCGCGCTATCTCGTTGCCGGCCCAACGCGGCAGCTCGCGATCATCCTCATCCCGCTGATCGTCGCGTTCGGTTTTGCTCTCGCGAAGCTGGTCGCGTGGGGCAACTTTCAGCGCATTCCCGGCGACGAAGCCGTGGCCGTCGCCGTCGTTGTCGTCGGCGGTATTGCCGCGGCGACGGCTCTCGTCCGGTGGCTCCGCGTCTCCGCCGCTGCCGCTCTGCTCCTCGTTGCATGGCTACTCGGTGGGATGCTGACCCTGCACGCGGCCGCGAACGTCGCCTTCGACGACGGCAGCGAGTTCGTCTATGGCCGGCGCGCGCTGCCACAAGTTGCGGCGATCGACCGCCGGCTCGATTTCGTCGCCGATCCTCGCGAGGTGGTGGCCGTGGAACGGCGTCTGTGGCCGGCGCTCGCCTGGCCGCTGCGGGACCGCGCCGTGAACACATTCGTCGAGGCGCCGCCGTCGAACCCAGCCGTCGTGCCCATCCCAGCCGATGCCGCGCTCGACCCATCACCGGGCCAGCGCATTCCCATCGCCGAGCAATGGATGCCGTCAGAGTGGGATCTGATGGGAATCCTTCGCTGGTGGGTACTTCGTACCCCATGGGGACCAGTCACAACGCAGCAGGCTGAGGTTGTGCCATGACCTGCATGTCCGGGGCAACCGCCCCCGTGTCGACCGATGCGATCCTGGCCGCGCCCGCGCGTTCGAGTCAGGTCTCCCCAAGAGAGGACGCGGGCGCGTGACCACGATCTCCGAGCCACACAGCGCCGCCGCCGGCCGCGCTCGAGCCCTGCTCCCGCTCGATCGGTTGGTCGGCCTCCGGCTCCGGCTGACGTGGGATGAGGTAGTCATTGCCCTCCTCTTCCTGACGGCTCTGATCCTCCGCTTCTACGAGCTCGGCGATCGCGCGATCCACCACGACGAGAGCCTGCACGCCGTCTTCTCCTGGTACTTGTATAAGGGTCTTGGGTATATCCATGACCCGTTGATGCATGGACCCTTCCTCTTCCATGCCATGGCCCTCAACTATGGCCTGTTTGGCGTCGGCGAGGCCACGGCGCGCTTCGTTCCCGCGTTCCTTGGCAGCGTGCTCGTCCTGCTGCCGCTGCTGATTCGTCACCGGCTGGGACGCTGGGGCACCCTGGCCGCCTGCGTTCTGCTCACCTTCTCGCCGACGCTGCTCTACTTCAGCCGGTTCGTCGGGGCCGGCGCGCAGGACATCGTCCTTGCCGTCACTGCCATGCTGATCGTGGCCGGCATCTGGCGCTACCTGGACGATGGGCGCTCGCGCTGGCTCTTCCTGATCGCGGGCGCGCTCTCGGTCAGCTTTGCGACGAAGGAAGTCACCTTCATCATCGTCCTCGCCTTCATCCTCTGGCTGAATGGCCTCGTCGCCGCCGACCTGGCCGCCCAACGCCATCCGCGCGGACTCCGACGGTGGGCGGAGACACTGGCGGTGTTCCCATTCGCCTGGTTGATTGCCACGCTCTGGCCCTTCATCGGCTCGATGCTCGCACGCCGGCAGATCGCACACCGGCCGCGTTCGGCCGATCTGCTGCTGGTGCTCGGCCTCTTCACCGCGCCCCAGTTCGCTGCTGCGGTCCAGGTTCCGCTCGAACGCATCGGCTACGACATGACCGCTCCGTCGCAGATCGGCGGTCTGTCGAACGAGGCCCTCTTCGGCGGCGCCACCGTCGGCCTCCTGATCGCCGCGACCACCATCGCCGGCATTGCCTGGCGTCCCCGCGACTTTCTGATCGCGGCCGCCGTCTTCTGGGGAATCTACACGGTCCTCTATACAGGCTTCTTCACCAACTTCGAGGGATTCGCCACCGGTATCTGGGGCTCACTCGACTACTGGCTCGAACAACAGGGTGAGGAACGCGGTCAGCAGCCCATCTTCTACTACGCCGTGCTCACGCCGGTCTACGAGTATCTCGCCCTGATCCTCGCTGCCTGGGGAATCGCGCGAACGGCCCTCATATCGGGGCGGTGGACGGCGCTGGCGCTGGCCGTCGGTATCGGTGGTGTTCTGCTCGGCGTCATCTTCGGCGATGGCAACACCCACGGTGCGCCCTTCGCCGTGCTCGCGCTGCTCGCGCTCGTCCTCGCGCTCCGTCGCGATCACTTCCGTTCCTTCGTCGCGTTCTGGGGGGCGGCGGTCTTCTTCGGCCTCTCGGTCGCGGGCGAGAAGATGCCCTGGCTTGAGGTCCACATCGCGCTCCCCCTCGCGCTGCTCGCCGCGCTCACCGTGAACGATCTCGTCGCCGGCTACCTGCACGCACGGCCACGAGCACAGGACGACGCCCCGGCGGTTCCCCTCGATCGAACCGCCATCCGGTCCGAGGGGTTCGCCGCCATCGCCGGCCTCGCCGCATTAACCGCCGCCGCACTGCTGATCTGGCCGGGTGATACCGACGGCCAGCTACCGTTTGTCCTGGCCGCGCTCGCTGTGGCACTGGTCGCGGCCATCGTCGCCGGCGTTCGTTCCCGGGCACTCGGCGCGCTGTCGATCGCCGCTGTGCTGATCGCCCTGCTCCTACCCCTGACGATACGCGACGGTATTCGGGCCACGTTCATCAACTCCGACACCCCGCACGATCTGTTGATCTACACACAGACATCCCCACGTCTCGACCAGCTGGCCGAAAAGATCGACGAGCTCGCGCGGGTCAGCGGCGAGGGTCACAACCTGCCGATCATGATCGATACGTCCGACGCCTTCACCTGGCCCTGGGCCTGGTATCTGCGCGACTACAAGAACGTCACCTACGTCGACCTGACCACATACCCCCGCCAGGATCTCGCCAACCTCAGACGCCCGTCGGTCCTCGTTGCCCTCACGAACAACGCGCCGCTCGCTTCGACCTGGCCGGGTGCATTCGGTCCGGGCGAGCGCTTCCCCCATCGCTGGTGGTTCCCGGAGGAGGCCTATCGCTCGGCCACGGGACCGCGCTTCTGGGAATGGCTGCGTCAGCCGGAGATGTGGTCCACCTGGCTCGACTTCTACCTCCACCGCACCGTGCCGTTCGAGATCGGCTCGATCGAAGCCGTCGCCTTCTTCCCGCCCGATTTCGTCTCCCAGTCGGACCTCGACCAGCAGGCAGCGGCCACGCCCCGCCGTGATGGCGACCGCCTGATCGTCGGCGGCCTGGGCGCGCGGGCCGGCATGTTCAACCGGCCCTCGGCGATGGCGATCGATCCGGATGGTAACCTGCTCGTCGCCGATACGAGCAACAATCGCATCCAGAAGCTGTCGCCGACCGGGGAGTTCATCGGCGCTTCTCCACCGAATGTCGGGCTGAACGAGCCATGGGGCGTTGCCGCCGACGGCTCCGGCAACGTCTTCGTCGCCGACACCTGGAACCATCGCATCGTCCAGCTGGACAGCGGCCTGCGCTTCGTCCGCGCGTGGGGCGGCCCCTCTGCCACCGGTCAGACCGCCGATCCGGCGCCGCTCGAGCTTTACGGACCGCGCGGTCTCGCGATCGACGGCGACGGCAATCTTTGGGTGACCGACACCGGACATAATCGCGTGTTGAAGTTCAGTCCGGATGGCGAGCCGCTCGGGCAATTCGGCGGACCGGGCAGTGAGCCAGGACAGTTCAGCGAGCCGGTCGGCATCGCGCTTGCATCCGGCGGTGACATTCTCGTCGCCGACACCTGGAACGGCCGCGTGCAACGCTTCGACAGCGCCTTCCAGCCCATCGGTAGCTATCAGATCGCCGGTTGGGAAGACGGCAACACCGAGAACAAGCCCTATGTCGCGGAGCTTGCCGGCGGCAGTGTGCTCGTCTCCGTACCCGATGGCGGCCGCATCGAAGCGATCGGCGCGGACGGCCGCGGGCGCACCTCCTGGGACGGCTTCGGCGAGGCGGGGAAGGACATTCGGCCTGTCGGCGTCGCGGTTGACGGACGTGGCCGGATCTGGGTGGCCGACTCCGCTGGTTCGACGCTGATTCGCCTCCCTGCCCCGTAGGCTGCGCCCGAGCCGGCTTCTCTCCCGTGGGAGCGCAAAACGTGTGAGCACAGTATCTCAGCAAATTCGCCTGCCGCGTTGCGACGGCTAGCCGAGAAGCGCGCGCATCTCATATAGTGATCTGTGATCCCAAACCTCAGCTCCGACTGGGTTCCCCCGGCTCGTCGGGGCGGCGGTCGCCAGCGTGCCCGCCGAAAGTCCACGGCGGGAGGCGTTGGTGGTAAAGCGGCTACGCGTTGTCATTGGGCTGGCAATCAGCCTCCTCTTCATTGCCCTCCTCCTCTGGCGCGCAGACCCCAGGAAAATCGCCGACGCGTTGATCGGCGCCAATTATGTCTGGCTGATCCCCGCCGTCCTCATCTTCTTTGTCGAGCTCTGGGTGCGGGCGGTCCGCTACGAGCACATCGTCAAGACCCTCCGCCCGGCGACCGCCTCCGGCCTCTTCCCGATCCTCGTGATCGGCAACATGGCGAATAATCTCCTACCGTTGCGCATCGGCGAGTTGGTGCGCGCCTATATGATCGGGGAGCGCTACCAGCTCTCCAAGATGGCCAGCCTCGGCACCGGTGTCGTCGAACGCCTCTTCGACGGCCTCACCCTGCTCGCCCTCCTCGCCGGCACCGTGATCATCCTCGGTGCATCCGGCGCGATCCACGACATCACCCTGACCGCGGTCGGTGTTTTCGCCCTCGCCCTCGCCGTCTTCATCGCCTGCATCGCCTCCCCCGACGGCAGCGAGCGGCTTGTGGCCCGACTCGCGCGGCCCCTGCCCGACCGCTTCCATCAACGCCTCGTCGGCTTCACCGTGTCCTTCATCGAGGGCCTCCGCTCGCTGCGCCATCCGGACGCGATCGCCTGGGTGGTCGTCACCTCATTCGTGTGCTGGACGCTGGAGGCGCTCGTCTTCGCCTGTGTCGGCCAGGCGTTCGGCCTCGACGTCGGTTGGGGCTATTACGTGATGGCGGTCAGCGCCGCCAACCTCGCCCTCACCGCACCGTCGTCGCCGGGCGGCACCGGACTCTTCGAGTTCGTCGTCATGCAGGTGATGATTCTGGCCGGCGTCGACGACGCCACCGCCGCCGCTTACGCCCTCGCCGCGCACTTTACCGTCCTCCTGCCCGCCACCCTGCTCGGCCTCTACTGTCTCTGGTCGATGCACCTCTCCCTCGGCGGCATCAGCCGTCGCGCCGAAACCGCGATGGAACCAGTCGTCGCCGAAGCCGACCACCCGGCCGGCGACTGAATCCACCTCGGTTCGCCTGCCTCGAGGAGGAATGAAATGCGAGCCGCGGGCGACGATGCCAGGGCCACGGTTCTCACCACCCTTGCCGATGTCGTCACCGCGATCGAGATCGATCACCCCACGCGCGTCGCCATCGATGGGCGTTCTGCCGCCGGCAAGACCACCATCGCCGATGAGCTCGCGCAGATAATCCACCGCCGAGGACGCCAGGCGATCCGTTCCTCGATCGATGACTTCCATCGACCGGGCCACAAGTTCCGCTCGCAACGCGGCGAGTGGACACCCCGCACCTACTACGACGAGGGATACGATTACGACGCCTTCGTCGAACTGATGCTGCTCCCCGTCGGTCCCGGAGGAAGCCGTCGATGCCGTCCTGCTCTCTTCGACTCCTTCCATGACGAGTGGCTCCCGGAGGAGTGGCACACCGCCGAAGAAACCTCCATCGCACTGGTCGATGGCGCCTTCCTCCTGCGGCCCGATCTCGTCGGTCACTGGGACTACGTCATCTGGCTCGACATCGACATGGAGACGATGGTCGAACGAGCGCGCACCCGAGACGTCGCCTGGGTCGGCTCAGAACAGCAGGTGATCCAACGCTCCCGCCGCCACTGGATTCCCACCCACGAACTCTACGAGCACCTCACCGACCCGCTCGCTCGCGCCGACGCCATTGTCGACACCCGGAACCCCCACGATCTGGTAATACGGAAGCTGGAGGGACCCAGGCCATGACGACAATCCACGTCGATCCGTGTGGAGAGCGTCATTACGACGAGACTCCTAGTACCCGTCGAGTGAAAGAGTGACGACGTTCATGTGAGCCATCGTCGACGATCAACGGCGTCGCTGGTCCAATAGTGCAAGGAGGGTGAAACCGTACTGGGCGAAGTCACGGTCAAAGCTAAATACTTGGGTCAACCGCAAGCGTTCCATGACCGCGAAGCTGGTCGCATCGGTGTAGGAGAATCGCTTGTCCGCATACCGGCGGATGATGACTCGGGCGCGGTCTTCGTCTGCACGGGTCACGCGCACGAGAGTCGTCGCCGGACTGGTAGTGATGTCCGTGAGCAGGCGCAGTGCCGGCGCGTAACCAAGTCGGTTGAGGACCAGGGCATGACTCTCGGCGAGGACAAAATTGGTCGTGACCAGGCGGAAGCGCTGTAGCCGCAACGCGGCAAGCAATGCCGCTGCTGTGGTGTGATTGGCGTCACCGCGGTCGGCGAGGGCATAGTAGCCGGCGCTATCGACGAAGCTACGCCGATCGCGGATATGGCCGGACAGGGTCATGTCTTGGGGCTACGCCGGCCGTCGACGTGGGACGCCTCGGCCAGGTATCGGTGCTTATTCGCAGAGACATCACCCGGCCCATCGGAATGGCCAATTCCCACAAGATCAAACATTGGATCGTCGGCGGACAGGACCCGCCTCCCGCGCCGGGAGCGTGTGGGTTGCCCTCTCGCCGCTCCATTCGGCACGCCGTCCTCTGCGTCCGCGGAAGCACTGCCACGTTCTTCTCGTCGAATCGCAGGCGGCGCCTCTGACGGGTACGCCGCACTTCTCTGGTGCTTTGGCGCCGGCGTGACCTCTTCACCCGCCACCAGCGCCTCCGCATAGGCAAGGCAGGCGCGGACATCATCCATCGTCAGACGGGGATACTCGACGAACAACTCCTGGACATTCGGGTTCTGGGCAAGGGCACGCAGCACTATCTCAACCGGCATACGCGTGCCACGCACAACCGGTTTGCCGGCCATGACCTTCGGATCAGAACTGATGCGGTCCTGGTAGGTGGGCTGCTCCGTCGCCATGAGAGATCTCCCGGTTCAGCCATCATAACACGAATGTTCTGGGTCACTGCTCATTCTGCTTCCACTCTCACCTCACCCACGCCCGTCCTCTCCCGCGAATGACCCCGTCGCGTAGCCATTTGATCCGCTCGACCATACACAGGTGTTCATCTATGCTGGTGCAACAAAGCACAATCCTGGTGCGGTCCGCTGCGAGAGTGTTCCCATGCCCGATATGAAGCTCCGGGCCACGTATCGTGAGCTCGTCTCCGAGTTCCAGCCCGATTCCGGTCAATTGCTCGCCTGTCTCCACAAGATTCAGCATCACGCCGGCTATGTGCCGCCGGAGGCCGTCCCGGTTGTCGCCCAGCAGTTGCGCATGACCGCCGCCGCCGTCTTCGGCGCCCTCAGCTTCTATTCAGAGTTCCGCACGACGCCACCGCCCGAAACGCTGGTCAACTGGTGCAGCGGCCCCACCTGTCGTTTTCGCGGCGGTGAGGAGATCCGGCGGGCGATGGAAGCAGTACTTGAGATCGGGATGGAGCAGAACACGCCGGATGAGCGCGTCGGCCTTCACCTGGCGCAGTGCGAGGGAAGCTGCGAATACGGGCCGCTCGTCTGGCTGCGCTATCGAGGCGACCATCCCGACGGACCCGACGCCGTCCTCCGCTCCGAGCGCGGCGAAGTCGTCGGTCCGCTGCGGGTGGCCGATGCTGTCCTGCTCGCTCGACGGTTGAAGAATGGGGACGACCACCGATGATGACCTATGCCGAGATCCGCTCCCGCGCCGACGCCGCCTGGCAGAGCTACAGCCGGCCCGCACGGCCCCGCATCGATGTCACTGTCGCCACCTGCTCGCACGCCGCCGGTATCGGCCGCACGCTCAGCGCCATCGCCAAGGAGATCGCCGACAAGGGCTATGCTGCCGATGTCGGCACGCTCAGCTGCGGCGGCATGTGCTTCCTCGAACCGCTCGTGATCGTCACCCAGAGCAGCGGCCGCCGTGTCCTCTATGGCCCGGTCACGCCCGATCGGGTCGCACCGCTGCTCGCCGCCACCGTCGATTTCAACGGCGTCTACGATGACCTCGCGATCGCGACGATTGCCGGGGAGGGCGGTCCGCCGCCGCTCGCCGACTACTTCTTCATGAAGGATCAGGTCCGCTGGCTGATGCAGAATACCGGCATCACCGACCCGGACTCCCTCGACCATTACATCGCCCGCGGTGGCTACGAGGGTCTGAACAAAGCGATCACGATGTCGCAGGAAGACATCATCAAGGAGACGATCGACTCCGGCGTCTGGGGTCGCGGCGGCGCCGGCTTCCCGGCGGGCCGCAAGTGGGACTTCCTGCGCGGTGCCCGCAATATGCCCAAGTACATGGTCTGTAACGCCGACGAGGGCGACCCCGGCGCCTTCGTCAACCGCATCCTCCTCGAAGGCGACCCCGGCCTTGTGATCGAAGGCATGACGATCGGCGGCATCGCCACCGGCGCCACCCACGGCTTCATCTACATCCGCGACGAGTACCCGCTCGCGATCGAGCGCACCAACCGCGCCCTCGAACAGGCGCGCGAGCGCGGCCTGCTCGGCGACAACATCCTCGGCTCCGACCTCTCCTATGACATGATCGTCGTCCGCGGCGCCGGCGCCTACGTCTGTGGCGAAGAGACGGGACTGCTCTCTTCGATCCAGGACTCCCGCGGCATGCCCCGGATCAAGCCGCCCTTCCCCGCCAACGCCGGCGTCTTCGGCCTGCCCACCAACGTCAACAACGTCGAAACCTACGCCTGCGCGCCGATCGTCTTCCGCAGCGGCGTCGAGTCGTATCGCTCCGTCGGCACAGAAAAGAGTCCCGGCACGAAGATGTTCAGCATCACCGGCGACATCCTCCGCACGGGCGCCCTCGAAGTTCCCTTCGGCACGCCCACCAGCAGGCTGGTCAATGACGCGTGCGGTGGTGTGGGCGAGGGCCACGAACTGAAACTGATCCAGCCGGGCGGTCCGTTGCTCGGCATCCTTCCGGCCGGTGCCATCGACGCACCGCTCGACCTTGACCCCTACCGCGAGTGGAAGCTCGGTGGCATGGGCGGTGGCGGCATCGTCGTCGGCGATGAAACCACCTGCCCGATCGACCTCGTCGCTTACTTCGAGTGGTTCGCCGAGGACGAGTCCTGCGGCCGTTGCACCACCTGTCACGGCGGCACCCAGCGCTACGTCGAGATCCTGCGCCGCATCGCCGATGGTGGCGGCCGCATGAGCGACATCGAACTGCTCAATATGCTCAGCGACTCACTCGTCTGGTCCAACTGCTTCCACGGCCAGGGCGCCCCTGCCGCCGTCAAGTGCATGCTCTGGTACTTCGAGGAGGAGCTGCTCGAACACATCCAGCAAAAGCGCTGCCGCGCCGGCGTCTGCCGCGGCCTGATCCGCTACGAAGTCGATCCGGCGCACGCCGACAACGTCGCCGAAGGCGCCGCCATCTGCCCGACGAACGCGATCAAGCAGGCCCCCAACGGCGCCTACTTCATCAACCAGGCGCTCTGCATCAAGTGCAACGCCTGCAAGGAACTCCAACCGGACGCCATCCGCATCATCGACGCCTACCCCGTCGCAACATCCGTCGCCGCCGATTAGCCAGGCGAAGCGAGGACGCCTGAGGAGGGACCTGTGGTTTCGCCACCCAGGCGAGCGACTCGAAGCGAAATCGATCGAGCGGTCGAAGAACTCGTTTTGCGCTTCGCGCCGGAGACAGTCATCCTCTTCGGTTCGTATGCCTCCGGCGATCCATCGCCTGATAGCGACGTTGACCTGCTCGTCACGATGAACACGGCGCTGCGTCCTGTCGATCAAGCCGTGGAGATTCGCACGGCCGTCGATTTCCCGTTTCCCCTGGACCTTCTCGTGCGCACGCCGGAGCAACTATCGGAACGACTCAGCCTCGGCGATCCATTTTTCCACGAGATCATCGAGAAGGGCATCGTACTGCATGAGGCGTCTAGCTGAGGAGTGGATCGCCAAAGCGGAGAGTGATCTCTAAGCGGCGGAGACGCTCTTCGCCATCCCGGACCCATCCACGGTGCTCGATGCCGTCTGCTTTCATGCGCAACAGTGCGTCGAAAAGTACCTCAAGGCATGGCTGACACAGCAACAACTACCGTTTCCAAGAACACACGACTTGGAAGCACTAGCGAAGCTCTGCCTGCCTCAAGTCAGCGAGTTTGTGGCGATCATGCCCGAACTTCGGTTCCTCACAAGTTTCGCGGTCGAGATACGCTATCCGGGCACATCTGCCATGAAGCAGGACGCCGGGCGATGTCTACGTACAGCACGAGAGGCGCGCCGAATTCTGCGAATCAGACTTGGGGTCTGAACCAATGGTATCCGTCTCCGCCGACTAAACTAAAATGGAATCGGTTCTTCAACAAATCCGGAGATGCTGCGAGATGAGTTCTCCCTCCGTTCAGCCGCGCGACCTAGTCGAGGCTGGCTTCTACAACAGCGAAGATGATGTGATTCAAGCTGCGCTATCGGAATTGCTCGACCGCCATCCTGATCTCCGAGTGGCGATCGCCGCACATTGCTATGCACATGATCCTGAATGGTCCATCGCTGGTATCGCGCAATGGGCGGGAGTGACACAGTGGGAGATGATGGACATTCTCACCAGTCGCGGCGTCGATTTGCGACTCCGGCCGGAGACGGTCGAGGAGGCACGCGAAGTGGCTGTGTCGGTCGAACAGCACGTCCACTTACGAACGCGTCAGCGCTCAGCCCCAACGTCTTAGCTGATGACAATGGTTGGTCGAGGCTCCCCTCTCCCGCTCGGCGGGAGAGGGGTCGGGGGTGAGGGCCGCTACTCGTACCGTAACGCCTCCGCGATCGGCACCGACGCCGCCCGCCGCGCCGGCACCCACGTCATCAGCAGCGCGAACCCGACGCCCGCGACCAGGAATCCGATCACGATCATCCACGGGAT
>JBFXAN010000061.1:0-35155 GCA_050184225.1 Dehalococcoidia bacterium | reverse complement strand
AGTGATCTGAACCACCTCCCCTCCCCAGCCCCGCCCCCACGCCTTGAGGCGGGGCTGGGGAGGGGAGGAAAAGACATCCACCAGCGTTGACCTAACGCATGTTAGGGGTTATTCTCTGCGCACTTTCCGTATGCGGACCATCCTCCTGCCTGCGTCACGCGGGCGCGGATGCTGGACGCGAGTGATTGGGCGCGGGTCCACCAGCAGCGCCCAGGACAGAGAGGTGTGATACCCGTTCGGATACCCGCCGTCTGTGGGGATGCCTCATCGCGGTCACGGTGACTTCGCCTGGAATTCAGCGCTGGTATCGTCCGGCGCACGCGGGAGGGGGAAATCATCATGTCGTATGCGAGTATGTGGGATCGCGTGGGCCGGCATCGAGTGCGCCGGCGGACGGTCATGCGCGGTGGTATTACGCTTGCCGCCGGCAGCGTGGCGGCGATGCTCGCCGCCTGCGGCGGTGATTCGAGCGATGACGGCGCCGAGTCGGGCGGCGCTACAACAGGTGCGCCATCTTCCGGCACGAGCGCGGCTGAGACGCAGGCGACGAAGGGCGGCACCCTCAACTACCACATCAACGCCGACCCGCCCAGCCTCAACCTCTGGGAGGAGAGCACCTATATCGTCCCCCGGTCGATGGCGCCGATCTACAACCAGTTGGTCAAGCTTAACCCGATGGACGAGTCGGAGGTCGTCGCCGACCTGGCGAAGTCGTGGGAGTTTACCAACGACGACAAGACCGAGATCGTTTTCAAGCTGCAGGATTCGTCCGTCACCTGGCACGACGGCAAGCCGTTCAGCGCCGAGGATGTGAAGGCAACCTATACCTGGCTGGCCAACCTGCCGAGCGGCGTCACCAGCCCGCGCACCACCGCCGCCCGCAACGTTGCGGCGGTCGAGGTGATCGACCCGACGACCGTGAAGTTCACCCTGAAGGAACCGCAGGCGTCCTTCCTCAGCAGCATCTCCAACCATCACTACGCGATGGGCGCCAAACACATCATCGACCAGACCAACACCCTGCTGGTCGCGCAGGACAAGCCGATCGGCACCGGTCCGTTCACGTTCAAGGGCTACAAGCGCAACAACGTGATCGACCTGGAGCGCAACAAGAGCTACTGGCGCGCCGACCGTCCCTATCTCGACGCGGCCACCTGCTACATCATTCAGGAGCCGACCACATCGCTGACCAACTTCCTCGCCGGGCAGCTTCACCTCGTCGGAGTCAATGTGGCCGACCTACCGAAGGTTCAGGCCGAGGCCGGCGACCGGGCCAATATTGTCGTCGTGCCCAGTCTCAGCCGGATCGCGCTGATCCCAAACGGCACGCGGCCGCCGTTCAACGACCCGCGCATGCGTGAGGCGCTGAGCGCCGCGATCGACCGCGACGAGTTCAACAAGATCATCCAGGAGAGCAAGGGGCTCAAAGGGTCGTACAACCCGCCCGAGGGCTTCTGGGCATTGCCAACCGCCGAGCTTGCCAAGTTCACCGGCTACGGCGGCAAGGCAGACGTGCAAAAGGCGAAGCAACTGATGGCGGCGGCGGGCTTTGCCGGCGGTGTCACGGGTGATATGCCCGCCCGCCAGGACTTCGAGGACAACGCCATCGCGCTCCAGGCGATGCTCAAGCAGGCCGGCTTCGACTTCAACGCCCAGATCGAGAAGTCGGCCGTGCTCAACGACCGGGCGATCGGCACGCAGTTCGACGTGCTCTGCCATACCTGGTCGACACCGCTGGCCGACCCCGACGATTCGTTCGCCGAGATGATCATCCATCCCGACCGGGCGGGACGGAACTGGTCGAAGGTGATCACGCCCGAGGTTGACCGGCTCTTCGATCTGCAGCGGGTCGAGTTCGACCGGCAGGCGCGGCAGAAGATCGTGCAGGACTGCGACCGGGCGGCGCTGGGCAACTATCCGAACATCATCGTCATGTACTCCGCGTCGATCAACGCCATCTACAACACGCTGCAGGACTTCAAGCCGCACGTCTCGATCTACACGAACCAGCGGTGGGAAGACGTCTGGCTGGATGCCTAACGATGACCAAATACATCATCCGGCGGCTGCTGCTCTTCATTCCGACCCTGGTGCTTGTCACGGCGATGGTCTTCGCCACGCTGCGGATCATGCCCGGCGACGTGGCGGCGCTGATCGTCACCGGCGGCGGTGAGTCCGGCTTCAACGAAGAGGCATATCAGGAGGTACGGCAGGAACTGCACCTCGACGAATCGATCGCGATGCAGTACGTCCGCTGGGTCTTCGATGCGATGCGCGGCGACTTCGGCAATTCCTACTGGTCGGAGACGAGCGTGCGCGAGGAATTGGTGACGCGGCTGCCGGTGACGCTCGAGCTGGCGATCGCGGCGCCGGTGTTGGGGTTGCTGCTCGGTGTACCGCTCGGCGTGATCTCCGCGGTGCGGCAGAACACCGCGATCGATCATGTTGCACGTGCGATCTCGCTCACCGGCCTTGCCGTCCCCAACTTCTGGCAGGGGATCCTGATCATCATCATCCTTGCCAACGTCTTCGGCTGGGTCGTGCCGCTGCGCTATGCCGAACTGTGGCAGGACCCCTGGACCAACATCCGCCAGCTCTTCTGGCCGGTGATCGTGCTCGCGACCGGGTTCATGGCGCTGCTCTCGCGGGTGACGCGGTCGGCGATGCTCGAGGTGCTGCGGGCGGACTACATTCGCACGGCACGGTCGAAGGGGCTGCGCGGCGCGGTGGTGGTACGCCGGCACGGGCTGCGGAACGCGCTCCTGCCGATCGTGACGATCACGGCGGCCCAGTTCGGCGGCCTGATCAGCGGCACGCTCGTCACCGAGCAGATCTTCAATATTCCCGGCATGGGCCGCTACTTCGTCGAGTCGGTCTTCGTACATGACTTCCCGGTGATCCAGGCGGTCGTGCTGCTGATCGGGGTGACGTATCTCACCGTCAACCTGGTTGTCGATATGGCCTATGCCTGGATCGACCCGAGGATTCACTACGCATGATCGACCGCCGCGACCAGCGCGGACCTGAGCCGTGAGGTGAAGCCGATGGCGACCGATGCCGCGGAACGAAGCTTGGAATTGACCGGCGTCGCCTGGACGGGAGAGCGGTCCTGGCTCGGCCGGTTCCGGCGCTTCGTCGTCAGCCAGCCGTTGGGCACGCTCGGAATGCTTGTGCTCGTCGGCTACATCCTGGTCGCGATCTTCGCACCGCTGATCGCGACGCACGACCCGCTCGCGATCGACGCATCCGCCACGCTCGAAGGACCGGGTGAGGGCGGCCTCATGGGTACCGACAACTTCGGCCGCGACATCTTCAGCCGGATCGTCTACGGCACGCGCAACTCGATCGGCATCGGCTTCACGACCGTGATCTTGATCGCGCTGGTCGCGGTGACGGTCGGCGGCGTCAGCGGTTACCTCGGCGGCGCCACCGACCTGCTCGTGCAGCGGGTGGTCGACGCCTTCCAGGCGTTTCCGACACTGATCCTGGCGATCGCGATCGTCGCCGCGCTCGGCGCGAGCACGCTGAACGTGATCATCGCGCTGACGGTCGCATCGTGGCCGGGGATCGCCCGCGTGATCCGATCACAGGTGCTGGGCCTCAAGGAAGGACAGTTCGTCGAGGCGGCGCGCACGGTCGGGGCGTCGGACGCGCGGATCATCCTCCGCCATCTCCTACCCAACGTGCTGCCGATCCTGCTCGTCCTCGCCTCGGCCAGCGTCGGTGCGATCATCATCGCCGAGGCGACGCTCAGCTTCCTCGGCCTGGGGACACCACCGCCGGAGCCGTCATGGGGCTCGATCCTCACCGGCGCGCAACGCTACGCGCAGCGGGCGCCGTGGATCGGCATCTTCCCCGGCCTCGCGATCACGCTCGCCGTCTTCGCCGCCAGCTTCCTCGGCGACGCGATCCGCGATGCGCTCGACCCACGACTGCGGCACTAAATCGGATGGATTTCACCGCAAAGGCGCAAAGGAACGCAAAGGTCGCAGAGGATTCATCAAGACTCTTTGCGTCCCTTTGCGCCCTCTGCGTCTTTGCGGTGAAATGCCGCTAGTACATGAGGATGGAACAGATGATGAATACGGACGCGCCGACCGGCGGGCCGCTCTCGCATGTGAAGGTGCTCGATCTTACTCAGGCGCGGGCCGGGCCGACGGCTGTACGGCAGCTTGCCGACCTGGGCGCCGATGTCGTGCAGGTGTTGCGGCCGGGGAGTGAGGCGGGTGCGGCGGGACCGGTCAATTCCGATCGCGAGAACCTGCACCGTAACAAGCGATCGATCATCCTCGACCTCCAGCGCGATGAAGGGCGGCAGGTCTTCTACCGGCTCGTGCCGCGGTTCGATGTCGTCGTCGAGAACTTCCGTCCCGACGTGAAGCACCGGTTGCGGATCGACTACGAGACGCTGGCCGATCTGCATCCCGGGCTGATCTACGCCAGCATCTCCGGATTCGGGCAGGACGGACCCTACGGCACGCGCGGCGGGCTGGACCAGATCGCGCAGGGGTTGGGCGGGTTGATGAGCGTCACCGGGCCACCCGGTGGTGGACCGTGGCGTGTCGGTATCCCGATCTCCGACCTGTGCGCCGGCATTTTCCTGGCGCAGGGCATCCTCGCCGCCTTGATCGAGCGCGACCGCTCCGGCCGCGGCCAGTGGGTGCATACCTCACTGCTCGAGGCGATGATCGCGATGCTCGACTTCCAGGCGACGCGCTGGCTGATCGACGGCGAGGTGCCGCCGCAGACCGGCAACGACCACCCGACCTTCTTCCCGATGGGTGTCTTCGCGACGAAGGACGGCCACATCAACATCGGCGCGAGCGGCGGCCGCCTCTACGACCGCTTCATCGCGGCGATCGGAGGCGACGACATCGCCGCTGATCCACGCTTCGCCGACCCCCGCTCGCGCAACGCCCACCGCGAGGAACTGCGCGCCGCTTGCGAGGAGCGACTCCGCACCCGCACATCGACCGAGTGGGTCAAGATCCTGAACGCTGCCGGTGTTCCCTCCGGCCCCGTTCTCTCGATCGACCAAACCTTCGCCGACCCGCAGGTCGAACATCTCGATATGGCGCGGAGCGTAGAACATCCCCTCCACGGTGATCTCAACCTCGTCCGGTCCCCGGTCAACCTTACGCGCACACCGGCCTCCGTCCGCAGCGCCGCCCCGCGCCCCGGCGTCGACACCACGGCGGTGCTTCTCGATCACGGCTTCACTGAGCGCGAGGTCGCCGCACTGTTCGAGTCTGGTGTCGCTGGCCCGTCCTCCGAACCGGTGCCGGCCGGGCGCGGCGATCCGGTGTTTGGGTAGCTCCACATCCTGCCTATCACCCCCGGACCACGATTGCACTGAAACGATGGCTCGGACGATGGCCGGGTAGTAGGCTTGAACCCAACAACGACCGCGAGGATGACAATGCCTGAGGCCATGCAGACCTGGGACCTATCGCTGGGCGACCGGGCCGCGCTATCCGTCCGCTCGGATACTGTGCCCGTCGGGTTGCGGCCGGTCGAGCCTGGTCATGTGCCGCGCCTGGAACTGAGCGGCCACGACCTCTCTGATGTGACCGTCGATGTCCAGACCAGCGGCGACGGCGTCCGGGTGACGATCAGCCGGCCGAAGCGCGCCGTGCTCTTTGGCTTTACCCACGCCTTCGACCTGCGAGCGATCGCCTATGTGCCCTCGGGGTTGCGCGCCTCGGTCGAGGCGGAGTTCGGCGGGGTCGATGTCGCGGGTCTGGGACAGGGCGACCTGAAGCTGCAGACACGGGCCGGTCCGATTCAGGTCGAGGACGTGGCCGGGCGGCTCGACCTCGAAGCGGGCGCCGGCTCGATCACCGTGCGGCGGGGGTCGGGCGAGATTGAGGCGGAGAGCGATGCCGGGTTGATCAGCATGGCCGACGTCACCGGCCGCGTCTCGGCCGAGGCCGATGCCGGCTCGATCACGATCCGCGGTCTCAGGGGCAGCATCAAGGCAGAGACGCAGGCCGGACCGATCCGGCTGGAGATCGCCGGGCTTGACGCCGGGGATCATCGCGTCGAAACGAGCATGGGTCCGATCACGGTGACCCTGGCCGCCGGATTGGTGGTGGATGTACAAGCGCGGACGACGATCGGCCCGGTGCGCAACAGCGTCACAGCGCAGCCCGGTTCCGCCGTCCGGCTCCAACTGAAGACCGACATCGGGCCGATCATCGTGCGGGAGGGCGCGCCACCGTCCTGAACGCAGCCTCGCGCGGTGCCGGCGCGGTCAGAAGCCGGCGCGGACGAAGGTCACTGACTGTGAGGCGAGGTCCACCCGCTCCACCTGCCAACCGGCGTCTATCCAGGCACGCGGCTGTGCCCGCCCCGGGTTCCGCGAATTGGCCCACCAGAGGTCATCCTCGCGGGCATTATTCGGGAGCAGGTCGCCGATGATGTCTTCGATCCGCTGAAAGCTCAGCGTCACCCGCCGCTCGGGAACGCCGGACAGGTAGCGTTCCAGCGCATCATACTTGCCGGTCATCGTCTGCTCCTTGTGCGGGCGGGGCGCCGCCTAGCGTTCCTGCCGGACGGGGAGCAGTGCCTCCCGGACGCGGGGCGCGACTTCCGTGCCGTAGAGCCGGATGCAGTTCAACAACCGCTCATGCGGGAGCGTGCCCAGGCTGTACTTGAGGTCGAAGCGGGACAGTCCGAGCGTATTCACCACCCGCATGATCTTGGCGGCGACCGTTTCCGGTGAGCCGACGAAGAGGGCGCCGTCGGGGCCGGCCAACGCCTCAAACTGCTCGCGGCGCAGCGGCGACCAGCCCCGCTCCCGGCCGATGCGGTCCATCATCGCCGCGTAGTGCGGCCATGCCTCGTCGCGGGCCTTCGCATCCGTGGCGGCGATGTAGCCGGGGCAGTGTGCGCCGATCGGCAACGCCGGCTGGTCGAACCGTTGCAGCGATTCATGATACAGGTCCACCAGGGGGCGAAACCGGCGCGGCTCACCCCCAATGATCGCCAGCATCAACGGCAGACCGTAGTGTGCCGCTCGGACGATCGACTGCGGATTGCCGCCGACGGCGACCCAGACGGGCAGCGCACCGGACTCGGTCGGCGGATAGATCCGCTGGTCGCTCAGTGCCGCACGAGTCTGGCCGGACCACGTTACCGGCTCCTCCTTGAGAAGCTCCACAAAGAGATCGAGCTTCTCCTCGAACAGCAACTCGTACTGCTCCATCGCATAGCCGAACAGCGGAAAGGACTCGGTGAAGGAACCGCGACCGAGCATTACCTCGGCGCGTCCGTTGGAGATCGCGTCGAGCGTCGCAAAGCGCTCGAAGACGCGGACCGGGTCATCCGAGCTGAGGACAGTGACCGCCGAGCCGAGGTGGATTCGGCTGGTCTGCCCGGCGATCGCGGCGAGCACGACCTCGGGCGCCGAGACAGCGAAGTCCGGCCGATGGTGCTCCCCAACGCCGATGAAGTCAAGCCCCAGCTCGTCGGCCAGTACCGCCTCGGCGACGACGTTGCGCAGCACCTGCGCCTGATGCAGCAGCTTCCCACCGGCGTCGACGGTCACATCTCCGAAGGTATCCAACCCAAGCTCGATGCCGGCCACCATGCGAACGCCTTTCCGAATTGCATGATCCAATCGCGTCCGCCACCAGCACCGGGTGGAATCGGTCCGTCCGATTGGATTATGCGCGTGAGATGCGCGGACACGTCCGCTCTTTCTTTGAGGATCGCATGACATGGGGCCGGTGTCGAGAAGAACAGCATTGCGGAAACCACCATGGCCGCGGTGGTAGATGGCTCCATCGTCTTCGGTCGATCGGCCGCTTCGATCGGTGCAAGTGGGTATGGTAGGATCCCTCCGTCACCTACTCAATCCGACCGCACATCGCCAGGCCGCGACCGCCATCTGTGGTCCGTGGTATGGCGTGCTGTCGCCATTTGGCATCATCAAAGGAGCCGGAACCATGCACGTCCGTACCCGCAGCGCGCAAAAGGTGTTGCGCCGGATCTTGATTGCCGGAGCGCCGATCGTGCTGCTCGCCCTGTTTGCCGGCCCGGCCGCCGGCCAGGTGCCGGGCGCGCCGCAGCAGACATTCAATCAATCGCAGACCTACAGTTGCGTCGGCACATCAGAGCCGTTCACCGTGCCGGCCGGCGTGACGCAGTTGCAGATCGAGGCGCGCGGCGGCCAGGGCGCAACGCCGACCGGCGGTCAGGGCGGATCGGACGGCACCGGCGGCTTTGGCGGCTACGCCTGGGCGATCATCCCGGTGACACCCGGCGAGACGCTCGCCGTTCTGGTTGGTTGCGCCGGCGGGAATCAGTACAGCTTCGGTCTCGGCTCCGGCGGTGAAGGTGGCAATGCCGTCTCATCGCTCGCCGGCGATGGTGGCTGGGGTGGCGGCGGCAGCGGCGTGATGAACGCGGACGCCGTGCCGCTCCTCGTCGCCGGTGGCGGCGGTGGCGGTGGCGGTGGCGGTGACTTCGGCAACGGTGGTGACGGCGGCGCCGCCGGTGTCACCGCCGAGGCGGGAGAGCGCGGTGGCGGCGATGGGCACGGTGACGGTGGCTGCGCCGCCTGCATGAGTTCGGGCGATATCAATGGCGGCAATGGCACCGGCTCCAGTTGGGCCGAAGGTGGCGGCGGTGGCGGTGGCGGTGGCGGTGGCTACATCGGCGGCGGCGGTGGCCACGGTGGCGACGAAGGCGGTGGTGGCGGTGGTGGCGGCGGCGCCGGCTCCTCGTACGTGACTCACGCTGCCAGCGAGTCCGGGTTCGCCTGGAATACCACCGGTGGCGATGGGTCCGTCACGATCCGGTGGACCGCGCCTGATCTCGGACGGCCGCCATCGGTTCCCGGCGTGCCGTCGCTCCCCACGATCCCATCGGTTCCGGACTGGGTGCCGCTCCCGCCGGTTGACTGCAACGGCATCATGGTCAGCACCCACAGCATCAGAGAGTACGTCGATCTCCTGCAGCGCTGCACGATCGGCGGACAGTTCCCGTCTCGACTCAGATTTCCCGGGCTTGTGCCGGCGCAATAGGGCAAAGCTCGAAGGTCATCGAAGGACCGTCGTCGAGCCTCGCCGGTAAGGCCACGGAGGAGTGTGAATGCCACAGTACGACGCGATCGTGATCGGGGCGGGGCACAACGGCCTCACCTGTGCCTGCTATCTCGCCCGTGCGGGGCTCAAGGTGCTTGTCCTCGAGCAATATCACACGATCGGCGGGATGACCATCTCGGAAGAAATCACCGAGCCGGGATTCCTCTCCGATATCCACGCCAGCGGCTACCTGCTCGGCAAGCTCTCGCCCGCACCGGACGAGCTGGATCTCGCCGCCCACGGTCTGGACCCGATCACCCCGGAACCCAACTGGGCGCACGTCACGACCGACGGCCGCCTCGTCACCATCAGTCGCGACCCGAAGAAGAGTTTTCAGAGCCTCGAACAGTTCTCGACTGCCGATGCGCAGGCGTGGCAGGCGCTCTACGATCGCTATCTCGCTGCCAAACCGCAGATCGTGGCCGGCATGCACTCCGTCCCGCCGGTCCCCGCGCAGCAGTTCGCGACGCTCTGGCAGCAGCCCGACGGTCCCGACGAGTATCGCTTCGAGGTGCAGAGCGCCCGCTCCTGGGCTACTCAGACCTTCAGCACCGAGGCGGCGCGGGCGTACTTCGCCTCCTTTGCCCTCCACGGCGCCCTCTCGCCCGACGACGCCGGCGGCGGCCAGTACGCGTGGCTGATGTTCACCAGCGTCCAGGATGTCGGCGTCAGCATCGTTCGAGGCGGCATGCACTCCGTCTCCCGTGCGCTCGCCCGCTCGCTCGAAGCGCACGGTGGTGAGATCCGGACAAACGCGCTCGTCAAGGAGATCGTCGTCCGCGACGGCAAGGCGGTGGCGGTACGCCTGGACGGCGGCGAGACGATCGACGTGGATCAGGTGATCGCGTCAAACGTCGACCCGCGCCATCTTGCCCTCGATCTGCTCGGTGAAGCGGCCGTCGGTCCGGCAGTCGCCGACAAGATCCGTCACTACGAATGGGGTGATTCCTTCTTTACGATCTACGCCGCCCTTGATCGCCCGCCGGAATACAAGACGGGACCGGCGGCGAGTCAGGCCGGATACGTCCACGGCGCCGGTGCCTCGATGGAGGATCTCTCCCGCATCTTCACCGAATGCCGGAGCGGATTAGTGCCGGCGGGGCCGATGCTCGGCATGGTCAACGAGTCGGTCGTCGATCCGAGCCGCGCGCCCGCCGGCAAGGGCTTGATGAAGTTCGTCGCCCACTACGTGCCCTACCACATTACCGGGGATGCGACCGGCAAAATGCGCGGCACCGGCTGGGATGAGATCCGGGAACAGTACGCCGACTATCTGATCGACTACATCACGGCCAACTATATCCCCAACCTCAAGGAGTCATTGATCAAGCGCGTGGCCGAGTCGCCCCTCGACCTGGAACGCCGGATCATCAGCGCGGTCCAGGGGACGCACCAACACGGCGCCTTCCTGCCGTACCAAACCGGCGCGATGCGGCCGATCGCAGAGATGGGCCAGTACCGGTCGCCGGTCGCCAACGTCTACCTCTGCGGGGCGGGGAGCCATCCCGGCGGCGGCGTCGGCATGGGGCCGGGCCGCAACGCGGCGCAGGCGATCTACACCAACCTCGGCCTCGACTTCGCCGCCACGCTCCGCCGGCCGGCCTGACGCGGTCAGGATGCGGCGGCCGGCGGCGGTACGCCGAGCGTGGTGGCCAACCGCTCCAACGCGGCCTGCTCACCGCCGCTGACGCGGGTGCCGCCGAAGCCAAGGAATCCGCCCTCCTTCGAGGCGTTCGCCACCTGTACGGCGATCGCCATCAGCCACGCCTTGTAAGCCTCGACCTCGGTCGGCGCTTTCTGCTCGACGATCGCAACATCGGCGGTGATCGCCGCAAGCATCGCCTGGGCGACTTCCTCCGGCTTGCCCGATACCTTCGGCCGCTCGGCCTTCTCCCGGTCCTTTGATTCTAAGGAAGCGACGATCGCATGGAGCAACGCGCTCGACGATTGCTTTCCGGTTTCGAGCGCGGTCTTGGCCGTCGCCATCAATTCCTGTGTGATGCCGATCGGACCGCTGATATCGGAGGTCACGATCAGCAGGGCGACCGAAACCGGCGCCTCACTGATCGCCCGCCACTCCTCAGGGGTGTAGTCCGCCTGGGTTGTCATTGCACATGCTCCTCTGCCCGCTTGTGCTCCGGCACGTTATACGAACGCTTCCTTGAGGGGATCGGGTTGTGTGTCATCCTGAGCGACAGCGAAGGATCTCGGAGGTCGCTCTCGTCCGAGATCCTTCGCTGTCGCTCAGGATGACACATCCGAGTCTCCTCCGTTGCCGGCTCAGCCGACAGCGTGCCCGGCGGACGGCAGGCGCCGGTCAGCCGGGAATGCCCGGCATATCGATCGGCTTGTAGTAGGGTTTGTGCTCCTCGGCCCGTGCCTGTACCCGCGCGAGGAACTCGGGGCTGGCCGCGATGCCATTCTCCAGCTTGCCGGACGCCTGCCGCCAGATCGCCCAACTCTCAGGATGCAGCGACTTCGCGGCGTCGAGGTACACCTCGCCTTCCGCCCGGCGGCCATGAGCCAGCAGGTATTGCCCCAGCCGGAAGTTGGCGTGCGCCGCCAGGATCGTCTCGTTCGGCTGCTCCATCCGGGCGCGCACGGCGTCTTCGCTCAGCGCGTAGGGGCTGGCGTCTCCATTCGCAACCCAGTCTCGAATCGCGTCGAGATAGACCCGGCGCGTTTCCTTGCGCTGGTCCAGCAACTCCTGCGAGATCTCATTCGTCTTCGGGTCGCGGCGGTTCAAGACATCGAACGCGCCGGCCGCTTCCGGCGGCCGCACGATCCGCCCCGTCTCGTCGATCCAGACGGCCTGCGGTACGTTCACGAGGTTGTACAGTTCGGAGACCCGGTGCTCGCGATCGATCAGCGCTGGATAGGTCGCGCCGGCCTGCTCGATCCATGGCTCAGCGGCGCCCGGCTCGCTATCGAGGGCGACGGCGATGATCGTGAAGGTGTTGTCGTTCCCAAGCTCTTCATACAAGCGCTGCCACACGGGCAGATCGTGCCGGCAGCCTCACCACGATGCCCAGGCGACGAGGAAGACCTTCTGTCCCCGGTAGTCGGAGAGCCGGTGCATGTTCCCCTGGGCATCGGGTAGCTCGAAGTTGGGCGCTTCCAGCGTCTCGATCCGCGCGAGTTGCTCGTCGAGCGGCTCGCTCAGCGCCCAGGTATCGCCGGACACCGTCGCCGCGACGCCGCCACCGCGATAGCGCCAGAACGTGGGGAGGTTGACGCGGTCATCACGGACGAACTCCGCTTCCCGGCCATGCGGCAGCGGGATGCAGATCGCGTCCCGGCAGAGCCCCTCGGGCTTCAGCTCGAAGCCGCTCACGCGCTGGAGGTCGCCGCTCGACAACCAGAGGTTGTCGCCCTCGACCTCGGCATCGTCGATCGTCGTCTTCTCGACATCAACCAGGAGAGTGATAGGTTCATGTGCCATGGCATCATCACCCGAAACGCGTTGGCGCGAGTGTAGGAGCGCGCGAGGCCAAGGTCAACCGGTGGATCTGCGGCTGACCCCGGTCGCCGGCGCTCCGCTGCCTCAGGCGGTGACGCCTACTTCGACGCCGCCGCGGACGCTGAGGGCAACCGTCAGCGCCTCAACGTAGTCGCGGACGAATGCCTTCGAGATGCGCGCCTCCGGCGCCAGCCCCTGGAACCCGTGGTAGGCGCCGGGGTAGACATGCAACTCGGTCGGGACGCCGGCCCGCATCAGCCGCCGCGCGTATTCAATGTTCTCTTCGAGGAAGAGGTCGAGCGTCCCCACGGCGATGTAGGCGGGGGGCAGATCGGCGAGATCCTCGGCGCGTGCCGCTGCCGCATACGGCGAGGTATCCGCGCCGCCGGGGTCGTGGCCGAGCAGCGACGCCCAACCGAAGCGGTTCGACCCGCGGCTCCAGCCGAACTCGGCTACCATTGGGCTCGCCTCGACGGTCGTGCCGGTGCGGTCGTCGAGCATCGGATAGATGAGCAGCTGGAAGGCGACGGGCACCTCACCCCGGTCGCGCGCCAGCAGCGCCAGCCCCGCCGTCAACCCGCCCCCCGCGCTCTCGCCGCCGATCGCGATCCGACCGACATCGACGCCGAGCGCGCCGGCCTCGGCGTGCAGCCAGCGGAGCGCGGCGTAACAGTCCTCAACCGCACCGGGAAAGGCCGTCTCCGGCGCGAGGCGGTAATCGACCGAAACGACGACGCAGCCAAGATCGCGGGCGATCAGCCGGTTACGCGCGTCGGTCATCTCCGGCGACCCGATGATGTAGCCGCCGCCGTGGATATGCAGGAATCCCGCCAGACCTCCCGCAGCATTCTGCGGCTGATAGACGAGCACCCGCACATCCGGCGCACCCGCCGGCCCCGGAATGGCGCGCTCATTCACCTCGATATCGGTCACAGTCGGCGGTGGCAGCGCCGCCAACATTTCCGCCCGCAGCGCGCGGACCTGGTCGAGGTTCTCGGCGGTGATATCGCGCGAGGGCATCGCCTCGATCGCGGCCAACAGCTCCGGATCGACAAGGTGCCTGGTGGTCATCCCGTTCCCTCCATCCGCAGATCTAACGCGCGAATCCCGCGCTCGGCAACTGTACCCCTGACCGGTCTTGAAACACAAAGGACGCAAAGGGGACAAAGATCGCAAAGAGATTCTATAAGACTTCGTATCCTTTGCCTCCTTTGCGTCCTTTGTGTTTCAAGACCGGTTACCGCGCAGCTCTCGATAAGCCGGTGCTATCATATCGGTATGACGCTCGCCGACACGCTCGACCGCCCGCTCCGCGATCTGCGCATCTCTGTGACGGACCGCTGCAACTTCCGCTGTACCTACTGCATGCCCAAGGAGATCTTCGGGCGCGACTTTCAGTTCCTCCAGCGGTCCGAGCTCCTCTCCTTTGAGGAAATCGCCCGGCTCGCGCGGCTGTTCGTCGCCCACGGCGTCGAAAAGATCCGCCTTACCGGCGGCGAGCCGCTGCTGCGGCGCGACATCGAAGAGCTGATCGCAATGCTCGCCGGCATCGATGGGCTGGATGACCTGACCCTCACCACGAACGGCTCGCTCCTGACGCCGGCGAAGGCGCGGGCGCTGCGCGCGGCCGGACTGCGTCGGATCACGATCTCGCTCGACTCGATCGATGACCGCGTCTTCATGGCGATGAACGACGTTGGCTTTCCCGTCCAGAAGGTGCTCGACGCGATCGACGCCGCCGCCGAGGCGGGGTTGCAGCCGATCAAGATCGACATGGTCGTCAAGCGCGGCGTCAACGAGGAGAGTATCGTGCCGATGGCGCGGTACTTCCGCGGCACAGGGCACATCCTCCGCTTCATCGAGTTCATGGATGTCGGCAACACCAACGGCTGGCGGATGGATGACGTCGTCTCTGCGGCGGAGATCGTGGAACGTATCTCCGCCGAGTGGCCGCTCGCACCAGTCGATCCGAACTACTTTGGTGAAGTGGCGGAGCGCTGGCGGTATGCGGACGGCGCCGGCGAGATCGGCGTGATCGCCTCCGTCACGCAGCCGTTCTGCGGCACCTGCACGCGGGCGCGACTCTCAGCCGAGGGAGAGCTCTATACCTGCCTCTTCGCCGGCCGGGGCCACGACCTCCGCGCCCTCCTTCGCGGCGACGCCTCCGACGAGGAGATCGCCGACACGATCGCCCGCGTCTGGCAGTTGCGCGCCGACCGCTACTCCGAGATCCGCTCCAACAACACCATCCCCCTCAAGAAAGTCGAGATGTCCCACATCGGCGGCTGAGCGTTCACGTCAGACGATGCCTGGTGTGATGCCGCCGGAGACATACAAGATCTGGGCGGTGATGTGCCGCGCCTCCTCGGAAACCAGGAAGAGTGCAGCGTTGGCCACGTCGATCGGATCGCCGATTCGCTTGAGTAGTGACCGTTCGGTCCACGACTGGATCTCCGCCTCCGTCACCATTGGCATCACGCTGGTCCGGATCAGTCCCGGCGCAATCGCGTTGACGGTAATGTTGTATGGCCCAAGCTCGATCGCCAAACTCTTGGTGAATCCTGCGACCGCCGCCTTCGCCGTCGCATAGGGGGTGCGGCCGCCGGCGCCGCCCATGTCGACGGAGGCGATGTTGACAATCGAGCCGGCACGGCGCTCGATCATGCCGGGCGCGCAGAGTTGCACGAGGTGGAAGTTCGCCCGCAGGTTGAGACCCAGGGCAAACTCCCACTGCTCTTCTGTCTGATCGAGCAGGGGTTGATACAGCGTCCCGCGCAGGCCGCCGATCACGTTGACCAGGATGTCAATTCGGCCGAAGCGCTCGATCGTTCGTCCGACCAGTTCCTCGGCATCCGCCCGCTTCGTCGGATTGCCGGTCACCGCCAGCACCTCGAACCCCATCTCCGTCAGCCGCTCCTCCCACTCCTGCAGCCGGCCGGGAACCCGGTCGTTGATCGCGACCCTGGCCCCTTCCTCCGCGAGTCGTTGGGCGATCGCCCCGCCCATTGGTCCACCGGAAGCCGTGACGATCGCCACCTTGTCCTGCACCCGCATCGAGACCTCCCAACCTGCCCCGCCTGTGACCGCCGGCCGGCGGCGGTCGTATCGTACACCCGCCGCACCCGGTGCTGGTGATGCGATCGCGCCCGCTCCTCCTACGTCCACAGGCCGGGATGCCAGATCATCCCCTCACGCACGAACTGCGGTTCGGTGAGTTCCGGCAGGCTGCACAGGTCCTCGGCATGCTGTGCCATCACCAGAGCTGACACCGCCGCGTCAAACGCATCTTCACTCAACGCCGCAAACGCGCGGTGCTCCGCCGCGATCTGCGGGCAGAAGCCGTCGAGATACCGCGTCCGCTCGCCCGGATTACGCTTTCGCACCGCGCCCGTAAGGAGCCGGGGATAGATCTCGACAACACGCGGCCATCCTGGCGGATCGAAGGGCCAGATGGAGAAGCCGGCATGGCGCAATCGCGACAGCAGCCGCATCCCCCGGAGCGAACCAGTCCCAACCGCACCGCTCCCACCAACCTGAAAGACCGACTTGGGCCGAATCCCACCGACCGCGGGCACCTCCAACTCCGTGCGACGAAAGTGGGCCGGCAGCTCAGGCCGGCGCGTGCCGGATCGTCCCCAGAACGGCGGGGCGCAGGCGGCGAGCCAGTCTTCGGCGCGGTCGCCTGCCAGTTCCCAAAGGTCGGGCGCAGTCGTGGCGCCCATCGCATCGAGAAACCACGCGGGCAGCGAGAAGGCGAAGTCGAGACCGATGACCAGATCCGGATTCTGTTCCGCCAGTGCGATGAGATGTTCGGCGATCTGGTCCCGGTTCCGCCCACCCTCCAGGCGAACGAGGGTGTCGCCGGCAGCCTGTGCGAGCACAATCCCCCGCGCTCCACCGTCCCGCGCTCCCGACCAATCGATCGCAATAAACTCCGGCATCATCACACAGTACTCGTTCGATCCAGTCGATTCCACGCGGGTGCCGATCGATTCCCGGCGCCGTCATGTCAGACCGAGGCTCCTGGCATCAGGACGCGTGCGCCCCCGATTTGTGGCAGCGCGGGCGGACGGGTAGACTCAGTGCGGTCGGCCGGTCATTCAGTCGGGCACGTACGGTCGGGAGGCGTCATGGCGTATGAGCAGATCCTCTACGAGCGCCGGGGACGGGTGGTGCTGATCACACTCAACCGTCCCGACTCGTTGAACGCGACCACCAGCGTGATGAACGCCGAATTGCAGGATGCCTTCAATACCGCCGGCGCCGACCACACCGTCGGGTGTGTCGTCATCACCGGCGCCGGCCGCGCGTTCTGCGCCGGCGCCGATGTCCGCGCCTTCCAGGAAGGTCTGCGCGGCGGCGAAGGCTATCGCGCCCAGCACGGACCGGGCGGACGGCTGGATACCCTCTGGCAGATTCCCAAGCCGGTCGTCGCCGCGATCAACGGTGTCGCCGTCGGCGTCGGCGCGACGATGCCGCTCGCCTGCGATCTTCGCGTTGCCTCGGACGCGGCCCGGATCGGCTACACCTTTCGCCGGCTGGGGATGGCGCCGGAATTCGGCAGCACGTTCCTGCTGCCGCGCGTGGTCGGCCTCTCGCGGGCGATGGAGCTGTGCATGACCGGCCGGATGGTCGACGCGGCGGAGGCGTTGCAGCTGGGCCTCGTCACCAGCGTCTTTCCTCATGCGACCTTCATCGACGAGGTGATGACGCTGGCTACCGACCTTGCCGATGGCCCGACCCAGGCGCTCGGTATGACGAAGGAGGGATTCCACCGCGCCCTGACGACCACGCTCGCCGAGGCGGAGGCGTGGGAGTATACGACGGCTAACCCGGCCCTACGCGCCGGACCTGAGTATCGAGAAGGCGTCGCCGCGTTCGCGGAGAAGCGGGCGCCGAAATTTCATGGTGATGGGTAAGTGGGCAATGGGCAGTCGGCAATCGGCAATGGTGAGTCGGGTGTCCGATTGCCGATTGCCGACTGCCCATTGCCGCTAGAAGGAGGACAGGCATGTTCAAGGGAGTTGACCACGTCGTGATCGCCGTCAAGGATCTGGACGCGTCGGTCAAGCAGTTTGAGCAACTCTATGGCGTCCCGGCGACCGACATCGGCGAGCCGCCGGGCGCGGGGTTCCGCAACGCCTACTTCCGCTTCCCCGATTCATATCTCGAGCTGGTTTCGCCGACATCGGAAGACGGGCCGGTGGCGAAGCGACTGGCCGCCTCAGGTGAAGGCACCTACCTCGTCGCGATGCGCGTTGACAACGTCGATGAGACGATCGGACAGCTTCGGGATAAAGGTATCCGGCTGCTCGGCGATCCCGGACCAGGCAATCCGGTCAAGGGCCAGGTCTTCATCCATCCGAGCTTCGCCGGCGGCGTCCTCACCCAGGTCGTCCAGCGATGAGCGGGCGGCTGGATGGCAAGGTCGCCCTGATCACCGGTGGCGGCAGCGGCATCGGCCGCGCGACCGCGCTGCGGTTTGCGGAGGAGGGCGCAGCGGTCTGTTGTGCCGACCTCAATTTAGAGAACGCCGCCGCCGTCGTCCATGAGGTTGAGTCGGCGGGCGGACGCGGCCTCGCCCTGGAAGTCGACACGTCGGACGGCATCGCCTGCGAAACGATGGTATCGCGCACGGTCGAGGCGCTCGGCGGCGCCGATATCCTCGTTGCCGCCGCCGGCATCGGTAGCGCGCTGCCCCAGAGCCAGCGCGGCCAGCCGCTGCTGACGATCGACTACCCACTCGACGCCTTTGCGCGGGTCTTCGACGTCAACTTCTACGGCGTGCTCCACAGCGATCGGGCCGTCGCCCGCTGGCTGCGGGATCAGGGCCGGCCCGGCAGCATCATCAACCTCGCCTCGGTTGCCTCGCGGCTGCCTCTGCCCGGCGCCGCCTACAGTGTCAGCAAAGCGGGCGTCTGGATGCTGACCAAGGTGCTGGCGATGGAGCTTGCCCCGCTCGGCATCCGCGTCAACGCGATCGGCCCCGGCTACATCGACACGCCGCTCACCGCCGGATTGCAGGACGACGAGGCACGACTGCGGATGATCCTAACGCGCACGCCGATGGGCCGCCTCGGCCAGGCGGACGAGATCGCCTCGACCGCCCTCTTCCTCGCATCGGATGAATCGTCATACTTCACCGGCGAACTGCTGCACCCCGCCGGCGGCATGTTCCACGACTGACTTCACGAGGCCATGTCACCGATCGTTGGTTATCATCAGTTGCATTACAACCCCAATCATCGAGCGTTTCACCGCCGTGCGACGATTGGGGTTGCCAACTTCCCCAAGCGTATTCGTGCCGATTGAGGACAAGGAAGAGCAGTGATTCGATCTGACCTCCAGGATGGCGTCCGACTCCTGACACTCGATCGCCCTGCCGTGCTCAACGCATTCAATGCCGATCAGTTCGAACTGATGGCCGAACGGATGGTCGAAGCACAAACGGATCCCGCCACCAAGGTTGTGGTCTTGACCGGCGCCGGCCGGGCGTTTTCGGCGGGCGCCGATCTCAGCGGCCAATCCAACTCCGGCCGCACCTATCGGTACGGATTTCGTGGCCTGGTCGAAATCGTCATCGACTTTCCCAAACCCTTCGTCGTCGCGGTCAACGGTGTCGGCGTCGGTTGGGGCGCGACCGTTGTCGGGCTGGCAGACATGGCTTTCATGGCCGAGAGCGCCCGCCTCCGCTGTCCCTTCTCAGCGCTCGGTCTGACCGCGGAAGGTGCAAGCACGTATACCTTCCCCAGGATCATGGGGCCGCAGGCGGCGTCACGCTTCCTCCTGGGAGCAGAGTGGTGGTCGGCGGCACAGTGCAAGGCGGATCGCCTTGTCCTCGACGTATATCCCGACGAGGGATTCCTCGATCGGGTGCTCGATCACGCCCGCAACCTGTCCAGATTACCGATGACCTCACTGCTAGAGACCAAGAGTCTCCTCGTCGCGCCGCACCGAGAGGCCATGCACACGGCCAACCACGACGAGAACCAGAGCCTGCGCCGCCTCAGCGGCGGTCCGGCCAACCGTGAAGCAGTGGCGGCGTTTCGGGAGAAGCGGCCCGCCGATTTTTCAGTACTTTAGCTGTAAGGCTTAAGACGCGGCCCACCAGTTGACATAGACGGGCTTCTGTCCCGAGTTGTTGGACCGCGCCAGCCCGACTGTGCCACATCCGTCCTCGACGACAACCCCAACCAAGCAATTCGTGATAAGGCTTCGACCGGACGAACCCTGAAAGTTGGGGGCGACGTCAATGCCGCGATGCGAGTCGCCGCCCACGTCTCACCGGCGGAAAGCCCCCGTGTCGACCTTTCTGCATTTCACTGGAACATGCTAGAGCGGGTGATTCGGTCCTTCTTGATGCAATCCCTGATTGTGAACGCGGCGAGGTGGGTACATGACGAGTGACGAGCATTTTCGGATTCATGCGGACGTTGACTTGAACGGGGACACGTTCTACTTGGTTTATGAAGGGGCGACCGTACGAGCACGACGTGACACTCGTGCCGAAGCAGAGTTGTGGATTCGTCAGCATAGCGGGAACTCGCATCCCTCCATGCAAGCGACTTCTACAAAGCAATCCCTCGCCTTCTCCCTCGGAGAGACGGTCATCCGTCAGGGATTTCCCCATGAGCCCGGAGCGATCGTTGACGGTCCAAGAGCTGGTTCAAGTGGCCACAGCTATCAGATCTTCTTCAGCGCGAACCAGATTGTTTGGGTGCCCGCCGCGGACCTTCAGCGGCCGCCTCCGCCGACCTATGGCATGGGGCACCGACGGTTTCTTCGTGACATCGCGGTGCAAAAGCTTTCCCATCGGTTCACAGACGTACTGTATTCAATTGGGGCGTCGAGAACGCGATTCCTCGTCTATCAGTTCCAACCGGTGCTGAAATTCATCCAGACGCTACCGCACGGCATGTTGATCGCCGACGAAGTTGGGCTTGGCAAGACGATTGAAGCTGGTCTGATCCTCAAGGAACTGCTCGCCCGTGGCTCAATTAAGCGGGTGCTCGTGGTCTGCCCGGCGAACCTACGGCAGAAGTGGGAGAGCGAGATGAAACTCCGCTTCGGCCTACAGTTTCGGCAGATCGAGGCGAAGGACATCCGCGCAATTCGGCGTGACGTCGAGCTGGGCTCTTGGCCGGAGTTCTTTGGCATAGCATCGTTGGAGGGGTTGCGCCGGGATGAGCTTCAGGATGTGCTCACCGAAACCGGCATCCACTTTGACCTGGTCGTGGTCGATGAAGCGCATCATCTGCGCAACCGCTCGACGGCGAGCTATGGGCTCGGCGAAGTCCTATCGGAGCAATCCGAGCACCTGTTGCTGCTCTCCGCAACTCCGGTTCAAACTGGTCGCGACGATCTGCTGAGCCTGCTCCGCCTGATCGAGCCATCGCAGTTCGAGCGGACGTCGATCGATACACTCGACGCCATACTGGAACCCAATCGCTACATCAATCAGGCATTGGCTGCGCTGGCGCGACAGCCGTGCGATGGCCGAGCGGTTGCCGCGGACCTGCGCGAGGTACTCACCACCGACATGGCATCCGCCTTCCGCGACAATCAGCTCTTTCTGTCGTGCATCGCACGATTGGAGACCGAGCCGCTCACCGCCGCCGCCGCCGCCGAGCTGACGCGCGATCTTCAGCGCGTGCATACGCTCGCGCCGTACTATACGCGCACGCGCAAGCGTGAGGTCGAAGATGCGGCACGACGCAGGTCGCAGGTGGTTCATGTACCACTCTCCCCGGAAGAGCAGGCTTTCTACGATGCCTGGGTTGGTTATCTGCGGGCCGTCGCTGCCGTTCGCAGTGGAGGAGCGCCTTCCACCTGGGCCGTGAGCATGCGAGAGCGGCAAGCCGCCAGTTCGCTGATCGCGGCGCGGAACGCGCTCCCGGCGCTCCTGGCCGACGAACCCGTCTCGTCCGACGTCGAGTCAAGTGACCCGGACCCGGCGTCGTCACGCGGGCCGGTTTCATTCACACCCTTTCCGTTAGCAACCTCCGTGCTGGCGCAGCGGCGGGTCGAGGTGCAGTCGGCGGCCCGATCGCTTGGGGTGCGCGACTCAAAAGGCGAGCGATTCTTGCAAATTGTGCGCGACCTCGTTGCTGGCCGGCCGGATCGCAAGGTATTGGTCTTCACCTTCTTCAAGGGCACACTACGGCACCTCGCTGAGATGCTTCGGGCCGCTGATATCGCCGTCTACAAGATCTCCGGTGATGACCGCCCCGAAGATCGGGCGCGGATCGTGAAACGCTTTGAGGATGACCCTGCCGCTCGGGTTCTCCTCAGCACGGAGGTGGGATCGGAAGGTCTCGACTTTCAGTTCTGCGATACGGTAGTCAACTATGATTTGCCGTGGAACCCGATGCGCGTTGAGCAGCGCATCGGGCGCATCGACCGGTTCGGTCAGCCGGCCCCCGTCGTGACGGTCATTTCCCTCTTCACGGACGAGACAATTGACACGCGGATCCTCGACCGGCTGTACGGTCGGATCCGCGTCTTCGAGGAATCGATCGGCGAACTGGAACCGATCCTCGGTCCGGTCGTCCAGGATCTCCAGACGCAAGTGTTGGATGGGCGGCTATCGGAAGAAGAAGAGCGGCGCAAGGTCGACGAAGCGTTGACACGGATCGAGCGCCTGCGACTCAGTTACCAAGATCTCGAAGCATCACGCGCCGAGCTCTTCGGGCAGGGCGATCTGATCCGGCAACAGATCGACAGTGCGCGCGAGTCCGGTCGATACGTAAGCGCCGCTGAACTCGAAGCTCTGGTGTCGTGCTGGCTCAAGGAGAGCCCGCTTGGCGCGGATTCAATTCAGCCACGGTCTGGTCACCGCGGGTTCTTCGAGCTTCACCTCTCTCCGGACACGATCGGGCGCATCTACGACTGGATGCGCCGAGAGGGCCGCTCCGATCCGCAGGTCGGTAAATTGCTTCAAAAACTCCAAGACCGGGCTGTTGTGTGGGTCACCTTCGACAGCGAGCGGGCACAACAGCGGGAGGGGGCTTCATTCATCGACGTGGCACACCCAATTGTTCGAGTCGCGTTGGAGGACGCACGACGGCAACCATTGTCGTCGTCTGAGGAGCGGGTCGCCACGCTTTGTCTTCCTGCTCGATCGGGGTGGCCTCCATCTGCGGCGTTCTTCCTGTACCGATTGGAGGTTTCGGGCGCGGAGCGACAGGTTACGATGTTGCCTGTTGCCATCGATCCGCGGGTAGGTGAGGTGTTGCCTACCGTCGGCGAGCAACTCCTCGGGCAACTGGTTCATGCCGTCAGCGAAACTATTGCCACTGAACCAGTGTATGAGGGGATACGGCTCATACAGGACGTAGCCTTCTGCTACGCCGACGACTGTCGAGTCGAAGCTGTTCAGCTTGCAGCCGCAGCGCAGCAGGCTCGGCTTGCCGCCCGTCGCGCAGCGCTCGATCGCCACTTCGAAATCCGGCTCGACCGCAAACGTGCGATGCTGGAGCGCGCAACTGACGCGCGCATCCGTCGGATGCATGAGGGAGAGATCCGGTCGCTGACGGCCGAATATCAAAGCAAATGCCGCGAACTCGATGAAATGCCGGAACCGTTGGGATCGATTGAGTGCATCGCCATCGCTTGGTTTCGCTTTGACTCGGGGTCATGACCGCCGTGCCGCATTCAAGCGCCAGGGATGAGATCGATAGTAACCAGTGTCTGGACTTGGTGGCGGGGGAGTCGCATTGATGGTGTGCGCCCGTCCATTGATGGGACGGGCGCACCTATCGTATTAGCCTAAACGAGGCTGTAGCCGCTCCCCTTGCGCTCGGCATCGACGCCGGTGCCGCGATACTGGTAGCCGTCGACGTCCCACTTGAACTCATTCAGGATCTGCTGGCTATAGGTGACACGGCCCGTCACCTTGTCCAGCGGCTCGGTCGCCAGCAGCAGCGCCGACTTCGCCATCAGGATCGGCGGCTCACCGCGCGGGTCGTCCATGCCGGAGACCAGCTTGTGGAAGACCGTTCCCGGCGTCGGCACGACCTGGGACGGCGACACGCAGGTGACAGAGATGCCGTCCGGATAGACCTCCTGCGCCAGACCCTGGGTGAAACGCTCCAGCGCTGCCTTCTCCGCGCCGTAGCAGGTACCGCCGCCGACGCGCGCCTCCGGATCATACGGGCCGCGCCCCGGTCCGATCGCCGCACCGGAGGAGATGTTGACGATGCTGCCCGACTTGCGCGGGAGCATGTCCTCGAGCGCCAGCCGGCTCAGGATGAACGGCGCATGGAAATTCACCGCCCAGGAGCGCATCCAGCGGTTGAGCGGATAGTCCTTGATCGGAATGAAATAGGTCAGCGCCGCGTTGTTGACGAGGACATCGACGGGACCATAGGTCTCGCGCGCCGCCTGGACCAGCTTGTCGCACTCCTCCGGCTGCGAGATATCGACCGCAACCGCCGTCGCTTCGCCGCCTGCGTCCTTGATCAATCCAACTGTATGCTGCAGGGAACCCTCCAGCGGATGGTCCCCCTCGCGCAGCGTCCGCGCCGCCGCGATCACCTTGCCGCCCTCTTCCGCAAACAGCCGGGCGATATCCGCGCCGATGCCCCGGCTCGCGCCCGTGACGATCACGACCTTGCCGTCAAGCTTTCCCATCGTTCGTATCTCCTCTCTCATCCGCCGGTCACGCGGCCCCCGGCCTGCATGCCTGCCACCCGGCGAGAGTAGTCTTGCGCGTGCGCGATGTATGGGCAAGCACGAGGATGGGGTCCGGCGGGTTTCTGTGCGTGAGTGGATGACAGCAGGCGGTGGGATGGCTGTGTGGTGCGACCAAGACGAAGGCCGCCGACGCGGGCACGTCGAGCGGCCGGAGGAAGGTCGTGATGCGCCAGTCCCTTCCCCTCGCTATTCTCACACAGGTCGAGGCGCTCGGCGCGGCCCTGGCCGCCGCGGCGCGAGCGCACTCGGACGGGACGCTCGCCGCGCATGAACAGGCGGTGCGCGCGGCGGTGCAGGCCGCCCTCCCCGGGTTGCTCGGCGCGGTCGTGTCCCTGGCCACGCATGACCTGGACGCCGGCCTCGCCACTGTCGCGCGGCGCTGTCCCCGCTGTGATCGGCGTGTGCGCTCGCGCGGCGGGCGGCCCCGGACGGTGCAGACCACCTGCGGCCCCTCCGGCTCCGCCGTCCCTGGTACCAGTGTGCGCCGTGCCACCACGGCTTCAGTCCCGCCGATGCGACGCTCGCTCTCGCGCCGCGCGCCCGGGTCAGCACCGCCTTGGAGGCGTGGCTGGTGCGGCTCAATGTCGCCACCACCCAGCGTGAAGCCGCCGCCCTGTTGACCGAGTTAACCGGGCTAGTGGTCGGCATGGATACGATCCGGGAGCACACGACGGCGGTCGGGGAGGCAGTCGCCGCCGCCGAGACGGCCGCCATCGCTCACGTGCAGGCGACCGGTGAAGCCGCGGAGTGCGTGGCGGCGGCGCCGGGGACGCTGGTGGTCGAAGCGGATGGGGCGATGGTGCGCTACGTCGACGGCTGGCATGAGGTCAAGGTCGGCGTCGTGGGCGGGGTGCGCGATGGGGAAGTCACGGCCGCCAGCTACATCGCGGCGCGGGAGCCGGCCGAGGCGTTCGGTCCGCGGCTGCTGGCAGAGGCGGCGCGGCGCGGGGCGCTCAGCGTGGTGCGCTGGGAAGGGCCGCTCACCCGACCGGGACTGGCCGTGCTGCGACCGGTGCACGTCGTCGGCGATGGCGCGCCCTGGATCTGGAATCTGGCCGGCGACTACTTCGGCGAGCGGACGGAGGTGGTCGATTTCTATCATGCCGCGGAGCATCTCTGGAGTGTCGCCCACACGCGGTATGGCGTCGGATCGGCCGACGCGACCGTGTGGGCCCAGACGCGGATCGCGGAATTACGGAAGCGCGGGGCCGGGCCGGTGCGGGCGGCGCTGGCGCAGACCACCGCCGCGACGACTGAGGCAGCCGAACTCCTGCGGTTGGCGCGGGGCTACTTCGCCACCAATGCGGCCCACATGCACTACCCAGCCATCGCCGAGCAGGGGCTGCCGATCGGCTCGGGCGCGGTGGAATCCGCGGCCAAGCATGTCGTCCAGCACCGGATGAAGCGGCCCGGACAGCGCTGGTCCTGCCGCGCCGCCGCCGCCATGCTCGCTCTCCGCGCCCGCTCCGCCTCCGCTCGTCCCCTGTCCGTCGGCCCGTCCTCCGCTACCGGGCCACACTAACCCGCCGGACCCACGAGGATGCCTAACCCCCCGGCCCCCTTCCCTCGCAAGGAAGGGGGTGCCTAACGCAACCGTGGTAGAACGATCTTCACTTCGCCACGCAGAACCGAGAAGATACTGTCAGCCCTGGTAAACCAGAACTCCCCCTTCCCTGCGAGGGAAGGGGGCCGGGGGGTTAGGTCTGCCTTCCTTCACCAACGACGAGATCGCCGGCATGCTCAAGGACGTCGCTGCCGCCCTGCGCATGCGCGGCGCCGATCGGTTTCAGCCGGCGGCCTACGATCGTGCCGCCCGCGGCGTGGCTACGCACCCAGACTCACTCGCGCGGCTGTGGGAGGCGGGGCGGCTGCGTAATGTGGCCGGCGTCGGTGGCTCTATCGCGCAACATCTCGACGAACTATTCCGCACCGGCCGGGTCGCCTACTGGGACGACCTCCTCTCCGGCATTCCCGAGGTGATCTTCGAGCTGCTCCGCATCCCCGGCGTCGGACAGGTCACGGCCTGGAACCTCGCGCGGGCGGGAGTCGAAGACCTCGAAGACCTGGAGCGGCGGTTGGAGGCCGGTACCCTCGTCGCCGCCGGGTTCCGCGAGAAGCAACTCGCCGGCATCGCCGCGGGCCTGGCCGAGTTGAATCGCCGTCCCGATCGGATGCTTCTGCCGGTGGCCGAATCACTCGCGGCACCACTCCTTGCTGCCCTGTGCGGGTTCGCGGGCGTCGTGCGGGCCGATGTCCTGGGCAGCCTTCGCCGCCGCACTGCCACCCAGCGCGACCTCAACTTCGGCGTCGCGACGGAGGCGGTCGAGCCGGTCCTTGCCGCATTGCGAGGTCTGCCCACCGTCTTGTCCGTCACGCGGGACGGCGATCACGCTGCCTCGTTGATGCTGCACGGTGGTCAGCCGGTTGATGTCCGCTTCGCGCCGCCGGAGCGCTACGGCGTCACCCAGATCTGGTTCACCGGATCGGCGGCGCACGTCGGCCGGCTCGCGCACCGTGCGATCGAGCGCGGCCTTCGCTTGACGCCGGATGGCCTCTTCGACGAAGCGGACAACCCCGTCCCAACACTCGACGAGGCGTCCGTGTATCGTGCCCTGGGCTTGGCCGTGCCGCCCCCCGAACTGCGTGAAGATCGTGGAGAGTTCGAGGCCGTTGAACTGCCGCCGCTGGTCACGGGCGACGATCTCCGGGGCGACTGCCACACGCACACCCGCTGGAGCGATGGCCGCGACACGCTGCTGGACATGCTGGAAGCGATCCAGGCACACGGCCACCAGTACGCCGTCATCACCGACCACTCGTATCCGAACATGGACTTCATCGCACGTGTCCGCGAGATCGATGCCGCCCGTCGTCTGTTCCCAAAACTTCAGATCGTCAATGGATTGGAGGTCAATATCACCGTCGAGGGCGGCCTCCAGGTGCCGGACGACGTGCTATCGATGCACCAGTTCTGCCTCGCTTCGATTCACACCGGTTTCCGGCAACCGCGCGAGGTGATCACCGGCCGGCTGCTGGCCGCGTTGCGCCACCCGTCGATCAACGGCATCGCCCATCCCACCGGCCGCCTGCTGCTGCGTCGCGAGGGCATCGACACCGACTGGGATGCGGTCTTTGACGAATGTCTGCGTCAGGACAAGTTCCTTGAGATCGACGGCCCGCCCGATCGCCTCGACCTGCCCGACGTCCTGGTGCGTGAGGCCGTGCGTCGCGGCGTCAAGCTGACGATCGACTCCGACGCCCATGCCACCGGCGAATTGAGCCACCAGGTGCGCGGGATCGACGTCGCCCAGCGCGGCTGGGCCGAGCCGCAGCATATCCTCAATACTCGGCCATGGTCCGACTTCGCCCGTGAGGCACACGTCCGCGGCATCTGACCGATCGGCGGACCTCTGCCACTACTGTGGTCGGTCCTCTACCGTGTCCACAAGATTCTTGGCGTCTTGGCGGTGAACAACCCCTATCAGTCGAGCAGTTCCAGCAACCGCCGGCGCTGGATCTTGCCGGTAGCGGACCGAGGGATCGTGTCGACGAACCGGATCGACTTGGGCGCCTTGAACGGGGCAAGATGCTCCAGACAGTAGTCGATCAGCGCGGACGAATCGAGGTCATGGCCCGGCTGCACCGCCACGACTGCCTCAACCTCTTCGCCGTAGATGTCGTGCGGAACGCCGATCGTCACGGCCTCACGCACCAGTGGATGACGCAGGAGCACATCGTCGACTTCGAGCGGTGAGATCTTTTCGCCGCCCCGGTTGATCAATTCCTTGATCCGGCCGTGGAGAAAGACGTATCCGTCGCCGTCGATCACGCCGGAGTCGCCGGTGCGGAACCAACCGTTGGTGAACGCGGCGGCGGTCGCCTCCGGATTGCGCAGATAGCCGCGCGTCACATTGCGTCCGCGGATGCTGACCTCGCCCGTGACCCCTCGCGGTTGCTCGGCCCCCGACTCGTCGAGGATCGTCACCTCGACCCCGGTCGGCAGACCTACCGAGTTCTCCTTGCGCGCGCCGGGTGGCAGTGGGTTGGTCGCCATCTGGTGCGATGCCTCGGTCATGCCGTACGCCTGCAACACCGGCACCTGGAAACGATCCTCAAACGCCGCCTGCGTCGCCGGTGCCAACGCCGACGAGCACGATCGGACAAACCGAAGCTTGGGCGCCGGACCGCCCAGATACTCATCGGCGCTGTTGAGCAGGATCGTGTGGATCGTCGGCACCGCCGTATACCACGAGACGGCATGCTCGCGAATCAGCGGCCAGAACCCGCTCGCGCTGAACCGCGGCGGCACCACAACCGTCGCGCCCGCCACCATCGAGGCGAAGACGCTCGCCACGAGCCCATGCACGTGGAACAGCGGCATCACGCACAGGGTCTTTTCGCCGGACTGCAGCCCGTAGGAGGCGGCGACATTCTTTGCTGACGTAAGCAGATTGTCATGCGTCAGCTGCACACCCTTCGGTCGAGAGGTCGTACCGGAGGTGTAGAGCAGCAGCGCATCCATATCCGGCCGGACATCGGCCGAGCCCATCGCCCCGACGTTCGGTCCCGCCACCGTCGTCCCCGAATGCGGATCGAAGCGCAGCACCGCCCGGCGGTCGGGCAGGCTGCGGCAGTGAGCGATCCGCTCCGCAGCGTCAGCGGTCGTAATCACGAGCGTCGCCCGCGAATCCTCAAGCGCGAAGTCAATCTCCTCCGCCGTCAGATCCGGGTTGATCGGCATCGAGGCGGCCCCCGCCTGGAGCGCGCCGAAGAACGCCACCAGCACCTCAATCCCGTTGGGGATGACAATGCCAACGGCATCGCCCGGCTGCACCCCCGCCTTCTGGAACCCCATGCAGGCGGCGTTCACCTCATCCATAAAGCGGGCATACGTCATCGTGACGCCGCGATCCGGACTGATGAGAAAGGGACTATTGCCGGATGGCTGCGCAATCAGGTCGCCGAGAACACGCGGTTCCATAAGATGCCTCCGGACTGCGGAGTGTGATGCGGGTATTGTAACCCCCTCCCCCGACCCCTCCCCCCGCTGCCGCGCGGAGAGGGGTGCCTGGTTTGACCGAGTTGCCAGCGTCGCCTTTGCAACGGTCTGATTGCGGGTCGGTCTACGTTGGCACCCCAGATCCGGCGAGGCACCCCGCTCCGCGCATCAGCGGGGGGAGGGGTCCGCTATCGCCGCAGCCGTCGCGCCCCCCGCCGCGCCGCCTCCTGCGCCTCTTCGATCAACGGCAGTTCTACCGAGAGATATTCGTCGATCGCGATGGCCGCGCGACGGCCGTCCGCAAGGGCCGTGACGACGAGGTCGGCGCCGTTGACGTTGTCGCCGCCGGCGTAAACGCCGGGGATGCTCGTGCGCATCGTCTCCGGGTCTACTTCGAGCAGCGCCCACCGGTTTGCCGACAGACCCGATGTGGTCTGTGGGATCAGCGGGTCGGCGTTGTAACCGACCGCGATCGCTACCGTATCCGCCGGCAGGATGAATTCCGAGCCGGGAACGGGCACCGGCCGGCGGCGGCCGGACTCATCCGGTTCGCCGAGCTCGACCCGCTGGCACTCGACGCCGGTGACGACGCCGTTCTCGCCGAGAAAGCGGAGCGGGATCGTCATCCAAAGGAATTGCACCCCCTCTTCCTTAGCGTGCCGTCGCTCCTCCTCCCGGCCCAGCATCTCCGCTTCGGTGCGCCGGTACATGCAGGCGACCTCCTCCGCACCGAGACGGCGGGCGGTGCGCACGCAGTCCATCGACGTGTCACCACCGCCGATCACAACGACCCGCTGCGCCGGCGGCAGCGGCTCGCGCAGGTTCGCGGGCAACGCCGCCGGTTCCAGATTGCCGCGCACCAGATAATCCGTTGCCGCAAAGATGTTCGCATAGTCGTCCTCGCCCGGGATCTTGAGCGCATTGCCCAGTCCGGCGCCGGTGCCGAGGAAGACGGAGTGGAAGCCGCGCTCCTGTATCAGCTGTTCGAGCGTCACATCCTTGCCGATCCAGGTGTTGGTGACGAATTCCACCCCCATTGCCTCAAGCTGCGCGATCTTCTCGTCGACGATCTCCTTGCGCATCTTGAAGTTGGGAATGCCGTAGACGAGCACGCCACCTGGCTCCGGCCAGCCCTCGAAGATCACGCAATGATGCCCCTTCTCCGCGAGCAATTCGGCGACGGCGATGCCGGCCGGTCCCGAACCAACGATCGCGACGTTGCGGCCGGTTGGCGGCGGCAGTTGGGGCAGCGGGTAGCCCCCGGTGATCCGCCGCTGTTCATCGTTGATGAAGGCTTCCAGCTTGCCGATCGTGACAGGTGGCTCCTGCGAACCGTCGATCCGGATCGCGAACCCGACGACGCAGGCCCCCTCACAGAGCTTCTCCTGAGGGCACAGTCGGCCACACATCTCCGGCAGGTTCGACGTGGAGCGGAAGACTTCGGAGGCCCCGAGCACATCGCCGACCTCGAGAAACTTGAAGGCGCCGGGGATGTCATTGTGGACCGGGCAGGCCACCTGACAGGGTGCCGTGGGACACTGAATGCAGCGCATCGCCTCGACGCGGGCGTCTTCCAGGGTGAAGCCGCGATACACCTCGTCGAAGTTCGCGATCCGGGCGGTCGGATCCTGCTTCGCGATCTGCTGCTTGGGGATCATCAATCGGCGGTGTGTTTCGTTCGCCACAGGGGCCTCCCGGCAGCGGCGTTCTCTGCCGTTGTGTCGCTACAGAATAGCAGGCGACGCGAATTGGGGAACAGAGCACGCGACTCGAACAGCGCGGCGAGGGAATACGGATACAGGTGATCCCGCCCGACGCCCGCCCCTTCAATCGGCTGTGTCGGACTCTGACTACTCACCTACTTGTTCAAGCGACACTCGTACGAGCTGATCTGGCAAATAGAGCCCGGCGTGCCGCGCTCGTTCGATGGTTGGGGCCGCTTCGACGATAAGACCATGCTCTTTCGCTGCCAGTATGAGGCCCAACGTTCCAACCACCGGGATTCCCAGACTCAGCGCACCCTGGCACGCCGCCGCATCATCGAGGATCGCTATCGTGCCCGGATGAGCCATCGCCCATGTCAGCGTCGCCGTTTCACCAGCGCCGAGTCTTAGCCTTCGAAGGGACGATGGTGATTGAAGCGCGTCGACAACAACCAGCCAGTCTGTTTCGGCAATGGCCCGGACAGTCACATCGTCCTTACCATAAGCGGCGATCTCTTGAGCAACTACGAAGGGAACGAGTATCGGGTCTCCCATCAAACGGAGGAAATCAAGGATTTCCGCTCGCGTGAGGATGATCAGGGGTGAGCTGTTCACGACGGTCGGCTCGGGCATGCGCTAACTCTCGGACATGCGCCAATTCGCGTTTAAGCTCATCGCCGATTACTTGAAGGACATCCACCTTCAAGCGAGACAGGCCGAGGATGAAGTCACGCCGGTTCAGGCCGGCGATGTTCGCACCGATCTCCTGCGAGATTTGCCGTTGGTCATACCAAAATGCCGCCGCCGCCAGCCGCAACTCACCGGCGAACTCCTCCGGCGTCAGGTGCAACGCGCGGAGTGCCTCCTCAGGCACATCGAACGACGGCACTGCGACCATGCTGATTCCTCCCGCTGGCACCCACTTCCATTGTAGCAGGCACATCAGAGCGGACCGAATGGTCACACGCTTATGTATGGCCGAGACTCCATGAACACGGTTGACCAGGATTCCTATCCTGGCAACTTCGAACGGACCCACAGACGGATATCCGTTCGTATCACACTTTAGTTCATTATCTATCCCGCTCCCTGTTGCCGAGCGCCGCCTGCGCCGCCGCCAGCCGGGCAACCGGCACCCGCGATGGCGAGCAGCTCACGTAGTCCAGGCCGATCTCATGGCAGAACATCACCGAGGCCGGCTCGCCGCCGTGCTCGCCGCAGATGCCGAGCTTAATTGTCGGATTCACGGCGCGGCCGTCTTCGACACAGATCCGCATCAGCCGGCCGACGCCCGCCCGGTCGATCGACACGGTCGGGTCGACCTTGACCATCTCCTCGCGCTGAAGGAACTGCACATAGGACGCGGCATCATCGCGCGAGAGCATCCACGCCCCTTGCGTCAGGTCGTTCGTGCCAAACGAGAAGAACGATGCCTCCCGCGCGATCTCGTCGGCGGTCAGCGCCGCCCGCGGCACCTCGATCATCGTGCCGAAGCTGTAGTCAACGTCGATGCCTTCGGCGGTCATCGTGCGTTGGGCAACCGCGTCGAGTTGACCCTTGATCCGCGTCAATTCGCTGACATGCGCCACCAGCGGGATCATGATCTCGACGTGCGGCTCGCCGCCGCCCTTCTTCGTCCGGCAGGCGGCGCTGATGATCGCCTCCACCTGCATCTCGACAAAGTCCGGGATCAGCAGCGAGAGGCGTACCCCGCGTGTGCCGAGCATCGGATTCACTTCGTGGAGCCGTTCCGATGCCTCTAGCAACCGCTCCTTCTCGGCATATTCGTCACCGTTGCGTCCGTGCCGGGCGAGGTCGAGCATTTCACGCAGGATCGCGACCCGATCCGGCAGGAACTCGCTCATCGGCGGATCGAGCAGCCGGACCGTCACCGGCCGCTCCCCCATTGCTTGGAAGATGCCGGCAAAGTCCTCCCGCTGCACCGGCAGCAGGTCGAAGATCGCCGCCCGCCGCACCTCGACATCGGTCGCCAGGATCGCTTTCTGCACGGCGGGCAGTCGATCGCCGAGGAACATGTGCTCGGTGCGGCAGAGGCCGATCCCTTCCGCGCCCATCTCGACGGCGAGTTGTGCCTGCTCAGGCGTGTCGGCGTTAGCCCGCACCCGCAACCGCCGCGCCGCGTCCGCCCATTGCATCAGCGTGTTGAAGTCGCCCGATACCGTCGGCAGTTCCGTTTCGAGCGCCTGTCCGAAGACGTCGCCGGTGGAGCCGTCGATCGTGATCACATCGCCTTCGCCGAAGGTCGCGCTCGCGAGGCGGATCGTGCGGGCCGCTTCGTCGATTTGCAGCGCGCCCAGGCCGCACACCGTCGGGATGCCATACTGCCGCGCCACCAGCGCCGCGTGACTGGTGCGGCCTCCCTCCGCCGTGAGCACGCCCTTGCTTGCCAGCATGCCGCCCAGGTCATCCGGCGTCGTCGTGCGACGGACGAGGATCACATCCTGACCGGTGTCCTTCATCTGAATCGCCGTCTCTTTGTCGAGGGCGATATGTCCCACCGCCGCGCCGGGACCAGCGTCCAGGCCGCGGGCGAGCGGCCTGACGCTGCCGGACGCCTTCAGCCGGGGGTGCAGCAGTTGTTCGAGCTGTTCCGGCGTCACCCGCTGCACCGCCTCGTCGCTGGAGATCAGCCCTTCGCTCACCATCTCCACGGCGATCCGCACCGCCGCCGTGCCGGTGCGCTTGCCCGAGCGACACTGCAACACGTAGAGCGTGCCCCGCTCGATCGTGAACTCGATGTCCTGCATGTCGCGATAGTGCTGTTCCAGCCGCGCGCCAATGCCGATCAGTTCCTGGTAGATCGCCAGGTCGTGGTCGGCAAGCTGCGCGATCTGTTGCGGCGTGCGGATACCGGCGACCACATCCTCGCCCTGCGCGTTCCGCAGGAACTCGCCGTAGAACGCGCGCTCGCCCGTGTTCGGGTTGCGGGTGAAGGCGACGCCTGTACCGGAGTCCTCGCCCATGTTGCCAAAGACCATCGACACGATGCTGCACGCCGTTCCCAGGTCGTGGGGAATCCGCTCGCGGTTGCGATAGATGATCGCCCGCTCGTTGTTCCATGAACGGAACACCGCCAGGATCGCGCCCCGCAGCTGCGCCCACGGATCCTGCGGGATCGGTGCACCAGTCTCCCGCTCGATCAGCGATTTGTACGCCTCGACCAGTTCCATGAGCGCCGCTGCCGACAGCTCGGCGTCAACCCGCACGCCGGCGCGCTCTTTGGCTTGATCGAGCAGCGCATCAAACGCATCGCCTTCGATGCCCAGGACCACCTTGCCGTACAGCGCGAGAAAACGGCGGTACGCATCATAGGCGAACCGCTCGTTGCTCGTCTGACGGGCGAGGCCGGCGACGCTCTGATCGTTAATGCCGAGGTTCAGGATTGTGTCCATCATCCCCGGCATCGAAAACTTTGCACCCGATCGTACCGATACGAGCAGCGGATCGTCCGCGCCGCCCAGCTTCTTTCCCGCCTTCTTTTCGAGATCGACGAGATGGCCGCGCAGCTCGTCCCAGAACGAATCCGGTAACTGCTGGCCGCGCTCGTAGAATTCCCGGCAGGTCTCGGTCGTAATCACAAATCCCGGCGGAACCGGTAGGCCAAGGCGAGACATCTCGCACAAGTTTGCGCCCTTGCCGCCGAGCAGATCGCGCATCTCGGCGCTGCCTTCGTCAAAGCGATAGACGTGCTTTGCTACAGGTCCGCTGCTCATGTCGGGTTTCGCGATCGTGGTCATGTCGGCTCCTCGGTTCGGTGAAGAATCTTGACGGCCGGCAGGCCGGGGGTGACACACAGCAACAGCTCCGGCATCGGGCACACGCTTCCAGCCGCGCGTTTCCGGGGCGCGGAGCGAAGCGATCATACGCGGTGTCAGACCAATGGGGTAGCAGCCGAAAGGTGTATTCGCCGCACGAACATCGTGCTAAAAGTATTCACCTTGCATCAGGTTGATCGCGGTTCTCACGATCTCGAAGACGGTGATCAACGATAGGCCGATAATCGCGACCTTCCATGTGAGCGGCAGATATGGCCAGCGTTCACGAAAGCGGTTCCAGGCGCGTCGCATCAGAGCGAACCCCTCCCCCGGCCCCTCTCCCCGCTGCCGCGCGGAGCGGGGTGCCTCGCCGGATCTGAGGTACCAAGCTCATCCGGCCTGCAATCAGACCGTTGCGAAGACGATACTGGCAT
>JBFXAN010000060.1:0-35342 GCA_050184225.1 Dehalococcoidia bacterium | reverse complement strand
TGATGAGCGTGATCAGCAGGCCCAGGGCAAGCAGGAGAGCGGCGAAAGCGGCGCGGCGTGACATGCCTTCAGCGTAGCGCCGTGGGGTGGCAGAGGACAGGGGCCGTGCCTCTGGGCGTCAGGGCAGATGAGCGGCATCGGGCCAGGGACGGAATCGAGGGAGGCCGGGGGCGAATTCGGCGAGGAGGGCGGCGCCGGAGAAGTTGAGGCGCTCCAGGGCGCGGCAGAGTGCGTTGAGCGAGCGGAGGGCGGCGATCGCGTCGGCCGGGGCGATCTGCTGCTGCTCCAGGCAGTCGGCGAGCTCGTCGGCGTCATCGACCTCATACCGCTGAGATTCGAAGACCTTGAGGTCGAGCAAACGGTCCTCGGCGTGCCAGCAGACACCCTCGATCGAGATCGCGTCGATGTCGATGTACCAATCACAGTCCATCGGACGCTGACCCGGCTGTGGCTCGAAGCAGCCGACGACCCAGCCGTGGGCGGGCAGCAGCCAGCGCTGGAAGGCGCGGAAGCGGGGGTTGTTCGGCAGGATGCCCATGATGAAGAGCGTGCCATCCCCGACAACCATGTCATCCAGCGGACTGACGCGGCCCTGACGGTCGCGGTGGGTGCGGGCCGCCACATCGACAAGCAGTCCCTGGTGCTTGGCCATCGCTGAACGGTACTCCTGTCTGGTGCCGAATGCGCGTCTGCATAGGATACCATCGGGGCACAGCGCCAGCCTGGTGCGCCTGTCACAGGGAAGGAGATGCGCCGTGATGAAGGTGAGCGTGCCGCCGAGCGTGCCGCGACGGCATTTCACGGTAGATGAATACTATTGCATGGCCGAGGCGGGTGTCCTCCGCGAGGATGAACGGGTCGAATTACTTGACGGAGAGATCATTGAGATGTCGCCGATCGGCAGCCGGCACGCGGCGTGTGTACGCGGGCTCACGGAGCGGTTTGTTCTGCGGCTGGCGGGCAGAGCGATTGTCAGCACTCAGAACCCGGTGCGATTGTCTTCCGGCTCAGAACCGGAACCAGACCTCGCATTGCTGCGTCCCAGGGCCGACGGCTATGCGAAGGAACATCCAGGGCCAGAGGATGTCTTCCTTATCATCGAAGTCGCCGACACGACGCTCGACTACGATCGCGACACAAAGCTGGCCTTTTACGCCGCTGCCGGTATTCCGGAGGTATCGATCTGGGATCTCAACGGCGGGCGTGTGTTCGTCCATCGCCAACCGGTTGACGGACAGTACCGGCGAACGAGCGTGACCGAACGCGGGGCGTGCTCTCGCCCGAAGCCTTTCCAGACCTGGAGTTGCTGGTTGATGACTTCCTCGGATAAGGTCCGGCGGCCAGGCCGCCACTCGTTCATTGGGATCAGGAGAGACAGCGGTATGGCAGGTCGATGCGATTGAACGCACTGATAGCGGCAATCATCGTGGCCGTCGTTGCTGGAGGTGCCACGACTCACCCAGCAGCGGCGCAGGCAGCATCGCAACCGGCGGCGCCGTTTCTGTCGAACCACCGGATCGTGTCGTTCTATGGCACGCCGCTGGCCCCGGGACTTGGCATCCTCGGCCAGGCCAGTCCGGTCGAAGTGATCGGCTGGCTGCGGATGCAGGCGGATGCGTATGCCGCGCTCGACCCCGAGCGGCCGGTGCAGCCTGCCCTGCATCTCATTTATGCGATGGCACAAAGAGAGTCGGGCGCCGATGGGCTGCATCTCGGCCGCCTCAGCGATGCGCTGGTGGAGGAGTACATCGCGCTCGCGCGGGAGAACGATCTGCTGCTGTTTCTCGATCTCCAGATGGGCCGCAGCACGATCGCGGACGAGGTCGGCACCATCACCCGCTTCCTCACAGAGCCGCACGTCCACCTCGCCCTCGATCCGGAGTTCGCCTGGGGGCCGGGTGTGACGCCGGTCGAGGATATCGGTCACCTCACCGCCGCGCAGGTGAACGAGGCGCAGGCGATGCTTCAGGGAATCGCGCAGGAGAACGGCCTGCCGGGCAAGATCCTGATCGTGCACCAGTTCCGCGCCTCGATGCTGCCCGATAAGGCGGCGATCGCGTCGTATGAGGGTGTGGAACTGGTGATCGACATGGACGGCTTCGGACCGCCCGCCGCCAAGCTGGCGACCTACGACGCCGTGATCACGCGTGACGCCGTGCAGTATCCCGGCGTGAAGCTGTTCTACGAGCACGACGTGCCGCTGATGATGCCGGATGACGTGCTGGCGTTGCCGCCGCGGCCGGTGGTGGTGATTTACCAGTAAGCGCGTGAGTATGGCCCTGCACCGATCGGCGTTTGAAGAAATGGCGGGCGGGACATGAGCGGCGAGTCGAACGCCGGTTGCTGCGCATCACTCTCGATCCCGGAGGCGGGCGGTGCGGCGTGGTGAGCGCTGCAGCCGCCACGCGCCACGCGTTATCTGAAGCGCGACCAGGAAAAGCAGAAGCGCATTCACCGGATGCAGCGCCCGCATCGTCGGCAGGTCGGGCACCGTGACGAACACCCACTGCAGTACATACAGCAGGTAGAGCAGCCCCACGAGGCCGAACACCCGGCCGGGAACTCGTCCGATCAGCCCGAGGACGAGCAGCACCATCGGGAAGAGCCCGATCAGGCCGCCCATCGCACGGTGCAGGCCCATCTGGTCACCGTCAACCATCAATCCCAGCCCGGCGAAGAACACCTGCAGGACGATGCTACCGGTAAGCAGCGTTGCGGTGATGGCGAAGGCGATTCGCCCGAACCGGGCGTACGCGGGCGGCTGCCGCTGGTCAGTACGCTCAGCGTTTATGTGATGTTGTGCAGCGATCACCGCGTGCTTTCCTTTCACCTTGGAGGCACAGAGCCGAATATTGTCATGCTGAGCGAAGCGAAGCATCTCTTCCTTGGACAGATACACTGCGAGATCCTTCGCTGTCGCTCAGGATGACAACATCTGACCTCCGCGTCTCCGCGGTTCACATCGGTCGTTACGGCTGCTCCTGCATCAGCCGGTGACGATGACGCGCCCCTTCATCTGGCCGTGCAGCGTGCATTTGTAGTCGTAGGTGCCGGGTGTGCTGAAGGTGTGGGTGAAGGTGCCCTCCCGCATCACCTCGGACTGGAAGCCGTCGCCCTTGACATCGTGCGGCGTGTCGCCGTCCTGGAAGGTCCAGGTGACGGTGGTGCCGGCGGGGACTTCGATGACGGCGGGCGAGAACTTCATGTCTTTGACGACGACTTCGGTGACGCCCGTGACGGGGGTAGCGGCGTTGAGATCTGTCCCGCAGGCGATGGACAGGCCGAACCCGACCACGGCAAGCAGGCTGAGAAACAGGTATTTCATGAGGTGCTCCTTGTGACGCGTGCGTCGGTGGTTGCCCGCGGCCGGCGGGCGAGGCGTCCGGCGGTCGATCGTACCGGCAGCGCCTACCGCAAGGGTCGCGCTCAACCAGGTAGAGCGACCTCTCCCGAAAGGTAGAGCGGCGGGTGGAGACGGGTTGATTCCCCGATCGCCGATCGTGGCCGGAGGCCGGTGAGGAGGATTGAAGGGTTAGACGAGGTGGAGGTTGCGCGCCTTGGCGAGCGCCTCGGCCCGGTTCCGGGCGCCGAGCTTGCGGTAGATGTTGTTGGTGTGGGTCTTGACGGTGCCGACGGAGATGTAGAGCGCGCGGGCGATCTCGGCGTTCGACCGTCCGGAGGCGAGCAGCGTCAGTACTTCGAGCTCGCGCTCACTCAGCGGCTCGTAGACGGCGTCCTCGGCTTCGCCATGCGCACCATTGCGTGATCCATTCCCCGAGAACGCGCCGGTCGTCGAGGTGTCGGGCGACCGGCGCGGCGCCTCGCGATCCTGATCGTGAAGCGTGTAGGCGATCGCGCCGTTCTCCAGGACCATCTTGAGAAAGCCCTTGCCTGCCAGTTCGTCCAGCTTGGCGGCGGCCTCCTCCACGGTGAGCGGGGTCCGCATCGCCGCGGTGATGGGAGTCACGGTCCCGCGTTCCTCCAGCAGGCGCAGCAGCGCGGTTTCGCGCTCGGCTGGATCTGGCAGCGCCGGCGACGGTTCGTCCCGGCGGGCCATGCTGCGGTTGAACTGGATCACGACGAGAAGCGGCGCCAGGGCCGCGAGCAGAGCGAGCACCACCCAGCCCCCGTTCATCAGGGGAGCAAGGACCACTGCCAGCATGAGCATCGCGATGCTCCATGCAGCGGCGCCAAGCATCACCGGGACACGCATCAGTCCGCCTTCTTTCTCCGGGGCTGCTTCCCTGACCGGCCGCGGCTCGCGTTTTGCAGGGTAGCAAAGCAACGGCGCGGGAAAAGTGTAGCAAGTATGGCCGGCGACTCCTCGGCACACGTCGGAGAAGCCTCGACTGCTTCGCGTCCTGCCCTGGTCATCGTGTCGGAGTGATCTGACGCACGGTCGCGGGTGCTCATTGGCCGGGCGTTGTTTCCGAAGGAAAGCAGAGGGTGAAGGTCGAGCCTTTGCCGGGGAGGCTGGTGACGTCGACGCTGCCGCCGTGCGCCTCCATGATCTGGCGGACGATGGCGAGGCCGAGGCCCGATCCGCCCGCCGTCCGCGCGGCGTCGACCCGATAGAACCGGTCGAAGATGTGCGGCAGGTGGTCGCGCGTCATGCCGATGCCGGTGTCGGCCACCTCGATCTCGGCATCGTCGCCGATCGTGCGGACGGTGACCTCGACCATGCCGCCCGCCGGTGTGTACTTGACGGCGTTGTCGAGCAGAGCGGCCAGCGCCTGACGGATGCGGTCGCGGTCGACGACAGCACGGATCGGCGCGGGTGGCGGTTCGTAGACGATCGTCACCTTGTCACCGGCCGCCGCCCGCGCCGCCTCGACGGCAACGGTGGCGAGGTCGCACAGATCATAGGGACGCAGGTCGAGGGTGAGCCGTTCATCCCCACGGGCAAGGCTCAGCAACTCTTCGACCAGCGTCTCCATCCGCGCCGCCTCCCGCTCCATCGCGACAATGCCCTCGCGGGTGATCTGCGGATCTTTGAGTCCCCACTCGCGCAACATCCGCGCGTATCCCAGGATCGATGTGAGGGGGGTGCGGAGCTCATGTCCCGCGTCGGAGACAAAGCGGCGCTGCTGATCCAGCGCTTGCTCGCGCTGGTCGAAGGCGACCTCGATCCGGCCCAGCAATTCGTTGAAGGCGAGCGCCAGCCGTCCCAGTTCGTCCCGTCGTGACTTCACCGGCAGCCGCCGCGAGAGGTCGCCCTCCGTGATCGCGCGGGCAGACTGCACGATCGTGTTCACCGGACGGAAGGCGCTCCACGCCATCAGATACGATCCGCCGATCGCGATCAGCACGACGAGGATCACGCCCGCGCCGACGGCCGGGGCGAAGATCATGAACCCTTCGCCGATCGCGTCGTAGGTGGTGCGGGCCTCGACCAGACGGATCGGTGAGCCGGCGACCGTGACCGGCACGACGTAGGCGAAGTCATCGTCGTCGAAGCGGGCGCTGCTCGTGGCGTCGCCGGATTCCAGCGCCTGCTGCCAGGTGGACGCGCCGGCCTGTAACCCCCGCATGACGGCGCCTGTCTCATCCAGGATGTTCCCCTGATCGTCGCGGAGGACCACCGAGACGCCGTCCGCGATCAAGGCCGTTTCGTCGACCTGATCGATGGCGCCGCCGGACTCGAGCAGACGGGCCGTCTCGAGGGCATGAGCGCGGGCCGACCCTTCGATATCGGCCATCAGGCCGATCGCCCGCACCGCGAACAGCCCGCCGGTGAGCACGACCGCGATCACGAGGATCGTCAGCGTGTAGAAGATCGTCAGGCGCCAGCGAATCGGCATCACGAGCGCTCACCCTCGCGCAGCGCGAAGCCGGCGCCGCGGACCGTCTGAATCAGTCGCGGCTCACCGGGCGCATCAACCTTGCGCCGCAGATAGCCGATGTAGACGTCGACGACGTTGGTATCGACATCCGGTGTGTGCTCCCAGACGCGGGAGAGGATCAGGTCGCGGGGCAGCACGCGGCGGGCATTGCGGGCCATGAACTCCAGCAGGTCGTACTCGCGCGTGGTCAGATCGATGCTCCGTTCGCCGCGGAGCACCTGCCGCGTGTCCGTATTCACGACCAGGTCGGCGACCCGGAGTACCTCGTCGCCCTCCACCCGACGCAGCAGCGCCCGCAGGCGGGAGAGGAGCTCCTCGACCTGGAAGGGTTTGGTCAGATAGTCGTCGGCGCCGGTGTCGAGGTTACGCACCTTGTCGCGGAGCGCATCGCGGGCCGTGAGCATGATCACCGGCACTTTATTACCACCGCGCCGCAGTTGATACAGCACCTGCTCACCATCCAATCCCGGCAACATGATGTCGAGGACAATCGCGTCCGGTGTGAACGTCTCGACCGCCGGTAGGGCAGACGAGCCGTCGAAGACGCAACGAACGACGGCGCCGCGGTGCTCGAGCTCGAGTTGCAGCAGCCGGGCAATCGAGTGATCGTCCTCGACGACGAGGATGCGGGTACCCTGCTTCATCGCTGGCCTCGATCCGTGGAGCGCGTGGACGCCTTCCCCTCAAGTATCGGTCGGGATTCTAAGAGGATGCTAAGAGCGATGTCGTCGCATCGAGGACGCCCGGGCGCCACGCCTCATGTGCTCCTGACGCCCTGGTGGGTGATCCGTTCGTCCTACGCGATGTGGACGTATTCGAAGTCGGACGGCTTGCCGTTGATGCCTCTCGCCGGCGGCGCGATCCACGACGCCATCGTGCCGCGCTCGTAGACCGGCTGCATCAGCGACATCACATACTGCTCGTCGGCGCGACTCGGCAGCCAGCCGCCGCGCTGCTGCTCCCACCCCCTCGCACCGATCATCGTCCCGTCCGGATCGAACGGCTGATCGGCGTAGGCGCCGACGTGCCGGTTGAAGCGCAGGCTGGGCAGCTTCAGGTCCAGTCCCGTCACACCGTATCGCGCGAGCGTCGCGTTCCAGCGATCCACCCCCCGCTGACAGTCGCGGATATACGCATCCCGCAAGACGGCGTTCATCGCGTTCCGCATCGGTACCTCACGCTCGATCAACCGTCCCTCGTCCACCACCGGCAGCATGTACGTCGAATCCAGCGCCCGATGGTCCGTGTAGTGGTCTCCTTCTCGATAGCGCCCCTTCAGTCCCGTGGCGAAGTAGCCGGCGGCGTTGCTGCTGATCTCACCACCGAACAGGTCGAGCGACAGGCTGAACCACCGGTTGAGATACCGCTGCACCGTACCGATGTCGAGCGCCCCCACCGCCCGCGGCTCCATCCCTGCCGCCATCAACTCCGCTGACCGCTGTACGACACGGTCGATCCCCGACTCGCCCACGAACATGTGGTGCGCCTCTTCCGTCAGCATGAACCGCGTCGTCCGCGACAGCGGCGAGAAGGCGCTCTCTGCCAGCGACGCCAGCTGATACTTGCCGTCGCGGTCGGTGAACATCGTGAACATGAAGAAGTCGAGCCAGGTCTCGATCGGCTCGTTGAACGTGCTCAAGATGCGCGGCTTGTCCACATCGCCGGACCGCCGCGCGAGCAACTCCTCCGCTTCCTCGCGACCATCCCGGCCGAAGTAGCGATGCAGCAGATACACCATCGCCCACAGATGCCGCCCCTCCTCGACGTTTACCTGGAACAGGTTGCGCAGGTCATACAAGGAAGGCGCCGTGCTCCCCAGCAGCGCCTGCTGCTCCACCGACGCCGGCTCCGTATCCCCCTGCGTGATGATGATCCGCCGCAGCGCGTTGCGGTGCTCTCCCGGCACCTCCTCCCACGCCGGCTGCCCCGCGTAGTCGCCGAAGCCGATCCGCCGCTCGCTCGCATCCGGCACGAGGAAGATCCCCCACCGATACTCCGGCATCTTCACATACTCGAAGCGCGCCCAGCCGCTCGGCTCGACGCTCACCGCCGTCCGCAAATACACGTCGTGCGCCTGCCACCCCTGCGGCCCGATCTCCATCCACCACTTCAAGAAGTTTGGCTGCCACGACTGCAACGCCCGCTGCAACCGCGTGTCCGAATCGAGATCGACGTTGTTGGGAATGGTCGAGAGGTCTGCCATGGCGTGTCCTCCGGGGCAATCGGCAGTCGGCAAGCGGCAATGGGGTGAGGACGCGATCGAACCGTTTGCCGCATAGTTCTCACCATCGCGCTCAATGCAGACCGGCAGTAGATACGAACTCCCATTGCCGATTGCCGACTGCCGATTGCCCCATTCACGTTCTCGTAAACTCAAACCTCGGTCGCTCTGGCCTACCGTACAGCGCCAGCGCCCCCGCCTCACCCGTCGCGTTGGGACGGCTGAAGATCCAGTTCTGCCATGCCGAAAGCCGCCCGAAGATCTTCGTCGCCATCGTCTCCGGACCGCCGAACCGCGTCGATGCCTCCATTCCCGTCAGCGCATCCGGCGACAGGCTCGCCCGCTCCTCCACCGCGATCCGCACGCTGTCCTCGAAGTCGATCTCGTCGATCAACTCCGTCGCCAGCCCCAGTTCCTCCAGGTCGGACGCCGCCATCGCACCGCAGCGACCCGCCTCCAACACTGCCGCAACGCGATCCGGCTGATCGAGGAAACGCGTCGCCAGCCGTGACAGCCCGTTCCAGCGATTGAGGCAGCCGTCCGAGAGGCTGCCCGCCCGCACCGCCACGCCCGGCGCGTCGAGCACATACGTCCGATCCGCCGCCAGGAGCAACTCAAACAGCGGGCCGGCAAAGCAGGAGTTCTCGTCCACAATCGCGAAGACGCTGCGGGCGGTCAGGTCTAGCCTCCGCAGCACCCGCCCCAGCAACAGCCGCGTCTCCCGAACCAGCCAACACTCCCCGTCGCCCGCCAGTAGTTCCCCAACGCGATGCACCATCTCCAGGTCGCCACGGGTGCGGAGCAGCACCAACCCGATCGCCGGCTCATTGAACCGCAGCCGCAGCAGCGCGTCATCCAACTCCCGCGCCATCCGCAATGGCCACCAGCCAGCCCCCGCTTCGTGAGCCTCCCCGCCGTCCTCCGGCTGCGCACCCTCCGGCCCGGCCACGACGACCTCCGCCACCCGCCTGTCCCGGTCGAGATCGACGCGCACATGCCGGTAGTCAATCCGGCCGTCCGACACCATCGGTTCCAGCGCATCCAGCGCGATCCCCTCGCCCTGAGATCTCGCCACCACACGAGCCGCATCGACCCGCGCCGCCACCGCCTCGTCGAACCGGCTACGCGCCACGATCTGATCGACCAGCCTCCAATCCAGCGCCCGCTTCCCTCGTACCCCCTCCGCGAGCGTCGCGAACAGGTCCACCAGGTCCGGCCGCACCCGTCGCTTATCCGTCAGCCGCGTCAGCCCGCCCGTGCCGGGCAGCACTCCCAGCAGCGGCACCTCCGGCAAACTCACCGCCGACGAACCATCGTCGACCAGCACGATCGCGTCGCACGCCAGTGCCAGCTCGTAGCCGCCGCCCGCCGTCGCCCCGTTGCACGCCGCGATCGAATGCAGACCGCTCTCCGCGCTCGCCTCCTCCAGGTACAGCCGCGTCTCATTCGTGAACTTGCAGAAGTTCACCTTGTGCGCGTGGGTCGCCCGCGCCAGCGCGTGGATGTTCGCCCCCGAACAGAAGATCCGCTCCTCCGCCGACCCGATCACCAGCACCCACACCTCGGGATGCTCGAACCGCAGCCGCTGCACCGCATCCGCGAGCTCGATATCGACGCTCAGGTCGTAGGAGTTTCCCTTCAGCTCGATGCTCGGATCGAGTCCGCCGAACCGCTCCACATCCAGCGTCAGCCACGCGCAATCGCCGTCGATCCGCAACGCCCAGTGCCGGTACCGCTCCGGATGCGTCTCGAAGATGATCGCCGCTCCGATCCCATCGCCCACCGCACACCGTCCCTCACCGCGCCGCCACAACCGCGATATCGAGATATCAGCGCCCCGCCGGTCCGACCGTAGCACCCGCCTCAGTGCGTCGCAATGCCGCCCGACGGCGCCGCCGGTCCTGTGTGATACTGCAATCGGGGGCGCCACGCCTCACCCTGAATCTCGTTCGGATGGGACCAACCATGTCGATCATCACCACCGTCGAAGAACTGGAAGCGCTCTACGGTCAGCCGGTCGAGCAATCCCTCGTCAAGGAAGTCGACCGCATCACCCCCGAATACCGCGCCATGATCGACGCCGCCCCCTTCGCCGTGCTCGCCACCAGCGGACCCGAGGGCCTCGACTGCTCTCCCCGCGGCGACCTCCCCGGCTTCGTCCGCGTCCACGACGATACAACGCTGCTGATGCCCGACCGCCGCGGCAACAACCGCGCCGACTCCCTCCGCAACATCATCCGCGACCCCCGTGTCGCCCTCCTCTTCCTCATCCCCGGTGTCGGCATCACCCTCCGCATCAACGGCCGCGCCCACCTCACCATCGACCCCGATCTCCTCACCTCCTTTAAAATGGACGGCAAGCCACCACGCTCAGTCGTCGTCATCGCCGTCGACGCCGTCTACTTCCAGTGCGCCCGCGCCATCGTCCGCTCCAACCTCTGGAACCCCGAATCCTTCGTCGACCCCACCCCCCCTCCCCACCGCCGGCCAGATCCTCGCCACCCTCAGCGACAACCGTGTCGACGGCGATGAATACGACCGCGCCCTCCCCGAACGCACCCGCCAGACATTATCGTAGAGAGGTTTGATTGACATGTACGGCAATATGCCGTACATTCATGCTACAGCTGTGCTCGGTGACCAGCCGGACGGACGTTACGCAGGGAGGTGGCCGTTATGCCCGCGGCGATGAAAACTGAGCGACTCGAAGCGCGTGTTACCCCTGATCAGAAAACACTGATTCAGCGGGCTGCCGAGCTACGCGGTCGGAGCCTCACCGACTTTGTCGTGGAAAGCGCGCAGGCCGCGGCGGAGGAGACGTTGCGCGCGCAGCAGATCCTCCTGAGCGCACGCGACAGCGCCCTGTTTGCCCAGGCAATCCTGGAGCCGGCGGAGCCAAGCGCAACGCTGAAGGCCGCCGCTCGGCGATACCGCGCGTTCGTGAGTGAGTAATGGCAGACAACCGGTATCGCTTCGAGCCGCTCGGCAGGCACCACAACCGAGCGGCTTTCGCGTGTGGTGTTGAGGAACTCGATCGCTACCTCCATGAGCGCGCCCGTCAGGATATGGACCGTAATATCGCGGTTGTCTTCGTGCTCTTCGACGCGGCAGCGGAACGTATCGCCGGCTATTACACCCTCAGCACGAACAGTGTCCGCCTGCAGAGCCTACCGTCTGACGTTGCCCGAAAACTCCCGCGCTATGATCAACTCCCCGTCGTACTCCTCGGACGGCTTGCTGTGGACGAGCGATATCGAGGGCAAGGATTGGGCGAGGTTCTCTTACTGCATGCACTCGACAAGGCGCTCGCCAGCACCGTGAACGTGGCGGCGATGGCGGTGATCGTCGACTCCAAGGGAGATGATGCCCGTCGCTTCTACGAACGGTATGACTTTCAGCGAATGGTGGATGACGAGTATCGGCTGTTCATCTCGATGGGAACCATCGCCAAGCTGCTTGGCTAACTTCTGCTCCGATATACACCCGTGAATCCCACCACAGGAGTTGGTCACGCCCGCCTGAACGACTCGGCTGACAACGACCATAATTTGTCGTATCGTCAGACCATTCCAGCGTTTGTCGCCCTCACACACCCTCGCCGCGCTCACACATTGCCGGCCCAAGAGGAGAGGACCATGGCGACCGCACCCGCTTCCACCGCACCCGCCCTCCACGTCCCCCGCGACTTCAACATCGCTGCCGAATACATCGACGCCACGGCCGCCACCTTCACCACCCGCACCGCCTACCGCTGCGACGACCAGCGCGTCACCTACGCCGAGCTGCGCGATCAGGTCAATCGCACCGGCAACGCCCTCGCCGGCCTCGGCATCGAGATGGAGCAGCGCGTCGCCATCCTCCTGCCCAATCAACCCGCCTTCGTCGCCGCCTTCTTCGGCGCGGCCAAGATCGGCGCCGTCGCCGCCCCGATCAGCATCGCCGTCACCGCCGACGAGCAAATCTTTCTCCTCAACGACAGCCGCGCCCGCGCCCTCATCGTCAGCACCGCTCTGTGGACGCCGCTCCGCTCCCGCCATGACGAAATGCCCTTCCTCCGCCACGTCCTCATCGTCGACGGCGAACCGGAAGCCGCCCACGAACACAGCTTCCAGGCCCTGACCGACGCCGCCTCGCCGGACCTGGAACCGGCGCCCACCACCGCCGACGATGTCGCCTTCTGGCTGCACACCTCCGGCAGCACCGGCACGCCCAAGTGGGCGATGCACCTCCATCGCAACATGCCCGCCGCCGAACAGTACTACGCCGCCCCCTTCATCAACCTTCAGCCGGACGACATCGTCCTCGCCGGCGGCCCCTGCTTCCACGCCTATCCGCTCGGCATCACCACCTACTTCGCCCTCGCTGCCGGCGCGACCGTCGTCCTCAACCGCGAGCGCTCCACCCCCGCCCGCATCTTCGGCCTGATCGCCGAACACCGCGTCACCGTCTTCGCCGGGGTGCCCACCCTCTTCGCCCAGATGCTCCACGCCGCCGAAGCCGGCGAACCCGCGGACCTCACCAGCCTGCGCCGCTGCCTCTCCGCCGCCGAACCGCTCCCCGCCGAACTCTGCCGTCGTTGGCGCGACCGCTTCGGCGTCGAGGTGCTGGACGGCATCGGCACCACCGAGGCGCTGCACGTCTTCATCAGCAACCGCGCCGGCGAGGTCCGCCCCGGCAGTTCCGGCCGCCCCGTCCCCGGCTACGACGTCCGCCTCCTCGACGAGTCCGGCGCCGATGTGCCGCCCGGCGAGATCGGCAACCTCGCCATCCGCGGCGACAGCCTCTTCGCCGGCTACTGGAACCGCCACGACACCACCCGCCGTGTCCTCCAGGGCGAGTGGTACCACACCGGCGACAAGTACTCAGTCGATGCCGACGGCTTCTACTGGTACCAGGGCCGCGCCGACGACATGCTCCGCGTCAGCGGTCACTGGGTCTCCCCCGCCGAGGTCGAGGCCGCCCTCATCGGCCATCCCGCCGTCGTCGAAGCCGCCGTCGTCGGCAAGGCAGACGCCGACGAGCTGATCAAGCCGAAGGCGTTCGTCATCCTCCGTGACGACGCCGAACCGAGTGACGCCCTTGCCGAAGAGCTCAAGACGCACGTCAAATCGAGCATCGCGCCGTACAACTACCCGCGCTGGATCGAGTTCGTCACCGATCTGCCCAAAACTGCCACCGGCAAGATCCAGCGATACAAGCTGCGCGAACCAGCATGACATCGAGCAGGGGAAACCTCGCCAATACATCCTGGACCTGCGGTCAGTGGATCGTTCAGCGTGGCACGGGGTATACTGCGGCGGCTGGCATCGGTGGACGTGACGCTTCCGCATGAGTGACGCCCGAGCGTACGACCCCAGTATCTATCAGGGAACGGCGTCCTTTTATGCGCAGGGGCGACCTCCCTACTCGCGCCAGTTACCCGCCCTGCTGGTCCGCGAGTTGGACGTGGACGGCAGCGGTCGCCTGCTTGATGTCGGGTGCGGGCCGGGGGTGCTGGCCCTGATGCTCGCCCCCTTCTTCACCGAGGCCATCGGCCTCGACCCCGATCTGGATATGCTCGCCGAGGCGAGCCGGCTGGCCACGGAACGAGGCATCCGCAACATCCGGTGGATTGCCGGGCGCGCCGAGGACTTGCCGCACCCGACGCCCGGTCCCTTCCAACTGGTGACGTTTGGGCAGTCGTTCTGGTGGACCGACCGGTTCCGGGTGGCCGAGGTGGTCTATGACCTGTTGGCGCCGGGTGGCGGCATGGCGCTCATCAGCCATCAAGTGCAGGACCGGCCGCAGCCACCCGGGCCGCCCCATCCCCCGGTCCCCCATGAGGCCATCCACCGGCTGCTGGACCGCTACCTCGGTCCCGCCCGCCGCGCCGGCCAGGGGCTGCGGTCGATGGGGCAAGAGCGCGATGAGGACGTGCTCGCCCGCACGCGGTTCGGCGCCCCGCGCCGGATCTTCGCTCCCGGTCGCGCCGATATCATCTGGGACATCGACCACGTGGTGGCGGGCTACTACTCGATGTCCTATGCGGCCCCGCATCTGTTCGGCGACCGCCTCCCGGCGTTCGACGCGGACCTGCGGGCCGAACTGCGGTCCCACTCGGCCCCCGGCTTGTTCTGGGACTGGCCCGGCGACACCGAAGTGCTCCTCGCCCGCAAGCCGAGCTGAGACCGTCAGCGCAGTGCCACGCTCAGCGATCCACTGACGTCCAGGATCTGTTGGCGAGGTTTCAGCAGGGCGCTCACGCCCCAACCCTCCCGCCGCAGGAGGCCGTCCCCAGCCACGTGTGCGGGTTGCCGGCCCAGCACCACCCCAGCTTCGGCGCGCCCTTGCTGATCCACCACGCCGCCACCCGCTGGTCGCCGCGCCGCGAGCCGGCCAGCGAGAAGCCGTGATTCTTCTTCACCGCCTCCGGATACTGCGTGACCAGGGCCATGCCTTCATCGATCGTCAGCGGTGAGCGCTTCTCCGCCAGAATCGTTGCCAACGCTGCGTCAGGGGTAACGTTGAGGCTGTTCTTGCCGGTATCGACATCGATCAGCAGATACGCCATATCCTCTGGAATCTCTACGTCGGCGATTGGTTTGAAGGCGCTGAGATACTCGGCGACCATCACCGAAATCGCCCGCTTCTTCTCGCGTTCAACGAACTGAACTGCATCATCAACGGCCACAAGTATGCTCTGTACGACGATCACGAACGGAAACGTTCCGTCATCGACTCTCCGCAAGTCCGTCGAACACTCGGCGACACGCGCCCTGAGGGGATCGATGTACTTCAAAAAGTCACCGGCGGACAGGCCAGCGGCCGCGGGATATCCCTTGGCGATGAGATTCTCGGCTTGGCGATCGAACTCGTCGTTCAACATGGATAAGCCTCGAATGATGAATGATGCGGAGTCGGGAGAACCAACCTACTGATCGCGGCACAACCCTGTCAATCGGGTGCGACCGCCCGGCTGGAACGCCGGCACAGCGGCCAGCGTCCCTCTGCTACACTGCGACCGTCATGGCCGGACAGGGAGATGAGGTCTCTCGATGCGTATCCTGATCGTCGGCGGCGGCATCGGCGGACTCACCGCCGCGCTCGCCCTGCGACAGGCCGGCTTCGACGCCCGTGTCTACGAACAGGCGTCCGTCCTCCGCGAGGTCGGCGCCGGCGTGCAGAGCAGCCCGAACACCGTCAAAGTGCTGCACAGCCTCGGCCTCGCCGAACCGCTCCGCGCCGTCGCCGTCGCCCCCCTCTCTACCGACTCGCGCGACTGGCAGACGGGCGAAGTTCTCGGCCGCGTCCCCTTCGCCGACGCCGCCATCACCCGCTACGGCGCCCCCTACTACCACCTCCACCGCGCCGATCTGCACGATGTCCTCCGCGCCGCCCTGGGCGACGACCACATCACCCTCGGCGCGAAGTGTACCGGCGTCGAACAGCACGGCGGCCGCGTCACCGCCCACTTCGCGGATGGCCGTAGCGCCACCGGCGACCTGCTGATCGGCGCCGACGGCATCCACTCCGCCGTCCGTGATTACGTCGCCGGCCCCGACCGCGCCGTCTGGGCACACCAGGTCGCCTGGCGTGGCCTCGTCCCCGCCGAGGTCGGACACCAGAACGGCATGGAGCTCCGCAGCCACTCCTTCTGGGGACCGCGCCGGCAATTCGTCACCTACTACGTCGCCACCGGCCGCCTGATCAACTGGGTCGGCAACGTCCAGACCGATGACGACTGGCGCGAAGAGTCATGGTCCGCCCGCGGCGACCGCGACGAAGCCCTGGCCGAATACGACGGCTGGCACCCGCTGGTCCGCGCCCTGATCGCCGGCACCAGCGACGTCTACAAGTGGGCGCTCTACGACCGTCCTCCGCTCGACGAGTGGACCCGCGGCCGCGTCACCCTGCTCGGCGACGCCGCCCACCCGATGCTCCCCTACCTCGCCCAGGGCGCGGGTCAGAGCATCGAAGACGCCTACGTCCTCGCCTGCTGCCTCGAACGCGACCCCAACGACCCCGAACACGCCCTCCACCGCTACGCCGCCTGTCGCAAGGAACGCACCGCCGCCATGCAGGCCGGTTCCCGCGAGGCCGGACGGACGATGCACCTCGCCGACCCCGCCGCGGTCCGCGCCCGCAATGAGCGCATGCGCGCCGACCCCGCCGCCCACATCGCCCGCTACGACTGGATCTATGGCTACGATGTCTCCACCGCTCTCGACGGTGAATGATCAGGCGAAGCTGGGTTTCCCAATTGAACGGCTTTTGTTGAGCCCACGGTGATGCAGGCTTGGAGTGAGTATTCTCATCGGCCTGTCGTATCATCTGCTCACTGTAGTGCGCCGAAATTGGACGTGAGGTTCCATACCGGCTCAGGTGCGAAGGTGAGGCGTGCCGCCGTTGATGTGGGGCGTGATCGTCGGAGCAGTGCTCAGTGTCCTCATCGGCGTGCTCTGGACTGGCGGCGGTGCAGGCATTGCGCTGCTCATTCCGTTCTTTGCCCTCGTCTTCTGTCCGCTGGGCGCGTTGATTGGCTGGAGCATCGCCCGGCTCCGGCGCTAGCACCGTAAACCTGCACGAGGCAGCGGGTGAATTTGATAAATCATCAATCTTGACACGCTCCAAATTTGCTGCCATGGTGTCCCTATGGATACAGGCAGACACGACCTCGCCGCCGTCTTACGCCGATCCAGCGTCCGTGTCACGGCGCCGCGGCTGTCGGTTCTTGCCGCTCTTGCGGACGGTCCCGCCCACCTCAGCGCCGAGGCGATCGTCACTGCCGTCCACGCCCGCGACGGTCACACCTCGTCCCAGACGGTCTACAACGTTCTCCGCACCCTCACCGACGCGGGCTTGGTTCGCCGGATCGAGCCGGCCGGCAGTCCCGGGCTGTACGAATTGCGTGTTGTCGACAACCACCACCATGTCGTCTGCCGGCGCTGCGGCACCATCGCCGACATCACCTGTGTCGTGGGCGCGGCCCCGTGTCTAGAGCCATCGCAGACGTATGGCTTCGCGATCGATGAGGCGGAGATAACCTTCTGGGGACTCTGCCCGCGCTGCCGTGATCACAGCTCCGACGGGCAAGACATAGAAGAGATCAACAACAAGGCAGAAGCGGCGCGTCGAGCGGCGAGGTAACACGGTCACGCAGCGTGCGACACTAGCGGCGCGACACGGCCTTGGATCTAGAGCAATCAAGGTTACGAGCAATGAGCCATCAAAAGGAAACAACCAGAGAGGAGAAAGACCGACGTGACTGACAGCGTCAGCGAAAGCGAGAACCCAGCAATCCCCTCGCCCACTCCGAAGGCGACTCGGCCTAGGACGAACGAGGACTGGTGGCCGAATCAGCTGGACCTCTCCGTTCTCCACAAGCACTCGCCCCTGTCCAATCCGATGGGCGAGGACTACGACTACGCGGAAGCGTTCAAGACCCTCAACCTCGACGCGCTGAAGCAGGACCTGATCGATCTGATGACGACGTCGCAGGACTGGTGGCCGGCCGACTATGGCCATTACGGGCCGCTCTTCATCCGGATGTCGTGGCATGCCGCCGGCACCTACCGCATCGCCGATGGCCGGGGTGGTGGTGGCAGTGGCGCGCAGCGCTTCGCCCCCCTCAACAGCTGGCCCGACAACGCCAGCCTCGACAAAGCGCGCCGGTTGCTCTGGCCGATCAAGCAGAAGTACGGCCAGAAGCTCTCCTGGGCCGATCTGCTGGTCTACGCCGGCAACGTTGCCATGGAATCGATGGGGTTCAAGACGTTCGGCTTCGGCTTCGGGCGCGAGGACATCTGGGAGCCCGATGAGATCTTCTGGGGACCGGAGGACACCTGGCTCGGCGACGAGCGCTACAGCGGCGACCGCGAGCTTGCTACGCCGTTCGGCGCCGTGCAGATGGGCCTGATCTACGTGAATCCGGAGGGGCCGAACGGCAACCCGGATCCGCTGGCTGCCGCCAGGGACATTCGCGAGACGTTCCGCCGCATGGCGATGAACGACGAAGAGACGTTCGCGCTCATCGCCGGCGGCCACACGTTCGGCAAGTCCCACGGTGCCGTCAGTGCGGAGCACCTTGGTCCCGAACCCGAGGCTGCTCCCATCGAGCAGCAGGGCCTCGGCTGGAAGAACTCCGTCGGCAATGGCAACGGCGTCAATACGCTCACCGGCGGGCCGGAGGGCGCGTGGACCAACGAGCCGACGAAGTGGGACAACGGCTTCCTCGACAACCTGTTCAAGTACGACTATGAGCTGACGAAAAGTCCCGCCGGGGCGTATCAGTGGACCCCCAAGAATCCCGAGGCCCAGGGCACCGTGCCCGATGCCCATGACCCGTCGAAGCGGCACGCCCCCATGATGCTGACGACGGACCTCGCGCTGCGGTTGGATCCGATCTATGGGCCGATCGCGAAGCGCTTCCACGAGCATCCGGACCAATTGGCCGAAGCGTTCGCCAAGGCGTGGTACAAGCTGCTGCACCGCGACATGGGACCGATCTCGCGCTACCTCGGCCCGTGGGTTGCGGAGCCGCAGCTGTGGCAGGATCCCGTCCCCGCCGTCGATCATGACCTGATCGGGGCGGACGACATCGCCGCTCTCAAGGCCAAGATCCTTGCCTCAGGACTGTCCATCCCCCAACTCGTCACCACCGCCTGGGCGGCGGCGGCCAGCTTCCGCGGCACCGACAAGCGGGGCGGGGCGAACGGGGCGCGGGTCCGCCTGGCGCCGCAGAAGGACTGGGAGGTCAACGAGCCGGCCCAACTGGCCACGGTGCTGTCGGCCCTCGAGGGGATTCAGCAGGACTTCAACCGCTCGCAGACCGGCGGCAAGAAGGTTTCGCTCGCCGACCTGATCGTCCTGGGCGGGTGCGCGGCCGTCGAGCAGGCGGCGAAGAACGCCGGGCACGACATCACGGTCCCGTTCGCGCCGGGGCGCACAGACGCCTCACAGGAGCAGACCGACATCGAGTCGTTTGCCGTGCTCGAACCCACCGCCGACGGGTTCCGCAACTACCTCCGCGCCGGCGAGGAACTGTCACCGGAGACCCGGCTGCTGGACCGGGCGAACATGCTGACGCTGACCGCTCCCGAGATGACGGTGCTGCTCGGCGGCATGCGCGCCCTGAACGCCAACGGCGGCGGATCCCAACACGGCGTCTTCACCAACCGCCCCGAGACGCTGACCACCGACTTCTTCGTGAACCTGCTCGACATGAGCACGGAGTGGCAGGCGTCAGGCGACAACCTGTACGAGGGTCGCGATCGCACGACGGGCGAGCGCAAGTGGACCGCCACCGCCGTCGACCTCGTCTTCGGTTCGCACTCCCAACTCCGCGCGATCGCGGAAGTCTACGCACAGAACGACGCGCAGGAGAAGTTCGTACGCGACTTCGTGGCCGCGTGGAACAAGGTGATGAACCTCGATCGCTTCGACCTCGTCGCGCAGAACCAGGGCGCGCGCCCGCTCGCCGCCGCGTCCGCTGACTAACGCGAAGAGCGATCTCATCACCACGGCACCAAGCTCTGTTGAGCTTGGTGCCGTGGTCGTTATCCCTCGCGTCCGCCCCAGTCGTGCCGCTCGGCGCGCGGCAGGCCCAGGTTCTCCCGCAGCGTCGTTCCTCGATACTCGCGCTGGAACAGTCCCCGCCGCTGCAGCTCCGGTACCACCAGCCGGACGAAGTCTTCATACGTCCCTGGCATGTGCGTCGCCGAGAGCACGAACCCGTCGCACGCCTCCGACGTGAACCACTCCTCCAACTGGTCCGCCACATCCGCCACTGTCCCCACGAAGCAGGGAAACTCCCGCAGCGTCCCCCTGCCGCTGTGCTCGATGAAGTCGCGCAACGTCGGATGCGCCGTCCCTGACGCCCGCACCACCCGATCGCGTAGCGCCTGCAACCCGCTGATCGACGCCAGCTCTGCATCGGAGAACGGTTCGTCCATCCCCTTCGTCGCAAAGTCGTAGTTCAGCGCCTCCGAGAGCAGCACCAGCGTATCCATCGGTTGCGCCAGGCTCCTGATGTACGCCGCCTTCTCCTCCGCCTCCGCCTTCGTTTCCCCCACCACGCAGTACACCGCCGGCATCAGCCACACCCGCGACGGCTCCCGCCCCGCCCGCGCCACCGCATCCTTGATCTCCCGATACGCCCGCTGCGCGCCCTCCCGGCTCGGATAGATCGCGAAGATCAATTCCGCCCACCGCGCCGCGAACCGCCGCCCCCGCCCGCTCTGCCCCGCCTGGATGATCACCGGCCGCCCCTGCGGCGTCCGCGGCACCGTGAACGGCCCCCGCGACCGAAACGCCGCGCCGGCGTGATCAAGCCGGTGTACCTTCGCCGGATCGGCAAACACCCCATCCGAACGGTCGTAGCGGATCGCATCATCCTCCCAGCTATCCCAGTGCCCCAGCACCGCTTCCATGAACTCATCCGCCCGGTCGTAGCGGGCGTCATGCTCCGGATGCGTCACCTTGCCGAAGTTCGCCGCCTCCGAGTCATTTAAGGAAGTGACCACGTTCCACGCCGCCCGCCCGCCGAGCAGGTGGTCGAGCGTGGCGAACACCCGCGCGACATGGAACGGCTCATGATACGTCGTCGAATACGTCCCGCCGACGCCGAGATGCCGCGTCGCCAGCCCCATCGCCGTGATCAGCGGCACGAGGTCCAACTTCACCGCCCGAATCCCGTGCCGCACCGTCTCGGCAAAGTCATCGCCGTAGCGGTCCGGCATCGCCAGCCGGTCGTCGAAAAAGGCGAGGTGAAACCTCCCCGCCTCCAGCGTCCGCGCGATCCGCTGATAGTACGCCGCCGTCAGAAAGTCCGCTGCCGTCTCCTCATGCCGCCACGACGCCGGATAATTGGAGCAATTCTGCGCCTGCAGAAACGCCACCAACACCATCTGCCGCCCACCCGCATCCCTCACCATCGCCCATCCCACACGTCTAACCGTCTTTGAAACGCAAAGGATGCAAAGAGGGCAAAGGCCACAAAGTCTTAAAGAAACCCTTTGCGCTCTTTGTCTTCTCTGCGTCCTTTGTGTTTCAAAGACGGTTAGAGCAGCCGGCCGCCCGCCATGTTGACCCACGCGCTCATCTCGTGGGGTGGCGTCACCGGTTCGGCCCGGCAGACGTAGCTCCGCGTCAGTTGGTCGATGCGGGTGACGCCGAGCAGTCCCATCGACACAGTGATCTCGTGCTCCAGCAATTCCAAGACCCGCACGAGGCCCGCCGGCCCGCCGGCGGCCAGCCCCCAACCCTGCAACCTACCGATCGCCACCGTCTTCGCACCCAGCGCCAGCGCCTTGAGCACGTCCGTTCCCCGGGCGATGCCGCCGTCCAGCACGATCTCGGCCCGTCCGCCCACCGCTTCGACGACTTCCGGCAGCGTGTCGATCGTGCCGAGCGCGTGGTCCAACTGCCGGCCGCCGTGGTTCGATACCCAGATCACGTCGACACCGTGTTCGACCGCCAACGCCGCATCTTCCGCTGTCTGGATGCCCTTCACCATGAACGGGCCGCCCCAGAGTTCCTTGATCCGTGCCATCGTCTCCCAGTTCAGCGACGCCAGGTGCGTCCGGTTCACCGCCGCCCGCTGGGTCGGTGTCGCCCAGCGCGAGAGCATCGGCCGCTCCCGCCGGCTGTACATCGCCACATCGACCGTCAGGCACAGCGCGATATACCCCGCCGCCTTCACCCGGCCCACGATCTCCCGTACCCAATCCAAATCGCCATGCACGTAGAGTTGAAAGACCTTCGGCCCACCGGCCGCGGCCGCCGTCTCTTCGAGGGCCGGCTGGGTGGCGGAGCTGATCACCGGTATCGTGCCGAACGCCGCGGCCGCCGCGGCGGCCGCGGCCCCGCCCGCCGGGTCGAACACCTGCAACGACCCGATCGGCGCGGTTAGCACGGGAATCCGCAGACTCTGTCCCAGGAACCGTGTAGACGGATCGATCTGCGAAACATCGACCAGCACCCGCGGCCGAAACCCCAACCGGTCGAACCCCAACCGGTTCCGCCGCATCGTCGTCTCCGACTCCGCCCCGCCGACGAGATAATCCCACGGCCCCTGCTCCAGGTTCCGCCGCGCCGCCAGCACGATCTCCTCATTGCTCAGAAACTCATCGCTCACCCGTCGCTCCTCCCGGCACAATGCTGCACCTCCGTAGTCTAGCCGCCTCGAACGTTTGCCGGACGCCGGCCACTTCCCCCGCCACCCGCTTACAAACTGATGTCGACCGTAGGATTGTGCCGTAGGGGCGATGAGCAGGATCTTGGTGCCCTGGTGGTGAATCGTACTGTCAGGTCGCGGGTAGCAGAGGGCGCACGAGGATCAGCGCGATGTCGGTGTCCCAGATATCGAGCTCGGTGAGAGGGAGGAAGCCACGGCGGACCCAGAAGCGGCGCGTGTCGTCGTAGGGGTCGGGGCCGGTAACTGGCTGCTTGTGGGCGGCGGAGGTCATCGCAAAGGCGAGCCGGAAGCCGCGGGCAGCGAGGTCTGTGACGAGGCGTTCGACGATCGCGGTGCCGGCGCCGGTATGACGGAGGTCGCGGTGGACGGCCATCCAGGTGATTTCGGCGGCGTCGGCGGTGCGCGGCTGCCAGGTGGCGAAACCGATCACACGGCCGTCAACCTCCGCCACCCAGCCATCCTGTGAACGTACGGCGGCGACGCAATCGGCGCGGCCGCCCTCATGTCCGAAGAACTCCGGCAGGCTGCGGATGATCGCGTCGCAGGTCGGAGCGTCGGGTGGTGCGAGGGGACGGACCGCGCACGCCGTCATTCGGCCATCCTTCCTACCGCCGGCCGGTGAGGAGCCGCAGACCGGCGAGCAACAGCACCGCGCCGACGACGGCGACGAGGAAGCTGGGTAGGTCGAAGCCGACCTCGAACGGCTCGCCGCCGCGCAGCAGCGACATGATAAAGCCGCCGATCATCGCACCGACGATGCCGACGATGATGTTGAGCAGGCAGCCCTGCCGTTCGCTCGTGCCGGCGATCAGGCTGGCGACCCATCCCGCGAGGCCGCCGAAGATGATCCAGGCGATGATGCCCATAGCCGCTACTCCTCGTCACGCTGTGGCGTCGTCGCGGACGCCACGACGATTCTACGGGGAGCAGGGTGGGTTCAGGGACCGCATTCTGACGCTGGCGCCGTGGTGGTGAAGCGGTCAGGCTAGCGTGCCGAGGCGGTCTGGCGGCGGCGCTGGGTGGCGTCGAGGATGCGTTTTCGCAGGCGGAGGGAGGCGGGCGTCACCTCCAGCAACTCATCCGGCTCGAGGAAGTCGAGGCACTGCTCCAGGCTGAGGTTGATCGCCGGGGTGAGGCGGACGGCGATATCGGCGGTGGAGGAGCGGATGTTGGTCTGCTTCTTCTGCTTGGTGACGTTCATCGAGATGTCCTGGTCGCGGGAGTTGAGCCCGACGATCATTCCCTCATAGACGGCAGTGCCCGGCTCGATGAAAGTGTCGCCGCGCTCCTGGGCGTTGGCAAGGCCGTAGGTGACGGCGGTGCCGTCCTGGTCGGCGACGAGGGCGCCGTTGCGGGCGCCGCTGATCGGGCCGCGCCACGGCTCATAGCCGAGGAGGATGCTGGACATCGTGCCTTCGCCACGGGTGGCCGTGAGGAACTGATTGCGGAAGCCGATCAGGCCCCGGGTGGGGATGCTGAATTCGAGCCGGACGCCGCCATCGCCGCCGGCCTTCATGTTCACCATCCGGCCGAGCCGGCGGCTGAGGGACTCGGTCAGGAAGCCGACGTTCTCCTCGCGGGCGTCGACGACGAGGTGCTCGACCGGCTCGTGGGTACGGCCGTCGACCTCCCGCGTGATCACCTCCGGGCGGGAGACCTGGAACTCGTAGCCCTCGCGGCGCATCGTCTCGATCAGGATGGCGAGGTGCAGCTCGCCCCGGCCGGAGACGAGCAGCGTCTCGGCGCTGTCGGTATCGGCGACGCGGAGGGCGACGTTGGTCTCGAGCTCCTTCATCAGCCGGGCACGGATCTGGCGGCTGGTGACGAACTTGCCCTCGCGGCCGGCGAAGGGGGAGGTGTTGACGCCGAAGGTCATCTGCACGGTCGGCTGCTCGACGTCGATCGTGGGCAGTCCCTGGGGGTCGATCGCGTCGGCGATCGTGTCACCGATCCCGGCGTCTTCGAGGCCGGTGAGGGCGATGATCTCGCCGGCGGAGGCGGCCTCGACCTCCTCGCGGCCGAGGCCCCGGAAGCGATAGACGAGGCCGATCTTGCCGCGGCTGATGCTACCGTCGCGGGCGACGCGGGCGACGGCCATGCCGCGGCCGACGGAGCCGTTGTGGACGCGCCCGATCACGATCTTGCCGACGTACTCATCGGCGTCGAGGGCGGTGACGAGCATCTGCAGCGGTGCGGCGGGATCGCCCATCGGCGGCGGGACATGCGAGAGGATCGCCTCGAACAGCGGCCGCAGGTCCGTGTCGGGGCGCGCGGGGTCGATGCTGGCGGTGCCGGCCTTGGCGTTGGTGTAGAGCACGGGGAAATCGAGCTGGTCGGCGTCGGTGGCGAGCTCGAGGAAGAGCGCCTCGGTCATCGCCAGCACCTCATCGAGGCGGGCGGCGGGCCGGTCGATCTTGTTGATCACGACGAGGGGCCGCAGGCCGATCTCGAGCGCCTTGCGCAGGACGAAGCGGGTCTGCGGCATCGGCCCCTCGACGGCATCGACGAGCAGCAGACAGCCGTCGGCCATGTTGAGGACGCGCTCGACCTCGCCGCCGAAGTCGGCGTGACCGGGGGTGTCGATGATGTTGATCGTCGTGTCGTGGTATTGGACCGAGGTGTTCTTCGCGAGGATCGTGATGCCGCGCTCGCGTTCGAGGTCGTTGCTGTCCATGATCAGCGTGCCGACGTGCTCATGGGGTCGGAAGGTATTGGCCTGGGTGAGCAGGGCATCGACCAGGGTGGTCTTACCGTGGTCGACGTGGGCGATGATCGCCACGTTGCGAAGGTCGGTGCGGACAGCGTCGGACATGGTGTGAAGCTCTCAGCTTTCAACTATCAGCCGTCAGCGCCGCGCAGAGGTTCAGCCAGGACGCGAGCATTGCCCGCACTCGCTAACGGCTGATGGCTAACGGCTAACAGCTACGGGACATACAAAAACGCGCCGCCAACGCCGGGGCGCGTCAAATTTCGAACCGGACCCCGGCGCGTTCGGGGTCCCCCCAACGATGGTCAGTGTATCACATACTCGAATCGGCGGATGGGTGACGCACATTTGTCGAATTTGGCGCGGTCGAGTGGGAACTATTGACAAGGCGTACCTCACGAAGCGAGTTGTGGGAGATTTGCCCAGCGGGGAACGGAGGAAGAGGAATGAGCACGGCGAGCGAGCGGCCGATCGACCCAGTGGTGTTCTGGGGGAAGTTGGGGCGGACGCGCGAGGTGGCGCCGGGGTTCCACCCGCTGATCTGCCACATGCTTGACGTGGCCGCGGTGACGCGGGCGATGTGGGACACGGTGCTGGGCGGGGCGGCGAAGGAGGCGATCACCCTCGGGCTGGGAATGGAGGATGCGACCGAGGCCCGGGACTGGGTGACATTCCTGGCGGGCGCGCACGATCTGGGAAAGTGCTCGGCGGCGTTCATCTTTCGGCGCGAGGCGGCGGCGCTGGCCCGATTGTACGACGGGTTGCCGGCGTGGAACGGCTCGGCGGCCGACGCGCATCACGGTGTTGTCACGGCGCGCGAGCTGCCGGACCTGCTGGTCAGCCGGTTTAGCGTGGCGAAGCCGGTGGCGCAGCGGCTCGCGCTGGTGACGGGCGGGCATCACGGCATCTTCCCTTCCGGCGACCGGATGAGCGGCCTGCCAGGCGATGCCGTGGGGCGTGGTCCGTGGCGGCCACAACAGGCGGCGGTGCTGGATGCGTTCGCGTCGGTGTGGGCGCCGCCCGCCGGCATCGTCCCGCAGCGGATCGACAACGCGACGGCGATTCTGGTGGCCGGGCTGATCTCAGTGGCGGATTGGATCGGCTCGGATGAGGATGAGTTCAGATATGCGTTCGACCGTTCGGATGGAGATCTGACGCTGGATCTGGCTGCCTACGCCAAGAGCGCGGTGGAAAAGGCTGAGCGGGCGTTGTCGAAGCATGGCTGGGCGGGCTGGCGACAGCACGAGGAATCACGCCCGTTCGCGGAGTTGTTCCCCGACATCCCGGGACCGCCGCGGCCGTTGCAGGTGGCGGCGATTGATCTCGCCGAGGAAATGGCGCCCGGCATCGTCGTGATCGAGTCGCCGATGGGCGAGGGCAAGACGGAGGCGGCGCTGTACCTGGCCGACCGGTGGGGGATGAAGCCGGGTCCGCGCGGCCTGTACGTCGCGCTGCCGACGCAGGCCACCAGCAATCAGATGTTCACGCGAGTCTGCAAGTTCCTGGCGGCCCGTTACCCGGAGGAGCGGGTCAACATCCAACTCCTGCACGGACACGCGGCACTCTCGGCGGAGTATGAGCTGCTGCGGCGTGAGGGGGAGCGGCTGTTCACGCCGCGCGACGTGGATCCGGAAGATTCAGAGGGTGGCGTCGGCGCGGCGGCGTGGTTTGCGGGGAGCAAGCGCGGGCTGCTCGCCGCGTTCGGCGTGGGAACGATCGACCAGGGGTTGCTGGCGATCCTCCAGACCAAACACGTCTTCGTGCGTCATTTCGGTCTGGCGCATCGAGTCGTGGTGATCGACGAGGTGCATGCCTACGACACGTACATGAGCGCGTTGCTGGAGCGGTTGCTCACGTGGCTCGCGGCACTGGGGTCGCCGGTGGTGCTGCTCTCGGCGACGCTGCCGGCCGAGCGTCGCCGCAGGCTACTGGACGCCTACGCGCGGGGGTTGGGTGCGGCGGCTGTTCACGAGGAGCAGGCAGACTACCCGCGGATCACGTCGCTGTCCGGCGAACGTTCCGCCGCGCCGGTGCCGGTGCGGGCGCGACACGTGCCGGCGTCGGATCGGTCGCGGCGGGTGATCCGGCTTGTGTGGCGCCCGGAGATGGCGCTTGACACTCCGGCGGGCCGGGCGGCGCTGGGGGCGGCGCTGATGGCGCGACTCGCACAGGGCGGCTGCGCGGCCGTGATCTGCAACACCGTCGCGCGCGCCCAGGCAGTGTATCGCGCGCTCAAGCCTCTCTTCTCTGAGATGGGCAATGACGGCCAACTCACGGTGAGGACGGCGAGCGACGGGGAGCCGGAGCTGGATCTCTTTCACGCCCGCTTTGTCTTCGAGGAGCGACAGCGCCGTGAAGAGCGGGCGCTGCGCCGGTTCGGCAAGCCGGGCGAGGGGGTGGTACGGCCGGCGCGGGCGGTGCTGGTGGCGACGCAGGTGATCGAGCAGAGTCTCGACCTGGACTTCGACCTGCTGGTCACGGACCTCGCCCCGGCGGACCTGGTGCTGCAACGCGCGGGCCGGCTGCACCGACACACGCGCCCGCGGTCGCCAGGGCTGGAGGCGCCGGAGGTGTGGGTGTGTGCGCCGCCGGTGCCGGAGGGAGTACCGGAGTTCGGAGCGGGAAACACGGCCGTCTATGACGAGCACGTGCTGCTGCGCTCGTGGCTGGCGCTAAAGGACCGCGAGACGATCGCCCTTCCGGACGACATCGAGGCGTTAGTGGAAGAGGTCTACGGTGAGCGCGACTGTCCCGCCGACGCCGAGGCAGCCATTCAAGCGAAGTGGACGAAGACGCTGGCAGAGCTGGAGGCCGGACGGAAGCATGACCAGGAGGAAGCCGCGACGCGCTGGCTCCAGCATCCACACGCGGAGGTGAAGCTGTGGGAGTTCACGCGCGACCCGAAGGAGGAGGACACGCCGGAGTTCCATGAGGCGCACCGAGCGCTGACGCGGCTGGCCGAGCCGAGCGTGCAGGCGATCCTCCTGTATCGCACCGCCAACGGCCTCGCCCTCGACCCCAACGGACGCGCGACAATCGATCCGAACGCCCGACCCAACGCGGCCATGACGCGGCGGCTGCTGGAACGGGGCGTAACACTGACGGACAAGCGCATCGTCGCTCCGCTGTTGCGCGCCGACGTGGAACCGGGCTGGCGACGCTCCGCCGTGTTGAAGCACAGCCGGCTTGTCGAACTTGATGCGGATGGACTGGAATACACCGATAGACGATGGAAGTTGCGGGAAGATCCGGAGGTGGGTGTCGAGGTGGCGGAGACAGCGGAATGAAAACGGATGTTCGAATTACTTAGGAAAGCTCGGCAGCCTTGACAAGATTGTGATTGCGGTTTACAGTGGCAGAACGTCGGACGCCGTACTTTACGGAGACGTTGGAGAGGAGGTTCGATGATGCACAGACCCGAACCACCATAGCTTGAGGCCCACGCCGTGTATGACGTGGGCCTCGGGCGAACCGACCGCTTGCCGGCAGACGCCGTGCGACGATTCAGAACTGAGCACTCTGATTGTCTGCCGTTTACAGTCTGCCGGCAAGCCCGGAGTCCGCGCGCCCCTCAGCCGCCATTGCTGACACGTTCCCGTTGCCTCGAACGACTAGTTGAACGCGTCCACCGAAATCACCCCCACGCGTGTGAGGACTACCACATAGCACGGCTCAGCAGCCGGTTCACCCCCACGGGTGTGGGGACTGTTTCACCGTGATTGTAGCGCGGCGGGGGAATGCTGCGCATCAGGAGGGCACATGGCCTTTTCGTTCAACCTCATCGATGAGCCGTGGCTGCCGTGCGTGCTCGCGGACGGCAGCCAGACGGAACTGGGCCTGCGCGACGCGCTGGCGCGGGCGACGGAGATCGTCGAGATCGTCGGGGACACACCGCCGATCACGGCGGCGCTGCACCGGTTGTTACTGGCGATGCTGCATCGCTGCTTCGGGCCGGAGAACGCCGCTGCCTGGCAGGTGTTGTGGCAGCGGGGGGCGTTCGAGATGGCCGCGATCGACCGCTACCTCGACGAGTGGCGGCCGCGCTTCGACCTGTTCGACGAAGCGCGGCCCTTCTACCAGACGGCGGCGGTGGACGTCGGAGGCGCGGGGTCCGTCGCCAAGCTGCTGTTTCAGGCGGATAACAACCCGACGCTGTTCGACCACGCGCATGTCGCCGATCCGCCGGCGCTATCACCGGCACGGGCGGCGCGACTCGTGCTGCTGGTACAGGGATTTGACACGGGTGGACTGAAGGCAGGCACCGGCAGCGAGCGGTATGCCAAGGCAGGACCCCTGATCCAGTGCGCCGTGATGATGGTGCGGGACGTCAACCTCTTCCAGACGTTGATGTTGAACCTGATCCGCTATAGCCCGGAGAACGGCTGGCCGTGGGACTTCGACCCGGCGAAGGACCGGCCCGCGTGGGAGCGGTCGGGAACGACGCAGCCGGATGACCGCTACCCGGACGGGTATCTGGACCTGCTGACGTGGCAGAACCGCCGCGTGCGGCTGATCCCGGAGGCGGCGGCAGACAGGGAAACGGTGATACGGCGGGCGGTGGTGATGAAGGGCTATCAGTTCCCGGACGCCTTCAACCGGCGCGGTCACGAGACGATGGTCGCCTTCCGCAAGAGCACCGCGGCGAACGCACCCGACCCGTATCCGCCGGTGGGGTTCCGCGAGGAGCGGGCATTGTGGCGCGACAGCCTCGCCCTCTTGCATGTGGATGCGGGCGAGGGTGAGCGGCCGAGGATGCTGGAGTGGCTCGGTCAGCTTGTCCACGACGAAGTCCTCGACCCGGCCGTCCGGCTGCGGCTGGACTTTGTCGGGCTGGCGGCGGACCGGGCGAAGCTGTTGTTCTGGCGGCACGACCGGCTGACCGTGCCGGCGGCGTATCTGGAGGAATCCAAGGACGATCAGCCGCTGCTGGACGCGCTCAAGCCGGCGATCGAGCTGGCGGAGCGGGCCGGCCGGCTGCTGCGCTCGGGGCTGGCGGAGGTGTGGGTGGACGGCGTGCCGCTGCGGGCGAAAAACAAGGACGTCTGGGCGCCCAGCCCGATGCGGGTGCTGGCGGAGGAGATGCTGGGCGCGAATGGGGCGGCCGGCGAACTCGTCGAGCATCTGGCGCCGGAGCGGGGCTACTGGTGGCGGCTGGAAGAAGCGTTCCGAGAGCTGCTGCTAGCGCTGCCTGACGATGTCGTCACGGACACGTACGGCGACCGGCGTGCGGGGGCGACCGCGCTGCCACGCTGGACGGCGGACGTGGGGGACGCGGCGCAGAGGGCATTCGACGAGGCCGTCGCCGGGTTGGACGTCTCGGCGACGGGGATGCGGGCGGTGGCGAAGGCGGATCGGGAGATGCGCCGGTTGCTGCGCGGCATGACCGCCGTGTTCCGGGCGGCAGAGCCGGCGGTGATCAGAGGAGGAGCGACAGCATGACCACTGAGCAACGCAACCGGCCGGGGGCGGCATTGGTGGAGCATCTTGAGCGGTTGGTGCGAGAGGACGACCGCGCGGCGCTGGCACAACTGCGGCGGGCACTGGGTCAGCCGGTCGGTATGGCGACGGAGGCACACCGCCACGTACTGCCCTTCATACGGACGGAGGCGAGTTTGACGGAGGTGGCGGACGCCTACCTGATCGCCTCGCTGTTCGCGTTGTGGCATCAGGGGAAGGATCAGCCGCGGTCGGTGAGTGTTGAGCGCCGCACCAACCTGGGACTCTCCTTTCGGCTGCTGCCGGAGGAGGTGCGCACGGGCAGCGTCGAGGGGCGGTTCCGAGCGTTGCTGAACGCCGACCGTGAGGAGCTATCCGAGCATCTGCGCCACGCGATCAGCCTGCTGCGCGCCAACGACGTGGCGGTGGACTGGTCGCGGCTGTACGGCGATGTACGGGGCTGGGGATCGGACGACCGCTGGGTGCAGCGGGAGTGGGCACGGGCGTACTGGGGCGGCACGGCGCCATCAGGCGGTGAGCGTGCCGCCGGTGATCGCCACGACCGCGATGACATCGACGACGCGGACAACACGGACGACAGCACCACGTAGAGAAGGAGACCACGATGCAGATCGAGCTACACATCATCCAGAACTTCGCTCCGTCCAATCTGAACCGGGACGACACAGGCTCGCCGAAGGACTGCGTGTTCGGCGGGGTGCGGCGGGCACGCATCTCCAGCCAGGCACAGAAGCGGGCGATGCGGGAGACCTTCCGCAGCGAGCAGTTGCTGCCCGAGGAACGGCTGGCGCGGCGGACGAAGCGGATCGTCGATGCGATCGCCGGTCAGCTCACGACCGAGGGGCGAGAGCTGGAGGATGCCCGTCGCGTGGTGCAGGCCGCGCTGGGGGCGCTGGAGATCAAGGCGGAGTACGACAAGAGCCGCGAGGAGTGGCTGACCCAGTACCTGATCTACGCCGGACAGCAGGAGATCGACACGCTGACCGCTCTCTGCCGGCAACACTGGGATGCGCTCCTGGCCGCCGCACCCGCGCTGGCGGACGGACAGGCGAGCGCTCGCGCGGCCAAGCGCGCCGGTCGTGAGGCCGTACTCAAGGATGTCGCGGACGCGCTCAAGCGGGCGCTCGACGGCGGCCGCGCCGCCGACCTGGCGCTGTTCGGCCGGATGCTGGCCGACCTGCCCGAGCGCAACATCGACGCCGCCAGCCAGGTGGCGCACGCGATCTCCACGCACCAGGTGAGCGTCGACTTCGACTACTACACGGCGGTGGACGACCTTCGGCCGGGCGACACGGCGGGGGCGGACATGATCGGCACGGTCGAGTTCAACTCGGCCTGCTTCTACCGCTACGCCAACGTGAACGTGGACCAGTTGCGGCAGAACCTGGGCGGCGACGAGGAACTGACGCGGCAGACGCTGCGCGCCTTCCTGCGCGCCGCCGTCGATGCGATTCCGACGGGCAAGCAGAACAGCATGGCGGCGCAGAACCCGCCGTCGTTGGTGATGACGGTCGCGCGACAGGCGGGGCTGTGGTCGCTGGCGAACGCCTTCGTCAAGCCGGTGCGCCCCGGGCACGATGGCGACCTGATCGCCGACTCGGTGCGGGCGCTGGACCAGCACTGGCAGCGGCTGACCGCCATGTACGGGCCGGCGGCGAGCGGGGTGACGGGCGTGTGGCTGGCGACGATGGAGGAGCCGGCCGTGTTCCCGACGCTCGCAATGTACGGGCGGGCCGAGGTTGCGAGCGTGATCGAGGAGACGGTCGCGGCGTGCAACGGAGGCGGCGCGTGAGTACCTTGCTGCTACGGCTGGCGGGACCGATGCAATCGTGGGGGACAGATAGCCGCTTCGACATCCGGTTCACCGGCCGGGAGCCATCCAAGAGCGGCGTGATCGGCGTGCTCTGCGCGGCGCTTGGCAAGCCGCGGCAGGAGCGACCGGGCGACGGCTTTCCGTCTCTGACATCGCTCAGCCGCCTGAAGCTGGGCGTGCGGGTAGACCAACCCGGTCGCCTACAGGTTGACTACCAGACCGCGGGCGGCAGTCATCGCACCGGCGATCGATACGGCGTGATCAACGCCACCGGCAATGCCTGGTCGACCGTCCAATCGCGCCGTTACTACCTGGCCGATGCGGACTTCCTCGTCGGCTTGGAGGGTGACGAGGCGCTGCTGCGAACGTTGGATGCAGCGGTGGCCGCGCCGGTCTGGCAGCTCTCCCTCGGGCGGAAGGCGTTCGTTCCCGGCGATCCGGTCCGCCTGCCGGACGCGGGGCCGGACAGTGAGTGGTGGCAGATGGGCTTGGCGACGGCGCTCGGGCTGGAGTCGGGAACGACAGGCTATCCCTGGCGGGCGCGGTATCCGGGCGATGCGCGGCCGGAGCGGTTGCACGCGGTACTGGACAGCGAGGCCGCGCCGAGGGCCGAGTTGCGTCAAGACGTACCGCTCGACTTCGCGACACGGCGGTTCGGCGTCCGCTACGTCACGGCGCATGTGCGGCCGTGGCCGGAGGGAGGGGAATGATGGAACTGTCACGACTGGTCTTGAACCCGCGCTCCCGAGACGTGCAGCGGGATCTGAGTGATTGCCAGGGATTGCATCGGCGCATCCTCTCGGCGTTTCCCGCCGCACCAGCAGGCGGAGTCAAGGCACGGGAGCACTTCGGCGTCCTCTATCGCGTCGATGTGCAGCCGCGGATGGGGACGCCGGTGCTGCTGGTGCAGTCGTCGTCAACGCCGGATTGGAACGCGCTGCCGGCGACGTACATGCTGCCGGCCACCGCCGCGCCGAACCCGGCGACGAAATCCGTGGCCGCGGCCTATGCGGCACTGACGCCGGGGGCGTCGCTGCGCTTTCGACTGCGGGCCAACCCGACGAAGCGGGTGTCGCCCCGCGGCGAAGGTGAGCGCAACCTCAACAAATGGGCGGGGAAGCGGATTGACCTGCGTACCGAGGAGGAGCAGATCGCCTGGTTGCGGCGGAAGGGAGCGCAGGGCGGCTTTCAATTGGAGGCGGTGCAGACGTCAGCCGATATCGCCGATGTGCGCTGGATGCCGGAGGGCCGGCTGACCGGCCGCCGGCAAGACAATGACGGCGACCGGCGGACCCTCACCTTCCGCTCGGTACTCTTCGAGGGGCGGCTGGTGGTGACGGATGCCGAGCAGTTTCGGCAGACGTTGGCGGCGGGGATCGGCTCGGGGAAGGCATACGGGTTCGGGCTGCTGTCGGTTGCGCCGGGGGGAGGATGATGTGATGAGGGATCTGCATACGTTGCCGAAAGTACGCGACTCGTGGAGCTACCTCTACGTCGAGCACTGCCGCATCGACCAGGAAGACAAGGCGATCGCCCTGCACGACAAGGCCGGCGTCGTATCCGTTCCCTGCGCGACCCTGACCACCCTGATGCTCGGACCCGGCACGAACATCAGCCACGCGGCGATCCGCACGCTCGCCGAGAGCGGCTGCTTGGTGCTCTGGACCGGTGAAGAGGGCGTTCGCACCTACGCCCAGGGCATGGGCGAGACGCGCTCCGCCCGCAACCTGCTGCACCAGGCACGGCTGTGGTCGGACCCGGCGCTCCGCCTGCAGGTCGTGCGGCAGATGTACGAGATCCGCTTCCCCGATCCACTGGAGCCTGGCCTGACCCTCCAGCAGATCCGCGGCAAAGAGGGCATCCGCGTCCGTGCGGCCTATGCCCGCTGGAGCGCGGAGAGTGGCGTACCGTGGAGCGGACGTTCCTACCAGCGCAGCCGCTGGTCTGCCTCCGACCCCGTGAACCGCGCGCTCTCGGCGGCGAACAGCTGCCTCTACGGCATCTGCCATGCGGCGATCGTCTCGGCCGGATTCTCGCCGGCACTAGGCTTTATCCACACTGGCAAGATGCTCTCGTTCGTCTATGACATCGCCGATCTCTACAAGACGGAGATCAGCGTGCCGATCGCGTTTCACGCGGCGGCACAGGGCGTCAGCAATCCGGAGACATTCGTGCGAAAGGCATGTCGGGACACATTCGCGAGCGGCCGCATCTTGCAGCGGATCATTCCGGAGATCGAGCGGGTGCTCGCGATCCCGACATCATCGGGGACCGTCCCAGACTTCGATAGTGATGAAGCTCTGCCGGGCGGACTCTGGGATCCGGACCGCGCGGCTGTCGCCGGCGGGGTGAATTGGGGCGAGGACGGAGCGGAGGACTGAGGGGAGCGGTGGGCGATGGTGGTGATGGTGCTGGAGCGGGTACCGGCGAGCGTGCGCGGCGAACTCACACGCTGGCTGTTGGAGTTGCATACCGGCGTATTCGTGGGGAGCGTCTCGGCATTGGTGCGGGATAAACTCTGGGAGATGGTCTGCGGTAAGATGGGCGTCGGCGCGGGAATGCTGGTGCACACGGCGGAGGGTGAGCAAGGATTCGCGATCCGATACTGGGGCGAAACCCGCCGGACTATTGAGGACTACGACGGCCTCGTTCTCGTCCGCAAACCCCATTAGCTCGCATTTCCCCAGTGTTGTCCCCACGCGCGTGGGGGTGAACCGAAATGACGGTCGCGGCGTTCCAGCGCCCGACGTTGTCCCCACGCGCGTGGGGGTGAACCGGCTGCGGTCTTCGCCTTGCTGCTGAGCAGGTGGTTGTCCCCACGCGCGTGGGGGTGAACCGTACGTCGAAGTACCGTGGCGTCTACTGGATTCGTTGTCCCCACGCGCGTGGGGGTGAACCGTACGCCTACGGCCTGTTCTGGATCGACTTTTCGTTGTCCCCACGCGCGTGGGGGTGAACCGTCGGAGCGCACGCGCACCCGCGAGTCTGTGCGGTTGTCCCCTCGCGCGTGGGGGTGAACCGTTATACAACGTCCGCGCCGCCGCCCGGCCCATCGTTGTCCCCACGCGCGTGGGGGTGAACCGGTGTGACCCACCGGGCAGGTGTTGTCTAAGTCGTTGTCCCCACGC
>JBFXAN010000059.1:0-35500 GCA_050184225.1 Dehalococcoidia bacterium | reverse complement strand
GTGGTCCGCGGTGTCCTCGTCCCACCAGTCGATCCGCAGTGGCCGCCCACCCCGAGCCATCGCGTGCCCTCCTACTGCCTTGTGGAGGGTCAGTTTACGCCACCTTCACGCGGGATTGGTATAAGCAATTCTAGTGCAAAGCTCCGAACACCGAGATTATGGCGCACATTCCAAAGCTTCATCAGGCGCATTGTGCCATGTAGGCCACTTTTTCTGATCGTCTCTATATGGACTTTGATGCTGGTTTGGAGGCGACTATCAGTTTCACTTCGATACAAATTTGCATATTCGAATGTTTCGTCCAGAGCACGGCCGGGTACAACGTCGACGTAGAACCCACTTTGGTACGGCAGCCTGATGGAAACATCTTTTTGATTGATGATATATCCTGCTGAGATAAGTGTGTTATTGACAGACCAGTATATGTCTTTCAAGGTTGATGCATTTGTTGATGGGAAATAGACAACGATATCGAGATCGTGGTAAGCGGTGATCATGGTCGACTTACCGTACGAGCCTGCGTAGTAAATTCGCAACGTTGAGCCAAACACCGATCGTATGATGCTTTCGATCTGATCACGGGTTATCCGCATCTGCTCGATCGTCTCATTAGAGACAGTCTGGTCGCGCAGCAGCTGCTCCAGGTATTCATGACCGGTCATGGTTGAGATCCTGTGTTCCGCAACGCTATAGTCGGTGCTTTAGTTTACTGGCCACTACACCGCCAGTGGGAGGGGCCCGGTAGAAGAATAGCAGCCCTGGCAGACATATGGAGAGGCAAGACCGCGCGACACGACACAACGCGCGACCGGGCAGGAGACAACTTCCAGTCCGCGGCTTCGCCGTGGCTGATGGCGATGCGCCGTGAACTTCTGCCAACCGTTTGCTAACCAACTCGTTAGCAGCACCCGTGCCGGAGAAGGACGAACAACGAGGGAGGGGGCGCCTTCCAGATTCAGAATGGCATCAGAGAGGATCAGGAGAGACGTCCCGGGACGGGGCGCAACGAACTTCAAATCCGGCGCTCCGAGAACGAAGCGTCCTCTACACGCGCGTGGATGGTCTCGGCTACATCCGCGCCGTCCGGGCGCGTGCTGCCATGCCCATGCTTGCCCGCTCGACGCCCGTCCCACGCCGAGACGCCGATCAGGACCAGCGTCGCGGCGCTGCTGCTCAGCAGCGCCGAGGAAACGATGGCGATGGGCACCAGCGCGGCCAATGCGCCAATGGCGAGCAGTCGGGAGCGCGGCGCATCGTGCCAGAGCGCCCAGTGAAACAGCGCGGTTCCGGCCAGGTAGAGCGTCGGACCGCCGAGGACCAGGGTCGTCGTCGCCACCGTCGCCTCGTCGAGTGGGTGTGCGACCATGAAGTCGTCCGCGGCAGCGACCACGATGATGCCGGCCACGATCGGGATGTGGAAGTATGAGTAGGCCGACCGCGCAAGCCGGCCCGGTTCGGCCGCAGCGGCGATCGCGCGCAGCCCGGCGTCCTCATCGCGGTCGAAGTAGATCCACCAGAGCGCGACGCTTCCGATGAAGGCGACCACGAAAGCGGCCAGGGTCTCCGGCGAGGTCGGCAATCCGCCGAGGGTGGCGCCAATCACCAGGATCGATTCCCCGAGCGCGAGGATGACGAACAGGTAGCAGCGGTGGGCCAGGTGGTCGCCCGCGATCATCGCGTCGATACGGCGGGAGTGGCCCAACCCGGGTAAGGGGTAGCCGAGCCCGACGGCGGCGTAGTCCAACATGATGGCGACGGCCCAGATCACACCCCGAAGCTCGCAGTGCGCCACCCCGCCGACGAGCCAGAGCAGGCCGCTCGCCGAGAACCAGAGCAGCATGCGCCGGAAGTGGCCCGCCAGGGCGTGGCCGTGGCCGAGGGCCACGATCACGAACACCGTGCGGCCGGTCTGGATCGCGACGTAGACCGTGGCGAAGACCAGGCCGCGATCGCCGAAGGCGTACGGCAGCCAGGCGGACAGGAGCAGGCTGCCGAGCATCAATGCCACCAGCATCAGGCGCACGCTCAGCGCGCCCGCGTCGAGCCGGCTGGTGATCCAGGCGGTGTGGGCCCAGACTGACCAGACCGCCAGCAGCAGGAGCAGCGTTTCGCCGGCACCGCGCGGCGAGAGATGGTCAAGGAGGTGGTGCGTGAGCTGGGTGACGGCGAGGACGTAGACCAGGTCGAAGAAGAGCTCGATCGGCCGCACCTCGGCCGCACCGCTGCCCTGCTCGCGCAGCAGCCCGCTTCCGCGCTCGCTCATCGCCTGCTCCATGTCCGCCGCTCCGCGGTTCATCCGAACGTGAACGCACCGCGCTCGCCGGGGTCGAAGGACCGGTTCTTCACGAGGTGTCCTCCCTGTCCCACCGGCCCGGCCGGGCCGGCGTAGCCCTCGCGTCGCAGCAGGTCGGCCGCGGCGAACCCCGCCGCCCCGCCGCCGACGATCTGCACGGAGCCGGGCGCGGCGGGCAGCGGGACACGGCGGGCCGGCGCCTCCCTGGCTCCCGTGACCAGAACCCGGTCGCCGCGCCGTTCCACGGCGAAGTTGGCGAGGCGATCGAACGCCGGCGCGCACGGCCTCGCCCGTCTCCGGCCGGAAACAGGCGTGGTGCCAGGGGCAGCGCACCAGCCCGCCGCCGAAGACGCCGTCCCCGAGCGGGCCGCCGCAGGGGTGCAGGTCGCGCCTGCGACTCTTCCTCCACCCGCGAGCTGCTCCAACTGTCCAGCGACCTGATTGCGGGTTAGGCAGAGGGTTGGCCGTGCGGGTGGCCGCTCGCGCCGAACCGCTCCCCGTGCGTCGCGCTCAGCTCGGAGATGGTGAGGCGGGCCGGGCGGGTCACCTCGACGATCGGCAGGCTGACGACGAGCACGCCGTTGCCATAGGTGACATTCGCGCGTCCCCCGTCGACGGCGACCGGCAGTTCCAGGTCGCGGTGATAGGGGCCGGGATGCCACTCGTCGATCACGGACTCGGTCTCGCCTGGGTAGAGCCCGCCGCGTACACCGTCCAGGGCGACGTGACGCTCCGGCAGCACCGTCACGACGATGTCGCCCGGCTCCATCCCCGGCATCGGCGCCGCGACGGTGATGCGGTCGTCGCCGCGATAGACCTTCACGGGGACGATGTACGCCGGGATGTTGCTGCCATGGATTGCCCTCAGTACGAACGGGATCTGGTCCGCTGCCATCGATGGCTCCTTTCTGCCTCACGCATTGCTTGGCGGAGACGTAACCCTCCTGCTGTCCCTGGGCGACGGCGATCGTGCCGGCAAGGACCATCCGCGCACAGGCGGTCGCTACCTTGCTCCCCGATCTAGGGTGGCGATCTCGTCGGCGTCGAGTGTGATACCGGCGGCGCCCACGTTCTCTTCCAGATGCGAGACCTTGGACGTGCCGGGGATCACGAGCATGGCCGGCGAGCACTGGAGCAGCCAGGCGAGGGCGATCTGTCCCTGAGTCGCCCCGTGCGCCTGAGCATTGCGATCCAACGGTCCGCCGGGTTCGGTGAGTGGTCCGGCACCCAGTGGGGCCCAGGGAATGAAGGCAAGGCCGTGGCGCTCGCAGAACCGCAGCATATCCTCGGAGGAGCGGTCGGTCAGGTTGTAGCGGTTCTGGACGGAGACGGTGCGGGCAACCTTCCGAGCCCGCTCAAGCTGCGACACAGTGACGTTGGAGACCCCGATGTGCCGAATCTTGCCCTCGCGCTGCAGCTCAGCCAGCGCCCCGACCGATTCCTCGATGGGGACCGCCGGATCGGGCCGGTGGAATTGATAGAGGTCGATCCGCTCGAGCTTGAGACGACGCAGGCTGCCCTCCAGCGCCTGGCGCAGGTGCTGGGGCCGTCCGTCGGGTACCCACTGGCCAGGGCCGGGGCGCACCTGCCCTCCCTTGGTGGCGATGACCAGCCCCAGCTGGTAGGGATGCAGCGCCTCGGCGATCAGCCGCTCCGAGACCTCCGGTCCGTACGAATCGGCAGTGTCGATGAAGTTCACGCCGATCTCGAGGGCTCGACGGAGGACCGCCTTGCACTCTTCAGGGTCCGCCGGTTCACCCCAGATGCCGGAGCCGGTGAGCCGCATGGCCCCGAAGCCCAAGCGGTTGACTTTCAGATCGCCTCCCAGCACGAGTGCGCCGGCGGCAGCGGCGTCGATGGTGGCACGTTTGGTTGTCATCGATGTACTCCATTCCGAATCCCTCTTTGTCGGCTCGATCGCTCATCCCGTCATCCTGCTGCACGTGTGCCTCGTCCGGCGACGCCAAATCCCGCCGTCGTGAAGACGAGCGGGCCCCGGCGAGGACGAGGGGCAATGGGGGTCAGGGTGAGCAGAACCGCCACCAAGGCGCGTCCGGCCGGCGCATGGGACGGTGATCCGGGGTCGACACGCCCGCCGGCCTTCGTCACCGACTGCGCAGAGGGAGCCGGCACACCTAGCCCGCTGTCGGTAGTGGTCTGGTGGAGCCCTGCGAGCGCGCGCCATGGTGCTTCCTCCGGCCGTCGCGACGCGTGGTTGGTAGCGATGTCCCCCATCCGTCTCCTCCTCCCGTGGGCGGCAGATGGACCTCTCGTCGTTGCCTGTCCTCACAATCCACCGTCGACTCCGGCCGGCGATCCTCGCCAGCCACAGTGCAACAGTTGCAGTCCACACTCGGCGGTGCGGCGGAACTGTGGTGTTGATCCGCTGGCGTATAATGATGGCGCCACGGCCGTGGCAGGTTGCAGTGGCTCAGTACCCGGCGGCAGGTAGAGGGATGACCGAGGAGGAGCCCGGCACGTTCGGGGCGTTGCTCCGCCACCACCGCCAGGTCGTGGGGCTGTCGCGGGAGGCACTGGCAGAACGGGCGGAGTTGAGCGCCCAGGCGATCGGCGCGCTGGAGCGGGGTGATCGCCGTGCGCCCTATCCCGACACCATCCGCCGGCTCGGCGCGGCGCTGGCGCTCTCCCCCACCGACGGCGCCGCGCTGGCCGCGGCCGCCGTTGGCCATCGGCGGCCACCGTCGCCCCATGGCCCCGCCAGGATCGGCGAGCAGCCAACTGCCGCCGCTCTGCAACCTGACGCCCTTGCGCTGACCACCACGCTTGTCGGGCGCACGCACGAGCTTGCCGACATCATCGGACTGCTGACCAGACCCGAGGTTCGGCTGATTACCTTCACCGGCCCGGCCGGCGTTGGCAAGACGAGCCTGGCGATTGCGGCCGCGACCCACGTCGCCAGTCAGTCCCCTCAGGGCGTCGCATTCATCGACCTGTCGCCCGTTCGCGACCCGGCACAAGTCTTACCGACGATCGCCACGCGCCTCGGCCGGCAAACCCTGGACGGAAGGATCGCTCCGGATGGGCTGGGGGCTGCCTTGCGTGACCGCGTTGAATTGCTCGTGTTGGACAATTTTGAGCAAGTGCTCCCGGCCGCAACGTTGCTCTCAGGGTTGCTTGCGGAACACCGCACTTTAACGGTGCTCGTCACCAGCCGCGAGGCACTGCAGTTGCGCGCGGAACAGGTCTATCAGGTGAGACCACTTGCCTGCCCCGATCCCCGACACCTCCCACCGCTTCAGGAGTTGGGGCGGATCCCCTCGGTTGCCCTGTTTCTGCAACGCGTCCAGGCCCTGGACGCGGGCTTCGTGCTGACGGCCGAGAACGCGGCAGCGGTGGCAGAGCTCTGCATGCACCTGGATGGACTGCCGCTCGCCATTGAGCTGGCGGCAGCCCGCACACCCGCATTCTCGCCGCGGATGATCCTGGATCGGCTGACGAACCGGCTGGCCCTCCTGCGCTGGGAGGCGCAGGACCTTCCCGAGCGGCAGCACACACTGCGTGCGGCGATCGGCTGGAGTTATGCGCTGCTGGACGAGGCGGAGCAGGTCCTCTTTTGCCGTCTCGGCGTCTTCGCCGGCAGCTTCACGCTGGAGGCCGCCGAGGCTATGGCGGGACATAGTGGCGATGGACCGGGCTTGGCCCGGCGCGATTCGTCCTTCGCCCTGGATCTCCTCGGCTCGCTCGTCGCGAAGAATCTGGTTCTGAGCGAAGCGGATGCATCGAGCGGGCGGCGATTTCGCCTGCTCGAGTCAATGCGCGACTACGCCCTCGAACAGCTCGAGCAGCACGGCGACGCTCTCGCCGCGTGGCGCGCGCACGCGGCCTTCTATGTGGCGCTGGCCGAGCGGGCGGAGACGGAGCTGACCGGTGCTGAGCAGCGGACCTGGTTCCTACGTATGGAGCTGGAACACGAGGAACTGCGCGCCGCCCTCCGCCGGTTGGGCCAGGCTCAGGAGGGCGGCCTCCAACTGCGGCTGGCCACGGCGCTCGCGCCGTTCTGGGGGAACCGTGGCTTCGTGGCCGAGGAACGGCGCTGGCTGGAGGAGGCGCTCGCACACGCGCCTGATGCGTCGCCACACCTGCGTGTGAAGGCGCTCAACCGGCTGGGCGCCCTTCTGGTGTCGCAGGGGGATCCCGAGCGAGCACAGGCCATTCTCGGTGAGGCGCTCGCCCTAGCCCGCGAGGTGAAGGACCTCACGAGCGTCGCGCGGGCGCTCGCCCATCTCGGCAGGCGAGCGGCCCGATCAAGAGACTGGCACGCAGCCCAGGATCTCTTGAGTGAAGCGCTGACCATCGCGCAGGAAGCAAAGCTGGCCGGGTGGAGCGCATACACGCGTCAATGCCTCGGTGCTGTCGCGTTGATGCAGGGTCAGCGTGAGCGGGCCGAGCAGTTTCTCGATGAGGCGCTCGCCGAATTCTGGGCGGCCGGCGACAACTGGCTCATGGTGGGAGCGCTGAACTGGCTGGTCATCGCGATCGGGGAGCAGGGTGACGTTGCCCGCGCGATTGGCCTCCCCGGGGACAGTCGTGATATCTGTCAGGTCCTCCGGGATCGCTACCTCCTCGACACCGCAGCACTGTCAGTCGTCAATCTGGTGGGCGTCCGCGGTGAGCCCGAGCAGCCGGCGCAGGTGGTGGACGCGCTCGACGCATTGAGACGCCCCGCGCAGGGGGACGAATGGTTCGTCTCCGTGGTGCTCAACTGGCTCGCCATCGCGGCAGGGGAGCGCGGCGACGTGCAGCGCGCGGCGACTCTGCTGTCGAACAGTCTGGCGCTCAGCGACAGCCTGCTGGATAGCTATCTCCTGGTATGTACCGGAGAGACGGTCGCCTGGCTGGCCCGTGACCAGGGGGACCCGGAGCTGGTCGCGCGGCTGGCCGGCGCGCTCGACTCGCTGCGGCGATCCGGCGACGCAACTCCGGTGGAGTTGATCGGACGTGCTGACGAGGCGCGCGCTGCGGTGCACGGCCGGCTCCCGCCGGCTGCGTACGAGGGCGCACGGGCCTCAGGCCGGAGACTCTCGTTCTCCCAGACGGCGGCGCTGACCCAGCAAGTGCTGGCCGGTCTGGCCGGAGCGCCCTTGGGCAGCCAGGAGTCGGTCGCGGCGGTGGAGCATCCCACCAGCATGCTCAGTCCGCGCGACCATGAGGTGCTGCGGTTGATCGCGGCGGGCCTCTCGAACAAGGACATTGCCGCCCGACTCGTGGTGGCGGAGCGTACGGTGAAGTATCACGTCACGACCGTTTTCAACAAGCTCGGCGTCGGCACTCGGGCGCAGGCGGTGGCGGTGGCCGTCGAGCGCGGTTTCCTGTGAGGGGATCACAGCCCGTGCCGTCCATCTCACGCGTGTGCGGGGCGGCGTGGTCGTCACTGACGTCATCAAGCCGGCCGGGGCACGTGTGCCGCGAGTCACACCGCCGGTGGCGCGGCACGACGGGCGGCGCCGCGCGCATGTAGTTCGCGCAGGAACTCCTCGGCGGGGACGTAGAAGGGGTTCTCCTGGAGCCGGCCACCGATGATCACCGTCGGGTGGGTGCGCATGATGTCCACCATGATGCCGCCACCAAACTTGGTGGGGTCGTAGATTCAGATCACGGGATCCGGTCGAAGCGACAACGTGGCGTTGACCCTCGTCTCAAACTCGACCACGTCATCGACCCCGGGCCGGTCCTGCAGCGCCCACTCCATGCGCCCGACCAGCCGGGACAGCGGGTAGCCTTGCTGCTTCGCGGACTCCAACAACTCGTCAATCAGGCTGATCATCTGGTCCTGGTCGAAGTAGCCGGGGCGAAACTGGGCCTCCTCCCAGGGTTTGAACTCGAACTGCCCGCGCGCCTGTGCCCCTCCGACGTCGATACCGGCCTCAGTCAGGCGACGGAGATGGTCCTCCCGAAGCGCTGGATCGCCGAGACGATAGGCTTTCTCCCCGCGCTCAAATCCCTCCTTGATGAACGGCAGCAGGACCCGATATTCCTCGTCCCGGCTGTAGAAGAACGCGCACATGTGCCGCTGGGCGCCAAGCGTGCCACCGGCGAACGAGATAGGTGCGTACGGGTGTTGCATCGCGGTCCCCCATTCCATCCAGAACTGCCCGTGTCCCGGTTTCGCACGACGGCGGCAGCCCTGGCCGCCTCAGTATGAACCGCCGGCTGTCGTCCGGCAAGGAGCCGGCCATCGTCGTCTGCTGTCCGCGTCGGAGAATCCGAGCAGGCTCACGCCCACTCGATCAGGGCCCTGCCGCCGCAGCGACCACAACGCAGCCGGCCTGCAGCGAGCTGGGGCAGGAGACCGCCGACGCCCGGCCGCACCAGGCTCCATCGTCCGCCGTCGCCCACCTGGGCCATCTCATCGAGGGAACGGCTGCGATTCAGGCAGCGCACCTCGCCGGCTATGGTCCGAGTCGTCATCGCCTTCCTCCTTCACCGCCGGCGCGGCGTGGATCCTCCGCGCCGAAGGGTTTCGTCTGGCGGGGCATGGGCCGAGCCATGCGCTGTCCGTCCTCTCATCGACCATCGGCTTCAGCCCGTGAGTGTCGCCAGCCACAGCGCCACAGTTGCCGTCTACGGTTGGCGGCGGGCTCGCAGTGTGGACGCTGTGGCGTGGGCGAACCAGCATGAGAACATCAAGGGCATCGGTGCGGGAGAAGCGAGCGGCCTGCACGCCGGTGTAGAATGATGAGCACGCCGCGCGCCCCAAACGGCTCCGAGTGGCCGGGACGCGAATAGCTACTGAGATGGTCACCGAGGACACGACAACCGACTTCAGCACCTTGCTGTTGCGCGCCCGCCAGGCGGCGGGGCTGTCGCGGGAGGCGCTGGCGGAACGGGCGGGGTTGAGCGCCCAGGCGATCGGCGCCCTCGAACGCGGTGAGCGCCGCGCCCCCTACCCCGACACCGTCCGCCGCCTTGCCGACGCGCTTGCGCTGAGCCGCGAGGATCGCGACGCGCTGGAGCAGGCGGTGGACCGCCATCGCCGGCCCGCTCCGCCGCGGGGCGCGCCTTCCGGCCGTACCCCCACCCCGGCCCCAGTGGCCGGGTTCACACAGGACGCGTTGACGCCGCTGATCGGGCGGGAGGCGGCGCTGGCCACACTGGCGGAGCTGTTGCTCCAATCCGAGGTACGGCTGCTCACGCTCACCGGGCCCGCGGGGGTGGGCAAGACCCGCCTGGCGCTGGCGGTGGCCGAGCAACTCACCGACGCCTTCCCCGAGCCGGTCGCGGTGGTGGACCTGGCGCCGGTGCGCGATCCGGAGCGGGCGCTGGGCACGGTGGCGGCGCGACTGGGGCTGCAGGGTGAGGCGAGCGTGGAGCGGTTGGCGCAGGCGTTGGCGGATCGCCACGTGTTGGTGGTGCTGGACAACTTCGAGCAGGTGTTGCCTGCCGCCGCCGCGCTGCCGGTGCTCCTGGCCGAGGCGCCGGGGCTGCAGCTCCTGGTGACCAGCCGCGCGCCCTTGGACCTGCGGGCGGAGCAGGTGTACCTCGTGCCCCCGCTGCCGCTACCCGACCCCGCGCACCTGCCGCCGCCGGCCGATCTGGCCCGCGTACCAGCGGTGCGGCTCTTCCTGGAGCGCGCCCGCGCGCTGGGAAGCTCCGTGGACCTGACCGAGGGGATTGCCGGTGCGGTGGCTGAGCTGGTCGTACACCTCGACGGATTGCCGCTGGCGATCGAGCTGGCGGCGGCCCGCACAGCGGTCCTCTCGCCGCCAATGATCCTGGAGCGGCTCGGGCAGCGTCTGTCGCTGCTGCGCTGGGAGGCGCCGGACCTGCCGGCGCGGCAGCGGACGCTCGCCGCCGCCCTCGCCTGGAGCTACGAGCTACTGGACGAGTCCGAGCGGGTCCTGTTCCGGCGGCTGGGGGTGTTCGCCGGCGGCTTCACGCTGGAGGCGGGTGAGGCGCTGCTGGCGAGCACCGACCTGGGTGACGTCGAAGTGGACGTGGTAGACGGACTGACCGCGCTGGTGGCCAACAGCCTCGTGGTGAGCGAGCCGGACGGAGCGGGCGGCCGGCGCTACCGGCTGCTGGAGTCGATGCGCGACTACGCGCTGGCGCGGCTGGCGGAACGCGGTGAGGAGGCGACGGCGCGACGGGCGCACGTGGCCTACTATGTGGCGTTTGCCGAGCGGGCGGAGCCCGAACTCAGGGCACCGGGGCAGCGCACCTGGCTCCGCAAGCTGGAGCAGGAGCAGCAGAACCTGCACGCCGCGCTGCAGTGGCTGGCTGATCAGGCCGCGGGCGAGCTGGAGCTCCGCCTGGCGACGGCAGCCGGTGCGTTCTGGTCACTGCATGGCAACGTCGCGGAAAGCCGGCGCTGGCTGGAAGGGGCCTTGCGGCGGGCGCCGGACGTGGACGCGCACCTCCGGCTGCGGGCCCTCGTCGCGCTTGGGAGATTGCTCAGCCAGCACGGAGCGGCGGAGGTCGAGCAGGCGCGTACGATCCTGACCGAGGCGCTGACGCAGGCGCGGGCGGTGGGCGCGGCGAGGAGCGTCGCTGAAGCGCTCAACTTTCTCGGCGTGTGCGACCTCTACGCCGGCGCGTTGGCGGCGGCGACCGACCGCTTCGAGCGGGGCCTGGCGGCTGCGCGGGAGGCCGAGGATAGCTGGCAGGCTGCCTTCGCGCACATGTTTCTCGGTGCAGCTGTCTACTTGCAGGGGCAGTCGCAGCGTGCGACGCCGTGGCTGGAAGACGCGGTCCGCGAGTTTCGCATCCTGGGCGATGCGGCGATGATCGCTCTGGCGCTGACCTTTCTCGGCGCAGCCCATGACGAAGCCGGCGACCGTCCCCAGGCGGTCGCCGGCTTCCGGGAGAGCCTAGAGATCAGCGCCCAGCTAGAGTACGCCTGGCTCCTTCACCGTAGCGGTCAGCGGCTGGCGCTGCTGTACGGCGACGCTGTTGACGCCGAGCCGCTCGCGGAGTTGGTGGGGGCGCTGGAGGCGCTGCAGCGCACACGGGGACTTGGGCCCACGGTGGAGGAGCCACGGCGCGAGCCGCTGGCCGCGACCCTGCGGGCACGGCTGGGAGCCCAGCAGTTTGCGGCGGCGTTGGAACGGGGACGGGCACACTCGTTCGAACAGACAGTCGCGCTCATCCGGCAGTTGCTGGACGGCCTGCCCCTTGCCGTGCCCAGTGAGCGTCCGGATGCTGTTCCGGCAGCCGCTGGCGCCCACGATCCACTCAGCCCTCGCGAGCGTGCGGTCTTGCGGTTGGTGGCCGACGGCCTCTCCAATAAGGAGATAGCCGACCGGCTCTCCGTGTCAGAGCGGACGGCGAAGCATCACGTCACCGCCCTCTTCAACAAGCTGGGCGTCACCACCCGCGCCCAGGCAGTGGCGACTGCCGCCGAGCGCGGCCTGCTTGTAGGCACCCCTCGAAGTTAACAATCGGCACCACGAACCAGGCGGGTAGCCGTCATGACCCACATCACTCGCCTGCCGATCGCGCGGCGAGCACGGCACCGTGAGGAAACGGACCGGCCTCCTCCGCCGCGCTAAGCGGCTGCCTCGGTCGGTGCGTTTCCTCACGGTGCCGGCGGCCCATGCCCGCTACGGGGTGGACCGGCCGCTGCCGGGGATCGCCGGCGACGGCGCAGAAGATGAGCTCGTCAAGTGGGTCACCCTGAAGCTGGAGCTGTCGCCGCCGAGGGCAGACGGTGTGGCGATCGGCTGGCCGGTAGAACTGACCATCGTGATCGGCTCGGCGTCCTCCTGGGCGATACTCACCTGCTTACCGTCCATGACGGTCGTGGCGTTCTGGAACTGCACGCTGCCGAACTGGTCGAGTGTCTCCTCCCGCCGGCCGGCTGTCGGCGCTTCCTCAACCCACTCCGCCGACGACAGCGAGGAGGTGTAGCTGACGCTGATCTGGTACTACCGCCCGGTCGTGTGATTCTCGAGCGCGATCAGCCACTCATCGCCCGATTGTCACGTCAGCGAGACGGTGACCCAGTCGCCGGGGCCCGCGCTGAACGGCACCGGCTGGGACGCCTGGGGCAGTGTCTCGATCCAGGCCGTGTAGCGGACATGGCCAGGGCAAGGACCGTCGCGTTGGTGCCGGTCTGGATGAGGTCGTCCGTCTTGACACCACCGATGCCCACCCAGGTGGCGTCGCCGGCGCCGCGGGAGAGCACGAATGTCGACCTCATCGAACAGTCACCCTCGTGCAGCTCAAAGTTCGCGCTCGCTGGCAGAGCTGTGTCAGGCAGCCATGGCGTCGATCGAGCGCGGTTTGGAGGTGCGGCCGGACGTGGTTGTGACCGAGGTGGAGCCGGCCCAGCGGGCGATCGCCCAGGTGCGCGATCAGCTGATCGCGCGGCAGCGACAGGAAGGCGATGCCCCGAACACCCCGCGCCTGCGGTCGGCGCTCGACCAGATCAATGTCGCGCTGAGCCTCGTGATCGGTGTCGAGTATCCGGCGGTGGGTGTGCGGCGCGCGTCGCTGGAGCAGGCACGCCGCATCCTCGCCGAGCTGATCGCCGGTGAAGTCACCTGATATGCACCAATAAATGGTTGCGATCGGGCTGGGCGACGCCCCTGGTCAGACGGGCAACGGCAGGTGCCGCCGACAGACGGACAGATTTGCCCGAACGGACGGTGGCCGGTCCAAGGCGGGATCATACGCTCCGGTTGAAGTGTGTCTGAGCTTGTGCCCGAGAGGAGGAACGCACCGCCACATCCGCACGTCATCCGAGGCGAGAAGCTTGGTACCACTCCCACGGGCGGGCAGAGGACGATCCGCCCCGCACCCCGCGAGTCGACAGCGACCGGCGCATGGCCGCCGTTTTACGCCGGCGGCGTAACGAGGCAAGTAATGACGATGGCAACAGAACGAGAAGTGCTGCGCGCCCGTGCCGAACTGGCGGGCAACAGCATCACAGGCACCGCGGAATTCGTCGAAGTCGAGCGGGATACGCAGCGGTTTGTGCGCGTGACGGTCCGCATCCAGGGTGACCCGACCGTGCTCACATCCGGTCTGCATGCAGTCCACATTCATGAGAAGGGGCTCTGTGAACACGGCGACCTACCGTTTATGTCCGCGATGGGGCACTTCGACCCCGGCCCAGCAGGCAACACTGACTCCGATGTCAACCACCCCTTCCACATGGGCGACCTGCCCAACATCCGCGTCGGTGAGGACGGCGTGGGCACGCTGGAGGCGCTGAGCACGCGCATCACGCTATCGGACGGACCGCTGTCCATCCTCGCCGGCGAGGGAACCGCGTTGATGGTCCACGCGAAGGAGGATCCGTACGCCGGCGGTCCCACCAAGTCCGGTGTGAGCGGCGGGCCACGACTGGCGTGCGGCGTGATCCATCGAGCGGACTGAGATGGGCGCGGGGCCCGGTTGCTGGGCGCGGGCCACCTGCGCGTCCGAGCGGAGACATTGAGACTCACGTGACCGAGGTCCCCTCTGGGGACCTCGGTCGACATCTGGGGTAGGCATCGGCGACCGCGAAGTCCGGGTGACAGGTCGCTGCGATCACCGCCCACAGTTCGAGCAGCGCCACAACTGTCGATGACAACTGTGGCGCTGTCGCTGGCAGCGGCCGCCGCCGGCCAGCGACGCTGGGACTATAGCGCGATTGTGCGCCTGAGGATCAGAAGGAGCGAGTGCCATGTGGCACATGGGCGACGGCTGGGGTTGGTGGATGGCGCTTGGGTGGCTCTGGATGGTGATCTTCTGGGGCCTCATCATCTGGGCGGTCTACACCGGCATCACGCGCCTCGGCGGGGGAGCGGGGCAAGCGCGGACGCGAGGCGAGGAGCCGAGCGCGCTCGAGATCCTGGAGCGGCGCTACGCCGCGGCGAGCTCAGCAGCGACGACTTCGAAGCGATGCAGGCGCGGCTCACAGCAAGTGGCGGCGCGTCCCAGACAGCGCGAGGTGAGACGGTGGCCCCACCGCCCGCCAGCGAGGCGCACTAATGAGCCCATCGCAGTCACCATCACCAGCTTCTCAGTCACCCGGTTCTCGAGGCTCGGGGCAACAGCCGCAGCGCCGGCCACTGATCCCGGTCTGGATCTGGTGGGCGCTGCTGGTCTGGAACGTCTACGCGTTCTTCTTCCAGAAGGGATAGCCGCCGAGTGTCGCGCTCTCCTACAGCGACTTCCTGAACGAGGTACGTGCCGGCGCCGTCGCCACGGTCACGATCCACGGTCAGAATGTCGATGGCACGTTCACGCAGGCCGTCACCTGGCCGCCTCCAGGCGCCGCTGCCACACCCGCACCCGGGACCGCCACCGCCACGCCCACCCCCAGCGCGTCTTCCCAGAGCGGCACGCCGGACAGCTACACGCACTTCACCACGGTCCTGCCGTCGTTTCCGGACGACCAGCTCCTGCCCCTGCTCGAGCAGCAGGGGGTGACGGTTTCCGCCAAAGCATCTTCGAGTGGTCCGTCCTGGCTGCTGGAGCTCGGGCTCAACCTGCTGCCGCTACTGCTGTTTGTCGGCGTCCTGGTCCTCATGGGGCGCCGGTTGCAGAGCGGGCAGCAGTCCGTGTTCAGCTTCGACAGCAGCCGGGCGCGCAAGTACAACGGCGAGCATCCCGACGTCACCTTCGCCGACGTGGCTGGTGAGGAGGAGGCGAAGGGTGAGCTGCAGGAGGTCGTCGGCTTCCTGCGACAGCCCGAGCACTACCGAGCGGTCGGCGCCCGCCTGCCGCGCGGCGTGCTGCTTGTCGGGCCGGCGGGAACGGGCAAGACGCTGCTGGCCCGTGCCGTGGCCGACGAGGCAAGCGTGCCGTTTTTCAGCATCTCGGCTTCCGAGTTCGTGGAGCTGTTCGTCGGTGTGGGCGCCAGCCGCGTGCGCGACCTGTTCGCGCAGGCCAAGCAGGCGGCGCCGGCGATCGTCTTCATCGACGAGCTCGACGCCGTCGGCCGCCAGCGCGGGCAGGGCTGGGCGGCGGCAACGACGAGCGGGAGCAGACGCTGAACCAGCTCCTGGTGGAGCTGGACGGCTTCGACGAGCAGACGAACGTGATCGTGATCGCGGCTACCAACCGGCCGGACGTACTCGACCCGGCGCTGCTCCGCCCCGGCCGCATTGACCGCCAGGTGACGGTTGGTCTGCCGGACCGCGCCGGCCGCGAGGCGATCCTCCGCGTCCACACGCGGCGGCTGCCCCTGGGGAAAGACGCTGACCTGCCCGCTCTAGCGCGCCGTACGCCCGGCTTCTCGGGCGCAGACCTGGCAAACCTCACCAACGAGGCTGCTCTGGCCGGCGCGCGCGACTTCGCGGGTGTCGGTCTGGCGTTGTCAGCGGCAGGGCGAGGGCCGCCGCCAGCGACACGACGCCGCGCATGCCGACCCACGCGACGACGAACACCTCCGGCCAGCGCGGTGCCCGGCCACGTCCGTGTCGCGCGCGGCCACTCCGGCGGCTCAGGGCGCTGTCAGCGAATACCCAGGCGAAGCGCACCAGGATGACAGCGGCGCTGATCAGCGGGCCCCCTCCAATTAGGGAGGGAAGCGAGCGGTCGGAGAGGGCATCGAGGATGGCGGGTAACTGCAGGCCGATGAGGATGAAGACCAGCCCGTTGAGCACGAAGACGACGATGTCCCACACGGCACGGCCGCGGATCCGCGTCTCCGGCTCCATGATGCGCGGCTCCCACCACCCGACCACGAGACCGGCGGTCACCGCAGCGAGGATCCCGGAGACAGCGAGCCACTCCGCCGGCAGGTAGGCAGCGAACGGTGTGAGCAGTGAGACCGTGATCTCCACCGACGAATCGTGGAGGCGACGCCACAGCCAGACGATACCCAGGCCCACCGCGAGCCCGACAAGCACGCCGCCGACGCCCACCACGACGAAGCGCAGACTGGCCTCGCCGATCGAGAACGTCGTCGCCATCGCCACCAGCGCCGCCTGGTAGGCGACGAGCGCGGTCGCGTCGTTGAAGAGACTCTCGCCTTCCAGGATCGTGACCAGCCGGCGGGGGACACCGAGCCGCTGGAAGACGGCGGCTGGATAACGTGACCGGCGCCTTCCCAGAGCTGACGCGTGCTGCCTTGCAGCAGATCCAGCAGCGGCAGGTGATCCTGGACGGCGAGGCGGTGGCCTACGATCCCGCCACCGGGCGTTCGCTCCCGTTCCAGGAGACCGCGCAGCGCAGGCGCACTCACGCCGTGCAGACGGCGGCTGAACGCGCTCCCATCCGCGACTTCGCCTTCGATCTGCCCACGCTGGACGGTCAGGACACGATGCAGCAACCACAGTCGGAGCGCTCACAGCGCCTCGCCGACGTAGTGCATGAGGAACCGAACGGCGCGCTTGCCGTCACTCCGCACGTGACCATCGCCGACACAGCGGCGCTCGAGCGCTACTTCTCGGCGATGGTCGAGCAGGGCAACGAGGGGGCGATGGCGAAGCCGCCCGATGCCCCGTACCAGGCCGGCGTCCGCTCGTTCGCGTGGGTAAAGCTGAAGCGTGAGTACCAGACTGGTCTGGCCGACACCTTCGATGTGGTCATCGTCGGCTACTTTCGCGGCCGCGGGCGGCGTCCGCGGTTGGGGATCGGCTCGCTGCTCTGCGCCGTGTACGACCCGGCGCACGACCGTTGTCGCGCGGTGACACGCGTTGGGTCGGGCCTATCGGACGCTGGGTGGGTGGAGCTGCGGCAGTCTCTGGACACCGACCGGATCGAGGAGCGACCACCCCAGGTGGATGCGCACATCACGGCAGATGTGTGGACCGCGCCGGCCCGCGTGATCGAGCTCATCGCCGACGACATCTCGCGCAGCCCGCTGCACACCTGCGGCAGCGTAGGTCGCGGGCCCGGGTACGCCCTGCGGTTCCCTTGGGGTCTTTCGCGTGCAGGAGGACCGGCGTCCGGAGGACGCGACGACCGAGGCCGAAATTCTGAACCTCTACCGGCTGCGGCGGTGAGCCTCACAGTAGCGTCCACAGTTCGGTCGCAGCGGCAACTGTGTATGGCAACTGTTGCGTTGTAGCTGGCAGCAGCCCCACCCGGACGGCGACGCTGGCAGTAGGCACCGGATCTACCTGGAAGGGGACCAACGATGACTACCTGCATTATTTGCCATTTCGATGTGCCGCTGGACGATGCCGTTGTCCTGACCGCACGCGGCCGCTGCATCTGCCTTCTTTGCTACGGCCGAGAGACGGGGAGCCACCTTCCCCTACCGAAGGCCCTCCGGCGTGAGGTATCCGGCGTCCTCAGCGCTGTGCAGGCCGCCTGAACCTTGCAGGAAGCAAGACCGCGGCCGGCCGCCACGACGCAGGGGAGTTGGTTGATGATCACACGCTCCGTTGCTCCGCCGACGGCAACGTCCTCGCCGTCGCGCCCCGACGACATCCTGGCAACACTCTGCCACGACCTGCGCACACCGCTCGCCGTGATCTCCCGGACCGCCCAACTGCTCGCGCGACAGGTAAAGGCGGCGAAGACGGATCCTGCCATCTTCGCCCACGAGTTGGCGCGCATCACGCGGAACGCGAACCGGATAGCTGTCCTGCTGGACGAGTTGTGCGACCTGGCTCACGACGGCGCGGGCCGGCCGCCCGCACTCACCTTGCGCCCGACCGATCTCGTCGCGCTCACCCGACGGGTGGTCGACGAGCACCGAGTGATCGCAGACGGCCATACCATCGCGGTCGCATCGGAAAGGAGCACTGTCATGTCCCGTCCACACTGCCCCCGTTGTCGCGGCCGGCTTTTCTTCACGGTGGAGGACGACCTCCCCTGCTTTACCTGCCTGATGTGCGGGCGCAGTTTCGTCCCCGCCCAGGCATCGCAGGTGAGTGCGAAGGCCGCGTAGGAGCGCACCACACCCGCTGAGCAACGGACCGGACGTCTGCTCGGCGTAATCGTCCACCGGTACCTGCAACAACAAAGGATGGAGACGCGATGGAACCGAAGGATGTCGCCGTGTTCGTGGGAAGTCTCCGCAAGGACTCCCTCACCCGGAAGCTGGCGCACGCCCTCGCCGAGCTTGCACCACCAACACTCACGCCGGACATCGTCGAGATCGGCCAGCTCCCGCTCTACAACGAGGACCAGGACGACGAGGAACCGCCGGCAGCCTGGAGCGCGTTCCGCCGTCGTGTCAAGGCGGCCGATGCGGTGCTGTTCGTGACGCCGGAGTACAACCGCTCCGTCCCCGGCGCGCTCAAGAACGCGCTCGATGTCGGGTCGCGGCCGTATGGCGCGAATGCCTGGCAGGGCAAGCCGGGTGCGGTCGTCAGCGTCTCGCCCGGCGCGATCGGCGGGTTCGGCGCGAACCATCACCTCCGGCAGTCGCTCGTCTTCCTGGATGTGGCGGCGCTGCCCCAGCCCGAGGTCTACATCGGCGGCGCGGCGACGCTGTTCGACGCCGCGGGCCGGCTCAGCAATGACGGCACGCGCGCCTTCTTGCAGGGATTCCTGCAGATCTTCGACCACTGGATTACGACCCTGAGCCGGAACACCGTCCCCGTCGGGGGAGCTGCCTAGAGCACTGGCCCAGTCATCCGTTTCCGGCTTTAGTACCAGCCGTGAAAGGAGACCACCATTGAATGGACACACGAGTGCGTTGTCGCCCGGCACACCGGCGCCAGACTTCCCCCTGCACAGCACGCCGGACCAGCGCGTTCGCTTGAACGAGTTCCGCGGGCAGCCGGTGATCCTTGCCTTCACGAACGACCGCACGCTGCGCTTCCCGCTCCTGTCGGACTTCGAGCCGAAGGGCGCGGTGGCGAAGGCGTATGGCGTCTACCGCGACCAGGAGGGCACGACCGAGCGGGTGCTGTTCGTGATCGACGCCGACGGCGTCATCCGCTGGAGCCATGTCTCTCCGATCGGCATCAACCCGGGTGCCGACGGCAACCTTGCCGAGCTCGACGCACTTTCCTCCAAGGAGACCTCTTCATGACGACGCAACGAGCGGGCGCCCACCTCACGCCGCCGGTGACGGACCACGACCACACCCAGGGGCCAGCGACGGCTCCGATCACGCTCGTCGAGTACGGCGACTATGAGTGTCCGCATTGCGGGCAAGCCTTTCCGATCGTGAAGGAATTGCAGCGGCAGTTAGGCGAGCGGCTGCGGTTCGTCTTCCGCAACTTCCCGCTCACACAAGGTCATCCGCACGCCCAGCACGCGGCCGAAGCGACGGAGGCCGCCGCCACGCAGGGGCGGTTCTGGGAGATGCACGACCATCTCTTCGAGCATCAGCGCGCGCTCGACGATGACCACCTCCTCCGGTACGCGGACGCGCTCGGCCTAGACATCGCCACCTTCCGGCGCGAGATGACGGAGCACCGCCATGCCGAGCGGGTGCGCGAGGACCTGCTGAGCGGCGTGCGCAGCAGCGTGAACGGCACGCCCACCTTCTTCATCAACGGCGTCCGCCACGACGGCCCGTATGACCGCGACACCCTGCTCGCCGCCATCGTACGCGCCGAGCGGGCGGCGACCGCCGCCGACGACTAAGCCGCGGCGCAGAGCATATGAGGACACCGGGTGCAGACACACACCCGGAGCAGACGGCACACCGGAGGAACGCGATGGCCACGACCGGAACCCCGACCCTGATCGCCGCCCTGCAGCGCCAGGTGGCGAACGCCTTCACCCTGTACATGAACTACAAGCGCTACCACTGGCGCGTGTACGGCCCGCACTTCCGCGACCTGCACTTGCTCTTCGACGAGCACGCCGGCCAGATCCTGTCTACCATCGACGACTTCGCCGAGCGGGTGCGCATCCTCGGCGGCGACCCTGTCGCCACCCCGCGGGCGGTGATGGCTGCGACGACCGTGCTGGCGCCCGAAACCGGGGAGCACAGCGTGCGCACGATGGCGGACGAGGCGATCGCTAACCATCGGCGCGTGATCGCCGAGTTGCGCGACGGCGTGGCACTTGCCGACGAGCAGGGCGACCCCGGCACCGCCGACCTCTTCACCCGCCTGGTGCAGGTGCACGAGAAGCAGGAGTGGTTCCTGCGCGAGGTCGTGGACCGCTCCCCGGACGGCCTCGCTATCGGCAATGGCGTCCGGGGGTGAAGTCCACCCGGCGCAGAGACGATGCGGCGGCCACCGCCTCGTCCCGGCAAGACGGCTGGATGACGCGCTTGGTGGCGGCCGCGTCACTGGGAGAACCCGGAGGACATCGTGATGGAGCGCAACATTCCTGGGGCACCGACACCGCCCGGCGCGGACGCTCGCCTCGCACCGCTGGACGTGCGGCGGGACGAGGAGATCCATCGCATCGAGGGTGGCCCGGTCGCCTTCACCGGCGCTACACACCGCGACCTGCCGAAGGCACTCGCTGAGATCGGTGACGACCGCACCAATATGGTCCTCGTCATCACCGGCACCGGCGACGCCTTCATGGACGCCATCGACGGAGACTCACTCGGCCAGATCTTCAAGCCGGCCGAGCAGAACGCCGCATCCGCTCGCCATGAGGGCCCGCGCCTTGAGTAGGGCGGGATTTGTGGTCTGGTGAAGATGTCCGGCGGCCCGAGAGATACCCAACCCCCTGACTTCCTCGGCCTCGCCCTGATGCTGCGCGGCCGCGCCGGCGTGAGCGAGGGCGCCGTGCAGAATTGTGTGCATCTGTCTCTGTGCGGGGAGGCGGGTCCTCGCACACTCAAACCAGATCGTGCGCCGGACGACGTGGCTGACGTGAGGGGTCATGATGCGCGACAGCCGCGGTAAGGAGAACTGTGGAATGCAACGAGCCACACACGATGATGCGATTGCCATTGGGACCAGTCAGGAAGGAGAGGCCCCAGGAGCACGCTGCGGCGCGGCACGCGTGGCGTCTAGGAATCGACGACAAGCCCGACGGGGGCCCAGGTCACTCAGTAGGGATTTGACACCCATAGTGACCCACTCCTTCCTGCCAACCCAACCGACGCCGCTCGTCGATCGGACGCACGAGCTCGCTGAGATCATCGAGCGGCTGGTCGGTGGAGATACACGCCTGCTCACGCTCACCGGCTCGGCCGGGGTGGGCAAGACACGCCTGGCCTTGGCGGCAGCCGTCGAGCTGACCGACCACTTTCGTGAGGTTATGTTCGTCGACCTCAGCCCGGTACGCGATCCCGAGTTGGTGCTGAGCACCATCCTCGGATCCGTTGGCTTCCCGAATCTCGATATCGGCAGTCAGAGCCCACTTGAGCAGCTCCAAGACGCGCTGGAGCAACGGCAGATGCTGCTGGTGCTGGACAACTTCGAGCAGGTGCTGCCGGCTGGCGCCGTGCTCGCTGAGCTTCTTGCGGCAAGCGCGAACCTGCGTCTGCTGGTGACGAGCCGGGCCCCATTGCGACTGCGCTGGGAGCGGACGCTGCGCATTGCGCCGCTCCCCGTACCAGACCTCGACAGGCCATTGCCGCCGCTAGACGAGCTGACTACCATCCCCTCGATTGAGCTCTTTCTGCAACAGGTGCGCGCCCGCCAGGCCAACTTCGTCCTGACTGAGAAGCAGGCTCCTCTGGTGGCACGCCTAATGTCGCAGCTCGACGGCATGCCGCTGGCACTCGAACTGGCGGCGGCGCGCACCGCCACGCTCACGCTGCCGGCAATGGCCCACCGGCCGAGCGACCGATTGCGCCTCTTGCACTGGGAGGCGTCGGACGTGCCGGAGCGACAGCGGAGCCTGGAAGCAGCGATCGGCTGGAGTTATGACCTGCTCAGTGAGCCGGAGCGGCGGTTCTTCCGCTGCCTGGGGGTGTTCGTCCAGCGCGTCGCGCTCGACGCCTTCACCGCCGTCTGCAGTAATGTCGTGAGCGAGGCGTATGCAGGAGGCGGCGTGTGTACGCTGGACAAGCTGCACTCGCTGGCGGAGCAGAGTCTCATCCAGCCCGCACCGCCGGCTGTTCCAGGCTGGCAGGATGAACGGTCCGACGACGACGACGCTGATGTCGGGGAGGACCCGGCGTTTGGCATGCTCGAGACGGTGCGGGAGTACGCCGAGGACCGGCTGGCCGCGGCGGGCGAGCTGGAGACGGCGCGCCGAGCGCACGCCGCGTATTTCCTGGCGCTCGTCGAGCGGGCCGAGTCGCAGTTGCGTGGCCCTGGGCAGCACAGGTGGCTCCTCCGGTTGGAGCGCGAGCGCGAGAACCTGCGCGCCGCGCTGCGCTGGCTGCTCGACCAAGACACACCGGAGGATCGGGCCGCGGCCCTACGTCTGGCAGGGGCGCTAGGCTCCTTCTGGCAGTTGGGCGGCTACCATGCAGAGGGTCGGCGCTGGCTGGAAGAGGCGCTCAGCCGTGCGCCACAGGGGCAGCAGGAGAACGGGGCGGACTCGGCGGCGCGCATGCGCGCGCTCCTCCCGGCGGGGATGTTGTGCGCGTGCTTCGGCGAGCTCGACCGGTCGCGAGCCTTCTTGGAGGAGGCGCTGGCTCTCGCCCGGCAGCTGCAGGACTCCGCCGGCATCATGCAGGCGCTCATCTTCCTGGGAGCATCTCCAATATTTGCCCGGCAGGCACCGGCTCTCCCACTGCTCAAGTCGGCGCTGGGCAAGGCGCGGGCGCTGGGCGATCCAGATCGCGTGGGCATCGCACTGTACCATCTGGGTCTAGCGCTCCGTGCGCAAGGCCACGATGGCGCAGCTGCTGCACACTTCACCGAGGCGCTGGATCAATTCGAGGTGGCAGGTGATGCGCGCGCGGCCGGCGACGTGCGAATCCAATTGGGTGCGCTGCTCGGCCTGCAAGGCGACTGGACCGGCGCCCTGCGGCATCTGCGCAGCGGGCTCACGACAAGTGTGAGTCTGAGGAGTCGCTGGCTGCTCAGCCAGGGTGCATGGGCGGTGCTGGCTGTCCTGGGGGACCGTGCCGACCCCGGCGCGCGCGCGCGACTTCTCGGGTCAGCGGACGCCTTGCGGCAGGCGATAGGCGTCGGGTGCGCTGCCAGGGAGCACATGGCTGCGCACCCGGGCGAGCCGGGGCTGCGTGAGCGGTCTGGGCAAGAGGAGTGGGCGGCGGCCTACCGTCGGGGACGCGCGTTGCCTGTGGGCGAGGCGGCCGCCCTGGCCCTCCGGATGCTCGACGAGTTCGCCCAGACGCTGCCCCTTTCTGCACCAGCCTCCATAGAGGCAGACATGTCCCGCCACCCAGGTCGAGTGCGGGCAGCACGACAAGACGGCGAGAGTCGCGGCGGGCACCTCCTTACTGAGCGGGAGCGCGAGGTGCTGCGGCTGGTCGAGCAAGGCCTCTCAAACAAGGTGATCGGCCGGCAGATGTTCATCTCCGACCGCACCATCAGCCAGCACCTAACCTCGGTCTTCAACAAACTGAGCGTCAATACCCGCGCTCAGGCGGTGGCCTTGGCTTTACATCGCGGGCTGATCTAGCTCAGAGTGCGTCCTTCAGCCCGTTCGCAGCGTAGGGCATTCGCGCACTCACCACGTCGCTTCCGCGCCGCGAGGAGTGCGCGAATGTCGGATACGGCCAGATTGTAACCCCGGTACGTTGGTGGTGCGATTGCACGATGCTTTCGCCACGAGAGAGACGAAACAGGAGGAATCAGAATATCGGACGAGGACGCGGCCGCCGCGTGATCCTTCGACTCAACCTTCCGCAGAATCCTCGAGGATCATCACGATGAGACTGGCCCGCCAAACGGAGACACATGGCGGCCGGGGCGATGCGCAAGGCCGCGCGAACCCCGGACCCGGCCCGCCGATCCGGGCCTGAGCTCGTAGTCCCAGCGAGTTCCCAGATATCCGGGACCAAACCAAATCTCTGCAGTGTTACGCCCAGTGACGCCGCAGTCAGCGACGCCAGAAAAGGAGAGAAATCGTGTCGCACGAGTACCTCAAGACTCCGGAGGCGCTGAGCCGCCTCACCGACAGCCAGTACCGCGTCACGCAGAAGGACGGCACCGAGCCGGCGTTCCGCAACGAGTACTGGGACAACCACGAGCCCGGCATCTACGTGGACGTGGTCTCTGGACAGCCCCTGTTCTTGTCCACCGACAAGTACGACAGCGGCACCGGATGGCCGAGTTTCACCAAACCGATTGGGGCGGGCTCTGTTCACACAAAGACCGACGCATCACACGGAATGATCCGCACGGAGGTACGGTCCACCGGTGCCGACAGCCACCTCGGCCACATTTTCGATGACGGTCCCGCTGATGCCGGAGGCCAGCGCTACTGCATGAACTCAGCCGCGCTGCGTTTCATCCCAGTCTCCGAGCTTGAGACGCAGGGCTACGGCGAGTACCGCTCGCTGTTCGACACAGCCGACACCATCAACACAGAGGAGGACGCATCATGACCAGCGGAATCAACGACACCGGACAGATCACCCGCGAACCGGGCACGGAGACCGCCGTCCTCGCGGGCGGATGCTTCTGGGGCATGGAGGATCTCATCCGCCGGCAGCCTGGAGTACTGGACACGCGCGTCGGCTACACCGGCGGAGACAACGACCACGCAACTTACGGCAACCATCCCGGCCACGCGGAGGCCGTGGAGATCGTGTTCGACCCGGCCGAGACCTCCTACCGCGACATCCTGGCGTTCTTCTTCCAGATCCACGACCCGTCGACCCTGAACCGTCAGGGCAACGACATCGGCACCAGCTATCGCTCCGCGATCTTCCCGCTCACACCCGAACAGGAGAAGATCGCCCGCGACACGATCGCGGATGTCGATACATCGGGACTGTGGCCGGGCAAGGCGGTCACAACAATCGAGCCCGCCGGCCCGTTCTGGGAGGCCGAGCCGGAGCACCAGGACTACCTGATCACCTACCCGAACGGCTACACCTGCCACTTCCTGCGGCCAGACTGGGTATTGCCCAAGCGCACGGCAATAGCCGCCTGACGCTTCACTCCCCAAGCGTACCAAGCGGCAGTTCATAACAGGCTCTAACGACGGACCGTCCGACGTGGACCGACCGGCGCCGAGTTCCACGGACGTCGCGCCACTCCCCGGGGAACCGGGTTCTGCCAACCCAAGTCGCGATTCAATGGGAAAGGAACAACTGTCATGAGTAAGAGCTTCGAGGGCCGTAAGGTCGTGGTCGTCGGCGGCAGCAGCGGCATGGGCCTGGCCACGGCCCACCAAGTCGTCGCCGGGGGCGGCACCGCCGTGATCACGGGCCGAGACCAAGACAGGGTCCGGTCCGCGGTCGAAACGTTGTCGCAGAACGGAAAGGCGTGGGGCATCACGGCCGAGTTGACCGACCGCGACCAGGTGCCCGAGGTCCGAAAGCAGCTCGCCGCCGAGCACGCCGACGCGACCCTGCTCGTCAACGCCGCGGGTTTCTTCATCCCGAAGGCGTTCAGCGAGTACGACGAAGCCTTCTACGACTCGTACAACGAACTGAACCGCGCGCTGTTCTTTATCACGCAGACCGTCGTCGCGGGCATGGTCGCCGGGGGTCAGGGCGGCGCCATCGTTAACATCGGCGCGATGTGGGCGCACCAGGGCATCGCGGCGACGCCGCACTCCGGCTATTCCGTGCAGAAGGGCGGCCTGCACTCGCTCACTAAGGCGCTCGCGATCGAGCTGGCGCCGCACCGCATTCGGGTCAACGCGGTCGCGCCCGCGGTCGTGAAGACACCCCTGTACCTGGGCTTCGTCCCAGCGGACAAGCTCGATGAAACCGTCGACAGCTTCGCCAGCTTCCACCCGCTGGGGCGGGTCGGCAGTCCGGAGGACATTGCGAACGCGGTGTCGTTCCTGCTGTCGGACAGGTCGAGCTGGATGACCGGCGCCATCGTCGACGTCGACGGCGGCATCATGGCCGGGCGCAACTGACCCTCGAAACGTAACGCCGGGATCGCGCTGGCGGGGAAACTCATGCTGGTGAACCGAAAATGCCGTGCAGGCGAAGACTGGATACAGGGAGGTGCCGGATGAAGGCGATTGTGGTGACGGATCAGGCCGCGGGAACGGCCGGGATGGCGCTGGTGGAGCGACCCGAGCCGCAGGCAGCGATCAACGACGTCGTTGTTCAGGTTCACGCGTCGGGATTCGTCCCGACTGAGCTGGAGTGGCCCTCGACCTGGACCGATCGCCTCGAGCGTGACCGCACACCGTCGATCCCCGGCCACGAACTGGCCGGAGTGGTCACCGCCCTCGGCTATGGCACGACGGGGCTGTCGGTGGGACAGCGAGTGTTCGGCCTCGCCGACTGGCATCGCGACGGCACCCTGGCGGAGTACGCGGCCGTCGAGGCACGCAACCTCGCGCCGCTGCCGGGCGACGTCGACTTCACGGTAGGCGCGAGCCTGCCGATCTCGGGGCTGACCGCGTGGCAGGGACTGTTCGAGCATGGCCGTCTCCGGGCGGGGCAGAGCGTCCTCGTGCACGGCGCGGCCGGCGCAGTCGGGTCGATGGTGACGCAACTCGCACGCGAGGCCGGCGCGTATGTCATCGGCACCGGACGCGCTGCGGACCGTCAGGCGGTGCTCGACTTCGGTGCGATGGAGTTCGTCGACCTCGAGAACGACGCGCTGGAAGACGTCGGCGGAGTCGACCTGGTGTTCGATGTCATCGGCGGCGACATCCAGAAGCGGTCCGCAGGCCTGATTCGCGCCGGAGGAACACTGGTGACCGTCGTCGGGCCGCCCGAGGCGCGGCCCGCGGACGGCCTGGCGATCGACTTCGTTGTCGTGTCCGATCGCACTCAGCTGGGTGAGGTTGTCCAGCGGGTGCGGGACGGACGGCTGCGGACGGTCATCGGCAATGTCGCGACCCTCGAGGATGCCGTTGCGGCGTTCAATCCGACCGAGCGGGTCAAGGGGAAGACGATCATCCGCGTTCGGCCGTAAGGACTTGGGGACAGCGACCGGTCCTTCCCCCTTTGTGGATCAGCGTCAGCCGCGCGGCCACGTCGGCAACCTGCCCGACGCCGACACCGCACCCGCGGTCGCAGGTCCATTACGGGGGCGCCGGACCGGATCGGCGCCCCCACAGCCTTGCAAACAACATCAACGCAAGGGTGCGGCCGCGCCCCCTGGCGTCGGAGCGTAGCAGACGATCGTGGGATAGACGAGATGACAGGTATACCACCCCGATTAGCATGGCAACGTGCCACCGTGCGGCGGTTGATCCAAGAGACTCCGCAGGTCAAGAGCGTGGTGCTCGATATACCTGGCTGGCAGGGACACCGCGCCGGCCAGCATCTCGACGTGCGGCTCACGGCGGCGGATGGCTATCAAGCCCAGCGCAGCTATTCCATCGCGTCTGCACCTAGTGACCGACAGGTGACGATCACGGTCGAGCGCCTGGAGGACGGCGAGGTGTCTCCCTACCTGACCGGCGAGCTGCGGGTGGGCGACGAACTGGAGCTGCGCGGCCCCATCGGCGGCTGGTTCACATGGCGCCCCGAGGAGGGTGGCCCGCTGCTGCTGGTGGCGGGCGGATCTGGAATCGCGCCGCTGATGGCCATGATCCGTCTGCGGGCGGCCGTGCAGAGCCCGGTACCGGTCTGCCTCCTGTATTCGTCGCGCACCTACGATGACATTATCTACCGGGAGGAGCTCTCCCAGCGCACGGCGGCGGACGCGGACCTGGAGGTCGTTCACACCCTCACTCGCTCCCAGCCCGCCGGCTGGGCAGGTTATCGTCGGCGCATCGACCGGGCGATGCTCGAGGATGTCGCGTGGTCGCCCGCGGAACACCCGCTGGTGTTCGTGTGCGGCCCCACCCCACTGGTGGAGGCGGTGGCGACGCTCTGCGTCGAGCTGGGTCACGCGCCGGCGCACGTCAAGACCGAGCGCTTCGGGCCAACCGGAGGAGCGACATGAGTAATCCACGTGATCCAGGAAATCCGCGCGACACGAGCGACGAGGCCCTCCGGCTGGACGGCAACGCCGCGGCGGGCATGCTGTCCGAGATCTTCGCGCACGACATGACCGGCGCCGAGAGCACCTGTGCGGGCTGCGGGCGCACCATGCCGCTGGGCGGCCTGATGCTGTACGGCGGCCAGATGGGCGCCGTCCTGCGCTGCCCGACCTGCGACTGGGTGCAACTGCGCATGGTGCACGTCCCCGAGCGCGGAGGAGAGTATTGGATGGACATGCGAGGAATGTCCAGCTTGCGGATCGCTCCGGCCTTACCGGCGTAACGACGGGGATGATGCTCACCCCTCGCGAAACGGAGAAGCTGGTCATCTATCAGGTGGCGGCGCTCGCGCAGGAGCGCAAGGACCGTGGGGTCAAACTCAACGTGCCTGAGGCCATCGCCCTGATCGCGAAAGCCGTCCTCGAGGCCGCGCGACGGCAAGACCGTCGGGGAGGTCGAGTCGCTCGGACAGCAACTGCTCAGGCGCGAGGACGTCATGGAGCCTGTGCCTGAGATGATCCCCGTCGTACAGGTGGAGGGGACATTCAGGGACGGCACTCAGTTGATATCGGTCACCAACCCGATCACGTGATAGCGATCGCGTAGAGCGGCTGTACGGTTCGTTGAGCCAAACAGACTGACATGAGGAGCATTTGCGATGAAAGCTGGTGAATGGTGGTTGAGTGACAAGCCTGTCGAGATCAACGCCGGACGACTGACGCTGCGCTTGAATGTGTGCAACACGGGAGATCGCCCAATCCAGATCGGCTCGCACTCTCACTTCTTCGAAGTCAACCGCGCACTCGACTTCGACGGGCCCCGAGCGCTCGGCATGCACCTGAACGTGCTGGCGGGCACTTCGATCCGCTTCGAGCCGGGCGATGAGCGGGAGGTGGAGCTCGTCGAGTTCGGCGGGATGAAGCGCGTGGAGGGCTTCAACGGACTGGTCAACGGCAGTGCACAAGCCAAGTGGACCATCAAGGAGGCGCTGCAACGCGCGCGCGACCTCGGGTTCGGCGGCATGGAGCACCTGGATCGGGAGGAGGACAGAGTCATCTTCCGCCAGACGAATGCGCACCTGCACAGGGAGCGGAACTAATGACGCACATTCCGCGCAACCAATATACCGATAGGAGCGATCAGCCATGACGTACGCCGCACCGATGGCCCAAGCCAACCCCAGCAAACCGTCCGTGGAGGTGGACGCACTCGTGGAGTGCATCCAAGCGTGCTTCGACTGCGCCCAGGCCTGCATCGCCGACGCCGATGCCGATCTCGGCGAGCACGACGTGCCGGCGATGGTCCGCTGCATCCGCCTCTGCCTCGATTGCGCCGACGTGTGTCTGGCGACCGGCGGGATCCTCCCGCGCCAGACCGCCTTCGATCTGGCGATGGCGCGCGCCGCCCTCCAAGCCTGCATGCAGACCTGCAAAGTGTGCGGGGACGAGTGCCAGCAGCACGCGCAGCGCGGCATAGCTCACTGCCAGACGTGCATGGTGGCGTGTCGCCGTTGTGAGGAGGCGTGCCACACCGTCCTGTCGTTGTTGCCGGGGTAGACGAGTTGCCCCTTCCCCACGCGGTACCGCTCGCACCGGTCAGTTCCGTGTCCGTCCGCACGAGGCGCACCGGTCATCCCAGGTCATGTCTTCGCGGGCCGTCTGTGGCGTAGGTCATTCGCGCGGTCCGCCACGTCGCTACCCTGCTGCCAAGAGTGCGCGAATGACGGATATGGCCAGCCCACGGCCCGCATACGCTGGTGATGCGGTGGCCAGTAGCATCGCCACAACAGCAGGACCTGTCGCACCAATCCCCGTCGGCACGACTCCTCAGCTGACCCCTCGTTTCACCAGAAACCAGAAAGGAGACACCCTTGAGCACTCCGTTTGTGAGCCGCGGCTTCCAGGGACGCCGCCAGCGGGCCGAGGAGGCGCAGCGCCTCCCGCCGGGCCAGTACCTCGTCAACGGCTTCCCCGTCCTTTCGGCCGGCCCCACTCCGCACACGCCGCTCGAGCAGTGGGACTTCACCATCGTCGGCGAGGTCGATGCGCCCCGGCGCTGGACCTGGGAGCAGTTCCGTGCCCTCCCCAGCGAGCAGCCGACGGTTGACATCCACTGCGTCACCAAGTGGAGCAAGCTCGGCACCCGCTGGACAGGCGTCTCGGTAGATACGCTCCTGGAGGGCATCGAGACGAGCGCCGAGTACGTCGTCGCCTTCTGTGACGGCGGCTATACCACCAACCTGCCGCTCGAGGATGTGACCGACGGCAAGGCCTGGATTGCCTACGCTTTCGAGGACGAGCCCCTGGCACCCGAGCACGGCGGGCCGGCGCGACTGCTCGTCCCCCACCTCTACTTTTGGAAGAGCGCCAAATGGGTGCGGGGCTTGCAGCTAGTCGCCGAGGACCAGCCCGGCTTCTGGGAGTCGCTCGGCTACCACAACTATGCCGATCCCTGGAAGGAACAGCGCTACTGGGGCGACTGAGTTGGCAACTGGCGCGGGTGACCAGACGTCTCGACGAGACGCCACGGGTCAGGACGCTGGTCCTCGAGGTGCCCGGCTGGCCGGGCCATCGCGCCGGGCAGCATGTCGACGTCCGCCTAACCGCGACCGACGGCTACCAGGCCCAACGCAGCTATTCGATATGAGGAAAGTCGTAGTGGCGGAGTACGTGTCGCTGGACGGGTTGATGGAGGACCCGGCGTGGACCAGGCCGTTCTGGAATGACGAACTGGCGCGGTTCCAGTATGACCAGTTGTTCAGGTCGGACGCCCTGCTCTTGGGACGCGTGACGTATCAGGGCTTCGCGGCTGCCTGACCGGCGATGAGCGACGCGCAGGGGTTCGCCGCTTCACCGAGCGCGTTAGTAGGGCGGCAGGCAGTCAATGCGCGTAGAGGGAGACACTGATGACGAAGCAGATGCCGCTGAGTATGGAGGTAGCCCAGCGTGAGCACGGCAGCACCTTCGGCCACGGCGGCTTCGGTGCGCTCGCCGAGGCGATCGCGCGCTTCTTGGGCACGCCCCAGTACCTCATCAGCCAGAGTGTCCTGGTGATTGGCTGGATTCTCTTCAACGGCTACGCGCTGAGCGTGCACGTTGACCCGTACCCGTTCATCCTGCTCAACCTGGCCTTTACGCTGCAGGCCGCCTACGCCGCGCCACTGATCCTGCTGGCGCAGACACGGCAAGCGGCGCGAGATAAAGCGTACTCGGAAGCGTATGTCATGCACGGGGAGGAGCTCAACCAGACGCTGGTGACCCTGCTCCGGGAGAACACGCATGTGACCGAGGAGACCCGCCGGCTGACGCTAGCGGTCCACCAACTCACGGTCGAAGTGCGCGAGCGGCTCGCGCCGAGCCCATCGCCTGAGCGGAGCCAGAGGAGGATGACGTGAACCTTGCAGGAGAGGTGACCGGTGAATGGTAAACGATCCTCTGGGACGTCTCGCGGGCGTCGTCCCTATTGTTAGCCCAGGGGCGATTGTAACTGTAACGGAGGTACTCACGACCATGAGCTTCATCTCGCGCGGCTTCCGCGGGCGGCCCCGGGATCGTGCGGCGGGCGGCCGCCTCCCGCCGGGCCAATACCTGGAGCGGGGTTTCCCGGTGCTGTCGGCCGGTCCCACGCCTCGGACGCCGTTGACCGATTGGACGTTTTCAATCATCGGGGAGATCGATGAACCGAGACGCTGGACCTGGGACGAGTTCCGCACGCTGCCCACCGAAAACATCACCCGAGACATTCACTGCGTGACGAAGTGGAGCAAGCTGGACACCGTCTGGGAAGGCGTCCCTGTCGACGTCCTGCTGGATGGTGTCGACACGTCAGCCGAGTACGTGATGGCCTTCTCGGACGGCGACTACACCACCAACCTGCCGCTGGCGGATGTGACCGATGGGAAGGCCTGGGTGGTATTCTCCTTCGACGGTGCGCCGCTCGAGCCGGAGCACAGCGGCCCGGCGCGGCTGTTGGTGCCGCACCTGTACTTCTGGAAGAGCGCCAAGTGGCTGCGTGGTCTCCGGCTCATGGCCGAGAACACACCCGGCTTCTGGGAGACCTACGGCTACCACGACTATGGTGACCCATGGCACGAGCAACGATACCGCGGCGACTGACCTGGCGGCTGGCGCGGGTGACCAAGGCGCTGGTCGAGCTGGGCCATCCGCCGGATCGCGTCAAGATGGGCAGCCAGCATCTGTATATGTACCCGTTATCGCCCGGAGTCGTGCTGCGCTGCCATACCTGCCAGGAAGTCCTGATCGTGTTCGTTCGCGCCGGCGGGCGCGCGGCTCGGGCTGCGGGGCCTCGCGTGGCTGGAGATGCCGGACGCGGCCGAGGCGGCCACGGAGGCCTGACTCCAGACGGTCAGAGGACGTGCATGCGGGGCGATATGGGGGTTACGTCCATGGAAGAGTTGCGCGTCTATCCGCAGACCGTGAAGGCGGTCCTCGATCATGGGAAATCGATCGTATTCCTGGATGCCCGCTCACCGTCGTCCTGGGCGGCATCGGACCGGCAGATCCGCGGCGCGATTCGGCTCCCGCTCGAAGAGGTCAGGGCGCACGCCGATGCGCTGCCGCGCGACCGAGAGATGGTGGCGTATTGCACCTGACAGAACCAAGCGACCAGCGCCCGGGTGGCGCAGATTCTGCGGGAACATGGCTACGAGCACGCCCACACCCTGAAGTGGGGGTTCCGCGCGTGGCTGAGAGCCCACTACCCCGCCGAGCCCAAGCAGCCGCGCGCATCCCCAAGCGGGGCCGGTCCCTGCCCGGTGTGCGGCATCGCCCACCCGTAGCGGGGTCGGGTGGCAGGAGCAGGCCGAGCGGGTCGGGCACGGGCGCTGAGCCGCTCTTATCCATTCCGGCACGAAGCGCGGCCGTCTGCCGGCGAGTGCGGCGGGGCGGCGCAGGAAAAGAGGTACAGTCCATGACCATCGAAACCGCTCGAACGCCAGATCCCGATCCCGGCAGCCCGCTGCACCAGCGCTATCCCGGCATCAACCAGCCGGACCAGGTGCCCGTGAACGACGCGGTGTGGTCGCGTGTCCACAACGGCCAGCACGTCGTGAGCAGCGTCGGCGAGGCGTTGGGCACGGTGCGCGACCTCTCACCGCACACCTTCGTTGTGGAGACGAGGCAGAACGTACTGACCACGCGCGAGCTCTACGTGCCCCACGTGGCGGTCTCCGGCGTGCACGACGACACCGTCCACCTCGGTTGGAGCAAGGAGGAGTTGATCGACACCTACGAACATTACCGCCGCTATCACTTCGGCCAAGCGAAGGGTGTCTGATGTTGCGGCCGATCGAGTTCGAGGGCACAGAGGAGCGCGATGACTACGAATGAGCACCACACTGACCTGCCGGCCGGCACACCGGCGCCGGACTTTGCTCTGCACAGCACCCCGGACCAGAGCGTCCGCCTGAGCGAGTTCCGCGGGCAGCCGGTGGTCCTCGCCTTCTATCCGGCGGACTGGAGCCCGGTCTGCGGCGACCAGATGGCCCTGTACAACGAAATCCTGCCTGAGTTCCAGCGGCTGGGCGCGGAGCTGCTCGGCATCTCCGTCGATGGCGTCTGGTGCCACCTCGCCTTTGCGAAGGAGCGGGAAGCGCAGCGCCCGCTCCTGTCGGACTTTGAGCCGATAGGCGCGGTGGCGAAGACGTAGGGCGTCTACCGCGACCACGATGGCACGAGCGAACGGGCGCTGTTCGTGATCGACGCGGACGGCGTGATCCGCTGGAGTTACGTCGCGCCGGTGGGCATCAATCCTGGCGCCGAGGGCATCCTCGCCGCCCTGGAGCGATCGCAGCGGAGCGGCGCATCCGCATAGCCGGCGCGGCGACGCGCCGTCCGCCCGACACGCAGCCCCGCATTCGGCGCCTGGCGGCGCCACCCATAGGAGGAATCACATCATGACGACTGAGACGCAGAGTGCACGCCTGGTGCTGCCCGTGAGCGAGCGCGACCACAGCCAGGGGCCGGCCGATGCGCCCGTCGCGCTGCTGGAGTACGGCGACTTCGAGTGCCCGCACAGCGGCCGGGCGCGCCACATCGTCCGGGAGCTGCAGGGCCGCCTGGGTGACCGCCTGCACTTCGTCTCCCGCAACTTCCCGCTGACCGAGATCCACCCGCACGCCCACCACGCGGTGGAGGCGGCCGAAGCGGCTGCCGCCCAAGGGCGCTACTGGGAGATGTACGAGGCGCGCTTCGGGCACCGGAAGGCGCTGGACGACGCGAGCCTGGCCGACTACGACCGGCAAGTCGGGCTGGACATGGCTGCCTTCGATGCCGCACTGGCAACGTACGCCTACGCGCCGCGCGTACAGGACGACGTGCGCAGCGGCGAGACGAGCGGCGTCAACGGCACGCCCACCTTCTTCATCAACGGCGTCCGCCACGACGGCGGCTACGACGTGGACACGCTGCTGGCGGCGATCGAGCGCGCGGAGCAGAGCGGAGGCGCCGAGGGCGAGCCGGCGACACAGGAGCAACCGGCGACCGGCGACGGCATCGCCGTGACCGACAACCGCGCGCGCGCGATCTCACGGTGGTGCCGATCTGCTCGTTCGTCAGATGCTACATCCGCCGCCACCACGAGTACCTGCCGCTCGTCGATCCTGAGTTCCGTGCGCGGCTGCAGCCGGCGCGCCCGTCGTGACAGGCACGCTCGCCGGACACCGCCACGAGGGCGATGCGACCCCCATCAGAGAAAGGTCCCCTGATTCATAGAAAGGTCCCCCGATGACCAGCCAGCACGACGTCAAGGATGTCAAGAAGGAACACCGCACGGATCGCATCGCGGTGACGTGGGAGCCGACCTACTGCATCCACGCACAGAACTGCGTGCGCGGGCTGCCGACGGTGTTCAACTGGGAGGACCGGCCCTGGATCCATCCGGATGCGGCCTCGCCGGACAAGATCGCGCAGGTGATCATGACCTGCCCGAGCGGGGCGCTGCACTTCCGCCGGCTCGACGACGGGCCGCTCGTGATGCGCGGGGACCTCGAGATCCGGGAGGTGGCCGCGGTCGCCACCCGTTATCACAGGCGCCGGTGTGATGGCACCGGGCAGAGCGGCCTCCGCATTGGAGGCAATTGAGGTGGTACCACGGGAGCGATCTCGTCCTCTAGGGGCGAGGTCGTTATTTGTAGCCGTCAGCTATCAGGTATCAGCCGTAAGTTGGCTGAAAACTGACGGCTGATAGCTGATAGCTGACGGCTAAGCGAGCGGAGCGAGCGACCATGACGAGCACGAAGCAGCGGGGATTTCGGCAGGTAGAGACGCGGGTGGACTTCCCGGCGATCGAGCGGGAGCGGCTGCGCTGGTGGTACGAGAGCGGGGTCGTCGAGGACTACCTGCACAAGAACGACGGCTCGCCCCGGCGCTGGTCGTTCCTCGACGGTCCGATCACGGCGAACAATCCGATGGGCGTGCACCATGCCTG